>NZ_JADEUF010000060.1 GCF_015163655.1 Xenorhabdus griffiniae | reverse complement strand
CTGCTTTCTCACACATTAGGTATTTTTGCCAACTTTAAACAAGGTAAAAAACAACGCGATTGGCTTCAACAAACTCTCGTTATTGGGTGTTAAAGTCGAGCATCGCGTTAATACATATATTTTATATGGGGAAATAGGTATCCCCTGTTGTGGAAAATAATGAGATATGGTGAAATTTGAGCGCAAAGAACCAATCAACTACATGTTTACCCATATATTTATTTTCTGCGTTGTAGAAAGCCGCTATTTAAAAGAATAAAGGGTATATCGGTTTTCATATATCTATCTGGCTGAAAAAAACCTAAGTGGAGATGTATTATGGAAGCAAAGATTGTTATTCAGTCTGCTGAAGAAAGGACAGATCTTGTTGATGAGGTAGAGGAGCTTATTGATAACAATTGGCCTCTATTTATGAATTATGATGCAGTCGCTGAACAACATTGGCATAAATTATATGAGCCTGGTTTTAGTCACTTTCAAAAACTTGCTGTTCTGCAACAAGGGAAAGAAGAGCGTCTTATTGGCCTGTTGAACTCAATTCCTTTTCCCTGGAAAAATCATTCATTAGATCAATTGCCTGATGAAGGATGGGATGCTGTATTTGACGCTGGTGGGAAAGCGAAAGGAAAGGTACAAGCCAACCTGGTTTCTGCCCTGAGTGTGACAGTTGATCCTGCGTTTCGGGGGCAAAATATTCCGGCTTTATTAATTAACAGTTTGAAACAGACTGCCAGAGATGCGCGGTTGCAGGGGCTGGTTGTTCCTGTCAGGCCAAGTTTGAAAAGCCAATATCCCCTACAAGACTTTATCGAATATTGCGGATGGAAAAATGATAAAGGCGAACCATTTGATCCGTGGATACGTACCCATTGTCGATTAGGTGCCAAAATCATCAAGCCCGCCCTGCACTCCATGGATATTTATGGCACTTTGGAACAATGGCAGGAATGGACAGGCATGAAGTTTCCGCAAAGCGGGGAATACGTCATTCCGGGTGGTCTGGTGCCATTGGTGGTAGATGTTGAAAAACAGATGGCTTATTACATTGAGCCTAATTTGTGGATGTACCATAGCCTCGATTAAAAATATTTTTCTAACTGTATCTGTACCTCATTTTTATCATAACTGTATAACCAGCTCACATTACTGCGATTGTGTCGATGGCGGAAAGTTAAAGAGGGTGTCATGCCCAATATCTTAGCGGCTGGGAATTTAAGGGCGGCAGTATAAATCTGTTCATTGTCCTGGCGTCTGGCACCCAATAATGCGCTGTAAGCACCGAAGCGTTGTTGCCTCAGAGTAACAAGCAGTGAGCCATTAATGCGGGGATAGAGTTGTCCAGCTATTCCCGCACTGATGCTCCATTGTTGGTAGCGATCTGCCGGGTGTTGATTATTTCGATAGCTCCAATTGCCGCCACCAAACAGAATTAATTTTTCATTGATAACATGAGATAGGCTGAAATAGGATGAGGAAAGCTCGCCGTCTTTCCTGCGGTAAAGCGGTTGATAACTCAATTTCTTATGTCCAAGTTCAACATTAAGGATGGTTTGTTTGGTGATAGCCCATTGCCACTCTATTTTGGCACCGATAGCATGGTATTCAGTCTTCCCTGCCCGCTGTTGATATTCAAATAGAGGGCCAAAGGATAAATCCTGGTTCCTGTTTTTGTAGTTGTAACCACTGGTCAGCAAGAACATATTTTCGTTTTCGTCGTGATAATTGCGATAATTTTCACCATAAATCAGCCCGCGGCCAAAAATACCGTGATGGCCGACAAGCGGGTAACGTCGGCTTAAAGTAGCGCTGTAAGTCCCGCCCCATGCTTTGATAGGTTTCGGTATGCTCCGTTCAACGATGCACTGTCCCTTGATAGAACGCAGACAGATGGGTTTCTGATTTGGAGACATATTGATATTATCGTCATAGGCATAGCCAAATGAGAATGAACCGCTCCAGTCATTTCTTTGGGTTACTGCGGCCAGATAACGGTCAATATTCTCCAAGACCATTTCTGGTAATTGATATTGTTTACTGATTTCTTTAAATAATTGTTCGGACTCCCGATTTTTGTGATCTTCAAAATAAATACGGGCCAGTTCCAGTTTGATGCGAGTAAAATGCGGTTTTTGACGTAGGATCTTTTGATAATAAGAAGTCGCCAGTGCTAAATTCCCTGCAAGATGTGCTAGCTTGCCTTGAGCAAAATCGATAAGTAACGGATCGTACCCGGGAATTTTTTGATAAATCAGCAAAAGGCGCCTGACGTTTTGCCACTGCTGGTGGTTAATAGCAAGGTACAGAGCTTGACTGATATCCTTAAGATTATTTTCCACTTTTATAGACGTCGCGTTTGGGACTTCAATTTCCTGTTGATTGTGTTGTTGATTGTATCGTGCTTCTTGCCAAATCTTGGGGTTAATATTTTCAGTGGCATAAACTGTCGGGGAAAAGACGGAGATCAGCAGTACCATAAGAAATATTGGCAATATTTCCTTTGCAGTCACTTTTTTTTGATCAGACATAGCAAAATCCGCTTCATAAGACACCTATTTATTTGAAATAAATCGGGTAAAGAAGATGAAGAGAAAACAGCGCCAAAACAAAATGACACTGTTTTCTGGAGAATTAATAATTATTCTTTAGTACCGCCGAAGGCAGTATCTTTGTTTCTGTCGCTATCAAATTTGGCATACCCTGCCAGAGAGGAGGCGGAATCACCGAAGAATTTTCCATCGGTAACGCCATTAATGTTGCTGTTGGCTGTGGCCTTACCGGAAAATCCGGCATCATCATTTATATTGGCATCGATACCAATATTGAGTGAACCATTGCTCAGTGAACCATTCAGCTTTTTGTTACCAAAATCCGCAACGAGTTTGCCGGAGAGGAGATTATTGCCGCTATACTGGCTTAAGCCTTTTACTGTATAGGACGCAGTGCCACCTGTTGGCAGATTGGTTGTCACATTTTCGCCTGCATAAAAAACAGTATGAGTGACATCCGATTTATCGGGCGTTTTTTGGGCCCATTCTCCAAAGTAAACTTCTGTATTGGGAACCTGACCGATATCGATATACTGGTCCTCGATACCGAAACGTGAACCATTTATTTTGGTATGATAAATGCCATTCTTGTCGAGTGTAGCGAAATTTTTCAGTTGGGAGGCAGGAAGTAATTTACCTTTTGTTAGAGGTAATGAGATACCCAAAGCGGGCTTACCATCTACCTCTCCGATGAGAAGATGTGGATCGGTTTCTTGCTGGCTTATGCCATAACCAACTTTTGCCTGAACTTGTGTTGTAACGCCAAGAATTCCTAACATTGCGATGAATATATTGATTTTTTTCATGAGTAGTCTCTCTGAATATTGAATATGTAGTCATCCTGTTATAAGAACGTCCTGAACTTTTGGTGTCAAAAGTGCGCAATAAATGCACAGCAAATAAAATGTATGTTGCCTAAATAATGCTGTAAACCATAAGTTATGATTATGTTTCTGGTTTGTTTAATTGTTGGTCAAAATTACGTTATTTTTGAGGATAGATTGAGTTAGTGGGTTTCAATTAATCCACTAATCGTTGAGGGTGGGTATACACTGTTGCTCGCCCTGGCTTGCAAAATCCGATCAACGTTAAATTACATTTCTGGGCGACTTGAATGGCAAGTGAGGTTGCGGCAGAAACGGCGAATAAAATTTCTACCCCGCAATGAGCTGATTTTTGTACCATCTCATAACTGGCACGGCTGGAAACTAACACGGCACCTTGTTGCCAGCCTGTTTTTGCTCGCATTCCCAGTAATTTATCCAGTGCAACATGGCGGCCAACATCTTCACAACCACCAAGCAATTTGCCCTCTGGATCAATCCAACCTGCCGCATGGGTACAGCCGGTGAGTGTGCCGATTTCCTGAACATGTGGTAATTGGGTAAGCGCAGCATCAAGGTAGGAGAGCGAAAACGTTTGGGTGAAAGGCAGGGGCGTAATTGGGCGAAAGATCTCTGCGAGTTGTTCGGTGCCACAAATACCGCAACCCGTTCTCCCTGCTATATTGCGTCGGCGCTCTTTTAATCCCGCAAAACGGCGGCTGGAAAGCTCAATGTGTAGTTCAATGCCGCCATGGCAGCTAACTATCGCATCAATCCCCCGAATTTCCTGCACAGATGTGATAATCCCTTCTGACAAGGAAAACCCGATAGCAAAATGATCGAGATCTTTCGGGCTTGCCATCATTACGACATGGGAAATACCGTTGTAGACCAATGCAACAGGGACTTCCTCTGCTACCCAATCCGGCGTTGGACTGTTCAAGGAGTTGCTTTGTTTGGCATTTTTTTGTTGTACATTAGTGCGAAAAACACCGCTGATCCCTTCCATGTTTAACTCATTTTCTGACCTTTTATTTTTCATTAATGAATTCCCCAATAGTTTGATTCATAATACTGTTTGTGTGGATAATATATTATCAATCTGTGTCCTGATAAGAAGCAAATACACCCGCGGAATTCCTGTCATGCGGTGTGTTAATGAGCAATGTGAGTGAGGAGATCCCCCATGCAAGTCAGCAGAAGGCAGTTCTTTAAGATCTGCGCTGGCGGTATGGCGGGTACGACGGCAGCCGCGCTGGGGTTTGCCCCAACCGCCGCGATTGCGCAAACACGTAACTACAAATTGCTGCGTGCGCGTGAAACCCGAAATACCTGTACATACTGCTCTGTCGGTTGTGGATTATTGATGTACAGCCTTGGTGATGGCGCCAAAAATGCCAAATCGACTATTTTTCATATCGAAGGGGACCCGGATCATCCTGTAAACCGTGGTGCCTTATGTCCTAAAGGGGCTGGCTTGGTGGATTTTGTGCACAGCAAAAATCGCCTGCGCTATCCAGAATATCGTGCCCCTGGCTCTAATCAATGGCAGCGAATAAGCTGGAATGAAGCCTTCGATCGTATCGCGAGATTGATGAAACAAGATCGCGATGCCAATTTTATCCAAACCAACCAAGATGGTGTGACGGTTAACCGCTGGCTGACAACAGGCATGTTATGTGCGTCTGCGGCTAGTAACGAAACCGGTTTTCTATCGCAGAAATTTAGTCGCGCTCTCGGCATGCTTGCCGTAGACAATCAGGCGCGTGTCTGACACGGACCAACGGTAGCAAGTCTTGCTCCAACATTTGGTCGCGGTGCGATGACCAACCACTGGGTGGATATTAAGAATGCGAACTTGATTGTCGTGATGGGCGGGAATGCCGCTGAGGCACATCCTGTCGGTTTCCGTTGGGCGATGGAAGCTAAAATTCACAACAACGCTAAACTGATTGTTATCGATCCTCGCTTTACCCGTACGGCATCCGTGGCGGATTTCTACACGCCTATTCGTTCTGGTACGGATATTGCCTTCCTGTCAGGTGTGATTTTATACCTGCTAACCCATGAAAAAATTAACCGTGAGTATGTCGAGGCTTACACCAATGCTAGCCTGATTGTGCGGGAAGATTTCTCATTCGATGATGGCCTGTTTAGTGGCTATGATGCTGAAAATCGCAAATACGATAAAACGACATGGTACTATGAGCTAGATGAGAAGGGTTTTGCCAAACGGGACAAAACGCTGAGCCATCCACGTTGTGTCTGGAACCTACTGAAAGCTCACGTCAGTCGTTATACACCGGATGTCGTGACTGATATCTGTGGAACACCGAGGGAAGATTTCCTCAAGGTGTGTGAATATCTGGCAGAAACCAGCGCGAAAGACAAAACCGCTACTTTCCTGTATGCACTGGGTTGGACGCAACACTCCATCGGCGCCCAAAATATCCGTACAATGGCGATAATCCAATTGCTGCTCGGTAATATGGGTATGGCAGGCGGTGGCATCAATGCGCTGCGCGGTCACTCCAATATTCAGGGACTGACAGATTTAGGGTTGTTATCCCAAAGCCTGCCGGGGTATCTCTCCCTGCCATCGGAGAAACAGGCCGACTTGCAAACCTATTTGCAGGCGAACACACCAAAAGCCACCGTTACAGGTCAGGTCAACTATTGGGGAAATTATCCGAAGTTCTTTGTCAGCCTGATGAAGAGTTTTTATGGTGATCATGCCCGTAAAGAGAATGATTGGGGCTTCGATTTGTTGCCGAAGTGGGATAAGCCTTACGATGTCTTGCAATATTTTGAAATGATGTCGAAAGGGGAAGTGAATGGCTATATCTGTCAGGGCTTCAATCCGATAGCATCATTCCCGGACAAGAATAAAGTCGTCGCCGCTTTGTCGAAGCTGAAATTCCTGATCACGGTTGATCCTCTCAGTACCGAAACGTCATCATTCTGGCAAAATCATGGTGAATTCAACGATGTTGATCCTGCCAACATTCAGACTGAAGTATTCCGTTTACCCTGTTGCTGTTTTGCCGAGGAGAATGGCTCAATAGTCAATTCAGCTCGCTGGCTGCAATGGCACTGGAAAGGTGCGGACGCGCCAGGGGAAGCGATTGGGGATGGTGAAATTTTGTCGGGTATTTTCAAGCGTCTGCGTGATTTGTACCGTGAAGAAGGCGGTGCTGCGCCAGAACAAGTCTTGAGCATGACATGGGATTATTTCGATCCTGACGCACCAACAGCGGAAGAGGTGGCCCAAGAAAGTAATGGTCGCGCTTTGGCTGATTTGCTGGATAACAACGGCAAGGTTTTGGTGAAAAAAGGGCAGCAATTATCCTCTTTCGCCCAATTGCGTGATGATGGCACTACCGCCAGCGGCTGTTGGATTTTCGCTGGAAGCTGGACGCCGGATGGTAACCAGATGGCGCGCCGCGATAATGCTGATCCATCCGGGATAGGGAATACACTGGGTTGGGCATGGGCGTGGCCACTGAATCGCCGCATTTTGTATAACCGCGCATCTGCTGATCCACAGGGCAATCCGTGGGACCCTAAACGCCAGTTGATTGCATGGGATGGTGATCAATGGCGCGGAGTAGATATTCCAGATTACAGCAATGCAGCCCCAGGAACGGATGTTGGACCTTTTATCATGCAGCCAGAAGGCATGGGGCGCTTGTTTGCCATCGACAAAATGGCAGAAGGGCCGTTCCCTGAGCATTACGAGCCGTTTGAAACGCCGTTGGGAACCAATCCGTTACATCCGAATGTGGTTTCCAATCCGGCCGCCCGTGTGTTCAAGAGCGATTTTGAAGCTATGGGGAAAGCCGATAAATTCCCTTATGTCGGCACCACCTACCGCCTGACTGAGCATTTCCATTTCTGGACAAAACATGCGTTGCTAAACGCCATCGCCCAACCAGAGCAGTTTGTGGAAATTGGTGAACGGTTGGCGGCAGAAAAGGGCATCAAACAGGGCGATACCGTTAAAGTTAGCTCCAGCCGTGGTTATATCAAGGCCAAGGCGGTGGTGACGAAGCGTATTCGTACCTTGAATGTTCACGGCCGTGAAGTGGATACCATCGGTATTCCGATTCACTGGGGCTTTTTGGGCGCGGCGAAGAAAGGTTTTATTGCGAATACCCTGACGCCGTTTGTCGGTGATGCCAATACGCAGACGCCGGAATTCAAGGCATTTCTGGTTAATGTGGAAAAGGTGTAAGGGAGAAAAATTATGTCATTGCAAACCCAGGACATTATTCGTCGCTCTGCTACCCATTCATTGACTCCCGCGCCTCGTGTGCGGGATCACCAGCAAGAAGTGGCAAAGCTGATCGATGTGACAACCTGTATTGGCTGTAAAGCGTGTCAGGTAGCATGTTCAGAATGGAACGACATTCGTGATGAAATTGGGCACAACGTTGGCGTTTATGATAATCCGGCTGACCTGACAGCGAAGTCATGGACAGTGATGCGCTTTTCCGAAGTGGAGGAGCATGGCAAGCTGGAATGGTTGATCCGTAAGGATGGGTGTATGCACTGTGCCGATCCGGGTTGCCTGAAAGCTTGTCCGGCGAAAGGCGCAATTATTCAATATGCCAATGGCATCGTTGATTTTCAGTCAGAACAGTGTATCGGCTGTGGCTATTGCATTGCCGGTTGTCCATTCAATGTACCGCGTATCAACAAAGAGGATAATCGTGCCTACAAATGTACTTTGTGCGTTGACCGTGTTGGTGTAGGACAAGAACCGGCATGTGTGAAAACTTGTCCAACCGGTGCGATTCATTTTGGTAGCAAGCAGGATATGAAAGCGCTGGCGGCAGAGCGGGTTGAAGAGCTTAAGGGGCGTGGCTATGAAAATGCCGGCCTGTATGATCCCGAAGGCGTAGGTGGAACCCATGTCATGTATGTGCTGCACCATGCCAATAAGCCTCAACTCTATCATGGATTGCCGGATAATCCGGCTATAAGCCCAACTGTCACCTTCTGGAAAGGTATCTGGAAGCCATTAGCTGCAATCGGTTTTGCCGCGACTTTTGCTGCTGCCATTTTCCATTACGTGGGTATTGGTCCGAACCGTATTTCCAGAGAGGAAGAAGAAAGCGCACTTAAAGAGGTTGATTCGGACAAGGCAAATAATGGGGAGGTGAAGAAATGAAAAAGCGTAACGATATCATTATCCGCCACTCTCCGGTTGAGCGAATCAATCATTGGGCGGTTGTGATTTGCTTCCTGTTTACCGCCATCAGTGGATTAGGTTTTTTCTTCCCCTCCCTGAACTGGCTGATGAATATCTTTGGTACGCCGCAATTGTCACGGATATTGCATCCGTTTGCGGGTTCGGTGATGTTCTTTCTGTTTGTCTTTATGTTTTTCAGGTATTTCAAACATAATCTGATCAACAGGGATGATATCGAATGGGCGAAAAATATTCACAAGGTACTGCGTAATGAGGAAGCGGGGGATATCGGGCAGTATAACCTCGGACAGAAAGGCATTTACTGGTCAGTAAGTCTCTGCCTGTTTCTACTGCTTATTAGCGGCATTATTATCTGGCGCCCGTATTTTGCGGAATATTTTCCTATCCCATTGATCAGAATTGCTTTGCTGGTTCACTCACTGGCGGCGGTTGGTCTGATCCTGACGATCATCATCCATGCTTATGCGGCGTTTTGGGTGAAGGGATCAGTGCGAGCAATGGTAGAAGGTTGGGTCACACGTGGCTGGGCGAAAAAACATCATCCACGTTGGTATCGTGAAATGGTGAAACAAGAGCAGCAAAAAGAAAAAGAGTGAGTTTAAGGCAGGGTATTTTGTGTACTCTGATAGCCACTTCTTGTTTTTGTCCCTGAAATGAGGGACAAAAAACGGAAAGTGGTGATTAATGTTAGTTGTAATTTTCAGTGGAAAATAAATCAAATGGATATAAAAAATATTTTACACATTGAAAAGGAACCAAATATAGACTAAATTAAGACTACTTTAGTTACTAAAGTGCACCAAAGCGGAATTTGGCATAAAACATCAGACAAAATTTGAAATCACAAAGCGGCTTAAGTGCCGAGCGTATCTGACATCTTCTTAATGTCAGCACGAAGCTTACTGGCTGCATATGCAAAAATAGTAATTCTACGCCAATGGATTGGCAAAGAATTTGTCACTATTAGTTTATGCAAACATAAAGCGGTAACTCTTCGTTATTAAAGTAAGATTATTTCTTACAATAGGAGCAATTAAATGAAAATAGAAACAATCAGCTACATAAAAAAGCATGCCGCTATGCTTGAGCTGTCGGAGCCAATACTGGTTACCCAGAATGGCCTGCCTGCTTACGTTATTGAATCCTTTGAAGACCGCAAACAACGAGATGATGCTATTGCATTACTGAAATTACTTGCGATATCTCAAAAAGACAAACAGTCAGGAAAATTACATTCGCGTGACCAGTTATTGGAAGATATTTAATACTTATCAATAACCAGGGGGAAATGCAGGGCTCCCGCACGAGTTGATTTTTTGTTAAATATATGTTTCAGAATGGATTCAATACACAATATTTAAGCGAATATGACGTAATGTTGGTTCACCTTATTGCTCTATAATTAACCACACAAGGTGTTCTCATCAAGACTTTAGTGTTAATTAATTGTTTGTTTTAACATGCTGATAACTCATGCGGTTGCCCTGGGGGGAAATGTGTCCGAAAATAAAACTGTAACAATAAAATACACTGACACTGCAAAATATAGCGTTAAAGATATTGCGAACTTTTTACGGGCTAAAGATATTGATCCTTCACCCATAATTAACGATTTCATTTCAGAATTCGAAAGTAAGGTGGGCATTTTTCCATTATCGTGCCCAATCTCGTTTCAGTTAAGTAAGATTGGTGTATTTGAGTATCGTGAATGTAATGCAAAAAATGGATACAGGATCCTTTACACTGTCGATTCGGAAACTGATGTAGTCGTACACATCATTTTAAATCAACGTCAAGACATACAGGCGCTGCTTCTAAAACGCATGATAGAGTACCGCATTTAATTTTGCGTTACCGTTTTAGGTGGATTGATTGCTTACTGCCTTAAATGGAAGAAACCATCACTGAAAGTGTTCTACTCAGAAGAAGATGTTCCAGTGACAGCTTAAACGGAACTCAGGTTAGCTATCGTTGCTCTCAGTAAAGTACGGGAAACCGGAGGCCGTTTTCTCCTCCGGTTTATTGACTTTTATTGACTGATGAGTGCCTTGAGCCTTTTATTAACCTTATTTTTATCAAAAGGTTCCAGTGATTCACTTGGGGATAATCCTATAAATTCTAATTGTTCTGCTTCATCTTCAGTCAGGAGTTTCTTTTTTCTCAACTTGAGTAAATAGTTCCAATTCCAAATGCCACCGGAATCTTCTGCCGGACACATGCCATTACCTGCGGTCACTTCAGGCTGGATAATATCTTTTGGCAAAACTTTCTCTACTGTTATTTGATGGAACCAATCATCGCCAAAGTCATATTGGTAGTTGAATTCATCGCCGGCTTCCTCCAGAAATGCACCGATGCACAATTGGTCATACTGTTCTTCTGGAATATCGATTCCTGCAAAACTAAAACTGAATAGATGAGAATTTTCCCAGCCCATGGCAGTTTGTATCACATCATGAAATTCACTGAGTGTGAGTTGATTGCTGACACGGATCCGGCGCCATACGGCTGGTGTTGCATCGAATAAACTCACTTTAACAACCAAACCTTGTGGCTCAATCTCTTCCTCTTGTTCCATGTAGAAATATTCAAAGCTGAGTTCAGACAAGGTATCAAATAAGGCAAATCTCTTGCGACTTAATCCAGGATCTCTGAGGGCATAGGCCAAATCTAAATATTGCTCTACCAGATATGGCGCTTGTGGTGGCAATCTGTATTGTTCAATTGAAGCGGAATAAGTCAGACGTTCAATAAACAGCTCGCGGTTTGCGTAGTAATAGAGCTTCAATAAATCCCTGGGTTTTTTCGCTTTCAACAGGCATTCTTCCGGCGCCAGCCAAGACAGTATTAATGGTGAACCCATGGTGATGCCAAGACGATTCTGATCCTGTCGCTTCAGGTCAGCTTTATACCCGAACTTCTGGCTCCAGTGTTCAAGCTCAAATGCTGCTGGCTGTGTCCATTCGACGGGAAGTTGTGACAACCAATAAAGTGAGTTGAGATCGAGTGGGGTATGTTTATTTTGCTGGACTGAAAATATCCACGGTAAAATTTGTTGCAGCCAGTCAGGGGAGACCGGAGTAAAGTCAACATATGCTTCACTATTATTGCTCAACTCTTCAATCAGTTCGGGGATTGTGTTCTCAGGAGCAATATTCATAAAGCTTTCGCGGATACCAGATTTAAAATCCAGCATCATATTCATTTGATATTCTTCACCATCCAGTGTAATTGTCATCATCATGCTGGCACAGTCATTTCCATCAACATGAGTGACGTATAATTCGTGTATCTTCGCTGTTTCCCGTGGCTTATTGTGGTGCGACATCGCCTTTTTTTTCCAACGCTTAAAACAGGAGTGAATGGCTGGATGGCGGTTAAATCGTGCACACAGATTGATCAGTTGCAGGTAGGATAAGTTTGCCCATGCAGAAGAAGGGCAATCGTCCAATGCTTGCGCACAGGCAAGGGCAACGGGTTCTTCAAAGTATTGAGTGAGTAATAACAGGGCATCGATACCCCATGAATGCTTGGCGACTTCTGCCAACAGATGAGGTAAGGCTTCATGGGGCGTGACGGATAGACCGTTTTCAAAAAAGTCAATAAATTCAATGCCAGAATCAATTTCAAACTGCTTAAACAGTTGGTTCAAATTTAAGGATTTTTTAGGGAAAGTTGCTATGTTGGTGTCATCAGTAGATTGAGGAGCATCCAGTAGCTGGGTGATGTCAGTGTTGATATGAAACTGATTTCTTTTCAGAATTGATACACATAACAACATGCATTCGCTATTAATTTCGAATTCTTCTTTGGTATTCAGCAAGATTTGCTCAATGATCTCTTCGAACAGTTGTTTAGTTTCAGCAGGCAATTTGTTTGTTGTTAATGCAAGTTCCGCTATGGCAACTTCAAGCCAATGGTTAATGCTGTCTCCTATCTCCGTCATCGCTTCTTTGGGCAGCGCTAGCACCAGGCTAATCAACAAGAAGACGTTTTCTGGATCGGAAAACCACTGTATCTGATTTGGCGTTAAGGAGCGCTGTTGCTCGGAAGTATGGGCGTATTTTTCTATTGCAGATAGCAATTTTTCAGGTGTTAATTTCATTATCAACCTCTTCAATATATCTATATTTCAAATTAAGAAGAGTGCTGGTTATCACGCTGTCATATCCACCATTCCCCTTTACAATTATTCAATAGTCTAACCTGAATTTTTGTGATGGCAGTAAGTTTGTGTTGAAATTTATCCACGTTACTGCTTTGTGGTCTGTAATTTGAAATCGATAGGTTCTGGCAATGCCATTCCGCTGTTTGGCGGGGTAAGATGGTTGGGGACTGACATTCAACATAACTGGAAGGTAAGATTCATGAGTATTCGCATTGCCCCTATTCCCCCATTATTGTTTGCTAACCTGAAAACACTTTACCAGCAGCGCGCTGAACGCCTGAAGACATTGGCAACCGAAAGCAATCCATTTGCAAGTTACCTGAATTTTGCGGCAGAAATTGCCCAAGCACAGCAAAAAGCGTGGTATGACAATCCGCTGGAGATAGAATTGGATGAGCTTCTTGGTCATTCCCAGCAAGAAATTCGTGTCCCATTGGATTGCAAAACATTGCACCGTACCCAGCATTGGCAGAATATTCTGCACGCACTGATTGCGGAATTGCTGCCTATCGTACCTGAACATGTGAAACCTGCCCTCGAAAATCTGGCAAAAAATTCAGAACAAGAGTTAGAAGAGATGGCGAGTGCGCTGTTTAATAGTGAATTCAGCAAAGTTAGTGCTGATCAGGCGGTATTTGTCTGGGCAGCGTTATCTGTCTATTGGGCACAAATGGCCAGTTTGATCCCCGGCAAGGCACGGGCGGAATATGGAGAACATCGTCAGTTTTGCCCGATCTGTGGCAGTATGCCGGTTGCCAGTGTGGTGCAAATCGGCACTCACCAAGGGTTGCGTTACTTACATTGTAACCTGTGTGAAAGTGAGTGGCATGTTGTCCGTATTAAATGCAGTAACTGTGAACAAAGTCGTGACCTGAGTTATTGGTCACTGGAGAGTGAGCAATCGGCAATCAAGGCAGAGAGTTGTGGTGATTGTGGTAGTTATCTCAAAATTCTGTATCAGGAAAAAGATCCGAATATCGATGCTGTGGCCGATGATCTGGCGTCATTGATTCTGGATGCAAAAATGGAAGAAGAAGGTTTTGCCCGCAGTAGCCTGAACCCTTTTTTGTTTCCTAACGAATAAATGGGGTGGGAAAGCGATGACACAAGCAATCAACTCGCTGTACCGCCAATTACCCTCCATTGACAGATTGTTGCGGGAGCCAGAAATCACCTCGTTGATTGCGTTATATGGACAGACGCAAGTGGTGGAGATATTGCGGGACATGCAAGAACAGGCGCGATTTAATATTCGCGAATATCAGACCTTGCCAGAGTGGAGTGACGATTGGGCTGCATTATTGCAGCGAAGATTGGACAAGGTTCAAGCTTCTGCATTGAAACCCGTTTTTAACTTGAGCGGAACGGTGCTTCATACCAATTTGGGCCGTGCATTGTTAGCAGAATCGGCAATTGAAGCCGTGACACAGGCAATGCGTTCGCCGGTCACGCTGGAATATTCTCTTGATGGCGCCAGTCGCGGGCACCGTGATCGCGCATTGGCTGATTTACTCTGTACGTTAACAGGGGCAGAAGATGCCTGCATCGTTAACAATAATGCCGCCGCTGTTTTACTGGTGCTGGCAACAGTGGCGCAAGGAAAAGAGGTTGTCATTTCCCGCGGTGAATTGGTAGAGATTGGTGGGGCGTTCCGTATTCCTGACGTGATGGTGCAAGCAGGTTGTCGTTTGGTGGAAGTGGGAACAACTAACCGAACGCATTTAAAAGATTATCAGCGGGTAATCAATTCTGATACCGGCTTGTTGATGAAGGTGCATACCAGTAATTACAGTATTGAAGGCTTCACAGCTGAAGTATCGGCAGAAGCCTTGGCGACGCTGGGTATGGCATCCCAAATCCCGACAGCCATCGATCTTGGCAGTGGCTCCATGATCGATATGACACAGTATGGTTTGCCGGCTGAACCGATGCCTCAGGATTACCTGAACCATGGTATCGATTTGGTGACCTTTTCTGGTGATAAATTATTGGGTGGCCCGCAAGCTGGCATTATTGTTGGCAAAAAACAGTGGATAGACGCTATCCAGCAGCATCCCCTAAAGCGCGCATTGCGGGCAGACAAAATGACGTTGGCGGCATTGGAAGCCACTTTGCGTCTCTATCAACACCCTGAGCAACTTCGCCAGAACTTACCGACTTTGCGCCTGCTGACTCGTACACAGGGTGAAATCCGTGATATGGCGCAACAGCTCATTCCCCAACTTCAGGCATATTACAGCGAAAAATTTATTGTTCGTGATGAACCTTGCTATTCCCAAATTGGCAGTGGTTCTTTGCCAGTGGATCGGTTGCCCAGTTGGTCGCTGACTTTTACCGCCATCGATGGTCGTGGCAGCACATTGGAAAATTTGGCTCACCAATGGCGCAATTTGAAAAAACCGGTGATTGGGCGTCTGTATGATAGGCGGTTATGGTTGGATCTGCGTTGCCTGGAAGATGGAAATTCATTATTGCAGGCACTTTTGCTGTTATAAGAAATAGGCTTGATAACTATGATTTTTGCCACAGCGGGACATGTTGATCACGGTAAAACGACGCTCATTCAAGCGATCACGGGGGTTGATACTACCCATTTGCCGGAAGAGAAAAAACGCGGGATGACTATCGATCTCGGTTATGCCTACTGGCCGCAGCCAGATGGATCTTCGGTGGGGTTTGTCGATGTACCCGGACATGAAAAATTCCTGCCGAATATGTTAGCGGGGATGGGGGGAATAGATCATATCCTGCTGGTTGTCGCTTGTGATGATGGTGTCATGGCTCAGACACGGGAACATCTGGCAATTTTGCGTTTGATTGGGCGACCTGATATTACGGTTGTATTGACCAAAGCGGATAGCGTTGAACAAGCACGGATTGAAGAAGTCCGGCAACAAGTCGGGCAATTATTAGCATCACAAGGTTGGCAATCGGTGCCTTTGTTTATAACGGCAGCCGCCATAAAAGAAGGCATTATCCCACTAAGAGAGCATTTGCAGTCTATCCACCAAGCTCGCTTCCGGCAAAATCCACAACATGAAAAATTACAGCAACGCTTTCGTTTGGCTATCGATCGAGTTTTTACTATTAAAGGTGCAGGATTGGTTGTCACCGGAACGGCGTTAGCGGGACGTGTCAATGTTGGCGATATGTTATGGCTGACTGGTAGTGAGCAAAGCGTGAGAGTGCGTGGCTTGCACGCCCAGAATCAACTCGTTCAATGTGCTACAGCGGGACAGCGTATCGCGTTGAATATTGTGGGGGATATCAGCAAAGAGCAAATTTCCCGTGGCGACTGGCTGCTATTACAAAAACCCTCGTTTGTGGCTGAAAAAGTGTTAGTCGAAATTGAAGCGGATTTACCGCTGCAAAACTGGCAATCTTTCCATATCCATCATGCCGCCAGCCATATCACCGGCAGAATTTCTATCCTGAACTCGCTAACTGCTACGCCAATATTGGCTGAGCTGACGCTGGATCGTCCTTTGTGGCTGGTGGAAAATGATCGCTTGGTACTGCGTGATATCAGTGCCAGAAAAACGCTGGCTGGGGCACGAGTCGTTAGCTTAAATTCCCCGCGCAGAGGGAAACGTCAGCCTGAATTTCTTCATTGGTTATCCCAACTGGCCCGAACGAGCAGCCATCTGGAAAATCTCACTTTATATTTAACACGTGGTGCCCTGTTACTTAGCCACTTTGCCTGGGCACGCCAGTTGACAGAAAGTCAGCTCAGCAACTTGTTGGTTGGGATGGAGGTGATGGTTGCGGGTGATTGGGTATTATCACTGCATCATGTGGTGCAGGCAGAACAAAAGCTATTGCAGACCGTCGAGGAATACCACGAAAAACACCCTGATCAATTGGGCGTGGGTAAAGCGCGTTTGAAACGAATGGCTTTGCCGACATTGGATGACATGCTGGCTTATAAACTTATCAATCGGCTATTGGAACAAGAAGTGCTGAAACAAACCCATGGTTGGTTGCATTTGCCTGAGCATGGATTGATGTTTACCCCAGAGCAGGCGTGTTTGTGGTTAAAAGCAGAGCCTTATTTTAAAACGGAAGCGTGGTGGGTGCGCGATTTGGCAACTGAAATGGGGGAAGATGAAGAGGTCATACGTCGTCTTTTGCGAAAAGCGGCACAATTAGGACTCGTTATCGCCATTGTGTCTGATCGTTATTACCATCGACAGCAGATTCAGCAGCTTGCTGATTTAATTCGCAACTATTCTCAGACTAAGGGCGGCATGACAGCAATCGATTTTCGAGATGAATTAGGGATTGGCCGGAAATTAGCGATTCAAATACTGGAATACTTTGATCGTACGGGGTTTACCCGCAGGAAAGCGAATTTGCATGTTCTACGGGATGAGGGCATTTTTTAGCATTTTATTTACAGTATCTCTGACAATCTGTGCTATTTTTCATCGGGTTGGCAAACTGAACTCATGTGTGGAATTCAATAGAGTATGAAAAAGAAGATAATCTCGAGGATTTATCTTGGATTGTTGTTGATTGCTTCCTTGATATTAGTGTTTGAGAAAGGTGGAGATATTTATCCTGCACTGGTGTCTGTCGGCGTATTCGGCATCATCTTTGGCCTGGCTTTTTTAGTTTCAGCGCGCTGGTTATTTTCGGTAGTGTTAACTGGCACGTTATTTATCATCCTAAAATTCCTCAACCAGATAAAAATCCATTACTACAAAGAACAACTGATGTTTTCTGATTTGAATGTGATGTTAGATCCATCAAATCAGGAGACTTTACGCCATTATTGGCTGGCAGGTATCGCTGTAGTGGCTATGCTTATCTGGTTGATATTCAACATGATATTGAGCTGGAAAATAGTCCCTTCTGCGCGTGGGATCAAATGGCGCTTCGCCAGTATCGTTTTGATGGTCGTGAGTACCTGGGGTATCAATCTCACAGTTAGTGCCTATCATGCGCAGTGGCAAGGGGAATTACCGAAGGGGCGGGGAACGGTGACTAATATGGTAATGTCTGCCTCGGATGCCCAATATCAGCCGCCAAAATTTGGTTCATCTGCCGATTATTTCTTGCAGCAGGCGAAACAAGTGACGTTGCCTGAACCTCAGTCAGAGGTTAAACCCGATGTGGTTGTCTTGCTGCAAGAATCCACGGTCAATCCCCATATTTACCAATTACCTGCCAAAGTGCAGTTGCCCGATCTTTACATGTTCCGGCGTGATGCGGGTGTCAGTGCCCAAAGTCCACTCAGGGTACAAACCTTTGGTGGTGGAACCTGGTTATCCGAATTCTCCGTTTTAACCGGATTGAATACGGATGATTTTGGTTCACGTAAAAATGCGGTGTTTTATTTTGTCGTTGATCACCTGAAAAACAGCCTGTTCCGTGCAATGAAAGATAATGGCTATTACACAGTTGTTCTGACACCGTTTAATAAGTCTGCTTACCATGCGGGACATGCTTACAAGACACTGGGTGTTGATCGAATTATCCAACCGCAGGAGTTAGGGTATCCTGCTGACATGGATAAAAATTTGTGGAAAATTCCAACACAAGATATGTTGTCTTATGTGAAAACTATCCTGGCTAAGGAAACAGACAAGCCGATTTTTATTTTCTCTCTCACCATGTATGAACATGGTCCTTATGAAGAGAGCCATCATGATGATTATGGCTTGGCTGGCAATGTTGACTCGGCAACAGCGACAGGTAAGTTTAGCCATTATATGGAAAAAATTGTGGCCTCTGATCCTGCCATCAGGGATTTCAGTGAATTCGTTGCTAATCGCGATAAGCCTACCATTTTCCTCTATTTTGGTGATCATCAACCGAACATCAATTTTGGTCACTATAACTCTCCGCTGCCTGATCCAGCACATGTGACTCAGTTTACTCTGCGGGATAACCTGAAACAGGGAGCGTCAATAACAACGGGCGAGCTGACCGATATCTCTTTCCTCGGCGGAATCATTCTGGAACGTGCCCGTTTGTCAGCACCAGCGTTTTACCAAGCAAATATGAGCATGCGCCATTTATGTGGTGGTGCTTTGAATGATTGTCAGGATAGTGCATTGGTAGAGAGTTATAAGCATTATATTTATCAGCAGTTGGAAGCGGCAGGTAAGGAATAATGTTATCCCTTCTGTCGGTGATACTGCTGACAGAAGGGATGTGTTATCGATATACCGCTACAATATGGGAACTATGCGTGAAACCATTCAGTTATTGTATGGCGGTGATGCGATAAGTGCAGCGTCGGTGACCACTCAGGATATATTCGGTTCTTTCCACATTGGCTTGCAGGATCTCCCGAAACAGTTTCAACTCTGTCCGACAAAAACCCTGACACAATTTGGCGGCGGCACAAATTGGACAATGGTTTTCAAAAAACAAAATAGCGCCATTTTCCTCAACAGAATAATGAGCCATATAACCTTCTCGGCAGCGAATCGAAACCAGACGCTCAACCTTCTCCTGTAACCCAGTGGCACCTTCCATCGCCTTCTTATAGTTGGAAAAAGCCTCTTTTTCACGGGCGCTGATAATCAAATCCATAGCATCTTTACCCAACTGATTATGGATAATCGAGATCAGTTGCGTTGTTAACTCTGCATGAGCATCAGGAAATTTGGCATGGCCTTTCTCTGTGATATGCCAGAGCTGTACTGGACGCCCAACCCCCCTTGTTTCTGATTTTGCTTCAACTAACCCCTCTTTAGCCATTTTCACAAATTGCTGACGGGCTGCTTCTCCAGTTGTTCCCAATAATTTGCCGGCATCAGAGGCTTGTAAGGCACCTTGAGTTTTTAGCAACATTAATAGCTTTTCACTCACTGTTTGCCCTACGATTATACTATTTTCCAAGTCATCGCTTGACATATTGTTGATCCCGACATTAATTTATTCCAAGATTTATCTTGTTTAATTTAGCGTAAGACTTTTCACAACTCAACCGGTGTTCAGGGCAAAAATTATGATAATGACTGAGGAAAGCCGCTGGAGGGATCTGTTTTCCAGCAAAAATGCACCGAGTGCGATAGCACTTGCATTAGGCGTGGTATTGATGGCAATTAATACCTTAATTGCGATTACGATTCTGCCTTCTGTCGTCAATGATATTGGAGGATTAAATCTTTATGCCTGGAATACGACATTATTTGTCGTGGCATCGATTATTGGTTCCGTTCTTTCTGCGAGATTGTTGAGTGCATTGGGTGCAAGAAAGGCTTATCTGATTGCATCAGTGGTCTTTTTTATCGGTAGCTTACTCTGTACTCTTACACCAACAATGGAAGTGATGTTGGTTGGCAGAACCATTCAGGGCCTTGGCGGTGGATTTCTGTTCGCTCTTTCCTATTTGATGATTAATCTCGTCTTTGCTCAATCACTTTGGCCGCGAGCTATCGCACTGGTTTCGGGAATGTGGGGTGTAGCGACTTTAATCGGGCCGGCTATTGGCGGTGTTTTTGCTGAGATGGATGCCTGGCGTTACGCTTTTGGCATTATGCTTCCCATTATTCTGGCTTATGCTGTATTTACCTGCCTGATTTTACCTAAAACAGAGGTGCAGAATAAAACCAAAACAGCACTGCCCGTTGTGCAATTGATTCTGTTATCAGCCGCGGTATTGGCGGTTTCTTCTGGCAGTTTGTCACCAGATGTTCGGTTCAACATTCTCGGCATTGTTGCAGCTGTGATATTAATCTTTTTATTGATCATTTATGAGCGTAGAGCTTCAGTCAGGTTATTGCCTAGACATTCCCTAAGTTTACGCTCTCCTCATTTGGTCTTATTTACTACCCTATTTCTATTGGTAGTGGGTTTATCGGGGGATGTTTTTATTCCCTATTTTTTGCAAATTCTGCATGGGCAATCCCCTTTTGTTTCTGGTTACATGGTTGCGTCCGTGGCAATGGGTTGGACTATAGGAGAAGTACTCAGTGCTAGCTGGCAAGGGAAAAAGATGCGGTTTGCGATTATCAGTGGACCTGTCTTCATGTTGGTTGGTATGTTGCTGTTGCTTGTGTTGCTGCCATCTCAGTCAGCAGGGGAACGGCAGATTATACTACCGATAATCCTGGGATTGGGGATGTTTGGTTTTGGGGTTGGATTCGGCTGGCCCCATCTTTTGACGCTCATTTTACAGGTTTCCCGTGATGCGGATAAAAGCATCGCCGGTTCATCCATTACTACCATACAGTTATTTGCCTCTGCATTTGGTTCTGCATTGGGGGGAATGACCGTCAATTTATTTGGATTTTATCAGCCAGGAGGTGTTGAAGGGGCGGCTTCTTCTGCTTATTGGCTATTTTTACTCTTTTCCCTTGCACCAATATTGGCATTATTAACAGCATTCCAATCAGCGAAAATTAAGGCAGAGGAATAAATTTATTATCAACGGCATTATCATAAAAAAGTAGTGCCGTTTTCTTGATTCCGTGTGATGGGAGATATCCGTATAATAGTGGTGATTGATATCATAAATAAAAACTAAGGATATTTGATGTTAATAATTTCCCATATGCCAAAGGATGGTTGTAACACCAGAATAATACAACCGAGAATAAGCAGTATCTCTATAATAAGACTTTTTTTTATCCTATTTTTATTGCTTATCGGGATAAGCAATGTATCGGCTAGAGAGACAAAACAAGAGGCAATAACAGTTGATGTTCCTGCGGTAAGCAAGCGTGTGGCGGATATCTCTAAGGTTTTGACGAAAGAAGAGAATCAACGCCTGACTCGCCAATTAAAAAAACTGCAATCTGAAGAAAAGGTACAGATGGCAGTCCTGATTATCCCAACTATTGGCAGTGATACGATTGAGACATTTTCTTCCCGTGTATTTGATAAATGGAAGTTGGGTAATAAAGAAAGCAATGATGGCATCTTATTTTTGATCGCTTCTGATGATCACAAAATGCGTATCGCAGTTGGTTCCGGTTTAGAGCGGAAATTAACCGATGGCAAGATTGCGCGTATTTTACGTGAAGAGGTGAAACCGGCTTTCAAAGAAAATGCTTATTTTGAGGGGATCAGTAATGCCATTAACTCAGTTGATACATTGCTAAAACTGTCTAAACAAACAGGGTTCGATGAAGAAATAACGAAGATTACACCGACTTTCTTAGAAAAAGATAGCAGCGCATTTAGCAAGATATCTGGCAAAGACATTGCCGCATTATTGTTTTTTTGGCTAATCAGTCTGCTCCTTTTACCCATGAAGGTTTTTCGTGAGGGACATTGGTTTAAGCGCTTCCTCAAATGTGCCCTGACGATAGCGGCAGGAACCTATCTACTGACCTTGGTGGGATTGTTTTCTTCCATTCCGGCAGAGTTTTATCTGTTAATCCTTTTGTTACCCGTGATCTTGGTGTTTTTGGTTATTTCTACCATATCGTCATTACTGAAAAGCTTATTCGGTAACCTTTTTGGCGGCTTGTTTGGTGGCTCTGGCTCTGAGCGTCCAGAAAGTGGCAGGGATGATAGCGATGATGATAGCTTTTCCGGTGGCGGTGGTCGCAGTGATGGTGGTGGTGCTTCAGGCGATTGGTAATTTGTTTTTGGTTTATTGGGTGGGGAGATTATCCCCCACCTGTTACCGTTATTCACCGCGTTTGCACAGTGATAAATTTTTTACGTAAGTTGTTGGCGACATCCACGATATTTTATCACATGTAATATAACCATCGCTTTTTAATTTGTAGTCAACATAAAACGATATAGGAAAACTAATAATAAATGATGCAATCATAAGCCTGCTTAAGTGTTTGACAATTATCTTGTTATATTTAGGTAATCTGTCAAATATAAAGAAAAATATAGAACCTGATAAAGAATAAAATATTAATGGAAATGAGATGGAGTACATTACCACAGTACCAGAAAATACTATAAGATCCTTCATGGTCACTAAAGAAATAATGGATTCACTAACAGGAATCATTATGCTTGTAACTATAATAAGCATTATTAGTGAACCTAATGTTTTAATGTATTTATTCTTCATTTAATATTACCTAATCCATTAAATATTTGTTGTAAGTTCATTTCTGGTGTTCTTTTTTTCTTTCAATCTCATTTTTAATTGAGTTTATAATATTATTACTTGTTTGGTGTTTTTTATCAAAATAATCTAATCCCAAAGCTACACCTAATCCAACAAGGAATACAATACCTGCCACGGCAATAATACTTCCGCCCAGAAGTACAGACGCTGGGTCACGTATTCAAAATGTTGATTGGTCTTAAATATAATATTCTCTTTCGATAAAAGTCCCGATGACTTTGTCATGCATTTCCGGTGATTTTGAATAGCCTAATGTTTTA
>NZ_JADEUF010000006.1 GCF_015163655.1 Xenorhabdus griffiniae | reverse complement strand
GTTGAAAATGCGTTTCTTCATCTTAAGCGCTGGCGGGGTATCGCGACGCGCTATGCAAAAAATCGCGCATCTTTTCTTGCCGCAGTACAAATTCGTTGTCTTGTTCTTTGGCTGAATGTTTTATGACGACATAACCTAGGGTCTGTTGATGTTTTAAGGTCATAATTCAATCAATCCACATCGGCAACCAGACAATGATAAATGCCAGTGCCACCATGCTGGCATAATGTAAGCGTCCGGTGATCTCACCTTGTTCCTTCCATCCGGCTCCTGCACGCTACGGCTTCTTATCTTTTATTTGGAGAACCACTTCGCTTTCGCTTACAGCTTGGCGACCCCACGTAAAACGGACCACACCGCACCCGCCTGCACGTTTTGGATCAAAAAGTTTTTTCAGTTTTAAAATCCGACAAACAGTATCGCCAGGCCGCGCCAGTACAGGCGGCGTGGAAAAAATCCCAAACTGAAAGGAGAGAAAAGATTTTCAGGAAATTTCAGTTTTTGGATCGCGGCATGGATCGCTAGGAAAAATCAACGTAATGATATTAAAGGGAAATTTGTATTTTACGTGGGATTATTGGATCGCAAAGCAAAGCCGTGCCATGTTGAAGAGTTCAGGGTTTATGCGGCTTTGTGAGAGCTGAGGGACTGAAATTTATGACTTCGGTGAGTTATTTTCTTCTGCGTATACAACTCTGATGGCTTGAGCTGTTTCGATAACTTTAATGGCCTCTTCGGCTGATAACCCTTTTAAATCATCAAGAGTTTTATCCTTGGTGACTTCAATTCTGATATTCCGTTTTTGAGTAAACATCTTCATTATCCTTAATAGTGCGGGTGCTATCTTAACTAAGCAGCAATGAATTATGTTAGAGGTAAGAGTGTAAGGCAAGATGAGGATAATTTTAGAATCAGTACGACCTGTCGCCGAAAATCTCTATCGCCATTTCATCGCCACTGAATTTCAGAAATAAAAAAACCACTTACTGAGAAGTGGATTAAGTTGCTGATATTACAGCTTAAATCTGGTGGCCCCTGCTGGACTTGAACCAGCGACCAAGCGATTATGAGTCGCCTGCTCTAACCACTGAGCTAAGGGGCCGTCGAATTGGGGGAGATTATACGGTACAGTTTAGTGCTAGGTCTAGTCCCCAAAATTCATATGCGTGTTTTATATACAATGATCAGTATATTTTCATATTATTTAAGAATTCGATAAGTCATTTCAGGCTGTTTCTGGTGACGTCTGTCTATTTTTTGATAAGTTTTGTGATTGTTTTGTGTACTTTATTGTAATCTGGTGGGGTATTACTCGCTATGTTCCCTATTTTCATTGCTTCCCATAATACATTTTGTGAGTTGATATGAATAATCATAATACTTCAGTATACATTTTAAACCATTTACGACTTGAAGATTATTTTTACTCATCCATCAGTCAGATCCATCAGCATGTCAGTGAACATGTGTGGGCATATGTGACGGGGATAAATAGTTCGCTCTTTAATTTCTTGTTGGTTACCCAAAACGATCCGAATGTCGTTGAGGCGTTAAAAACGGGTATCCAATTAATGGAAGAACGGTGTGAACAGCCTTTTAGTATTGTGACCGCTGGAGGGTATGAACATATTCAGAAGGCCTGCAATCAGGCTGGGTTTGTTTATGATCCGCAAAGCTTATTAATATCGATGCGGCTCGATCTTGAAAATTGGCAGATAGAAGATAGGTTATACAGTGAATATGATATCAGGTGTGTCAATCACTGTTTAGCCGATTGGACGACGCCAATAGATAATGCGTTTAATGTAGGACAAAATATTACTTCACAATATCAGATGAGCCATGAAGCAGCACTTTTAGCCGGAAAACAACTCCAGCACTACGCATTATATGTAGATGAAAAACCAGTGAGTGCAATAACGTTATCGCGAGTGCAGGATTATGCTCGCCTTGATGATCTTGGGACTTTAGTCGATATGCAAGGCAAAGGATATGCGACCGCTTTGATGCATTATGTTCTAAAAGAGTCTAAGCGGCAGGGTGTAAAAGAATGGTATCTGGATGGTGTTCCTGCAAAATGTCCATTGTATGCACGTATGGGATTTAAGCCACTATTTGAACATCATGCATTCTTCCGTGGATAAAATTGCAACCGTTAATAAAAAAGCGTCTGCCGAAACAGACGCTTTTTAGATTTATCACTAAATCCGTTGATTAGTCATCAAGGAAACTGCGCAGTACTTCGGAACGGCTCGGATGGCGCAGTTTACGCAGTGCTTTTGCTTCGATCTGACGAATACGTTCGCGGGTTACATCAAATTGTTTACCCACTTCTTCCAGAGTATGGTCAGTGTTCATATCGATACCAAAGCGCATACGCAGAACTTTCGCTTCACGTGCAGTCAGACCTGCCAACACATCGTGAGTTGCTGCGCGCAGGCTTTCTGAAGTTGCTGAATCCAGCGGCAGTTCGAGAGTGGTATCCTCGATAAAGTCGCCCAAATGTGAATCTTCATCATCACCCACAGGGGTTTCCATGGAGATGGGTTCTTTGGCAATTTTCAGTACCTTGCGGATCTTGTCTTCAGGCATCATCATACGTTCTGCCAGCTCTTCCGGTGAAGGCTCACGCCCCATTTCCTGCAACATCTGGCGGGAAATACGATTGAGTTTGTTGATGGTCTCAATCATATGTACTGGGATACGGATGGTACGTGCCTGATCTGCGATAGAACGTGTGATCGCCTGACGGATCCACCATGTTGCGTAAGTTGAGAATTTGTAACCACGACGGTATTCAAATTTATCAACCGCTTTCATCAAACCGATATTACCTTCCTGAATCAAATCGAGGAATTGCAGGCCACGGTTGGTATATTTCTTCGCAATCGAAATAACCAGACGCAGGTTAGCCTCAACCATCTCTTTTTTCGCACGGCGGGCTTTCGCTTCACCGATTGACATGCGACGGTTGATGTCTTTGACCTGTTCAATGGTCAGGCCGGTTTCTTCTTCGATCTGGCGTAACTTTTGCAGGCTACGCATAATTTCTTCTTCAACTTCCAGCAACTTGTCAGACCATGGCTTATTCATTGCTTTTGCAGCAGTGAACCATGTATCAGTAGTTTCATTGCCAGAGAACAGCGTGATGAAGATTTTCTTCGGCATTTTGCACTGTTCAACACACATCTTCATGATTTGACGTTCCTGAAGACGTACGCGATCCATCATGGAACGCATATTGTTGACCAGATGATCAAATTGCTTTGGCACCAGGCGGAACTGTTTAAATACTTCAGATAAAGTTAATATTTCTGCTGCGGAATTAGGATGACTACGACCGTGTGTCTTAATCGCCTGACGAGTCAGATTATGTTGTTCACGCAGTTCCGAAAATTTCTGGCGAGCGAGTTCAGGATCGATGCTGTTATCCTCTTCGCTGTCAGTATCATCATCACGATCTTCATCCTCATCGTCATCCTCGTCGTCAAGTTCTTCCTGCGGAAGTTCTGAGCCAACGTGAGTGGCGGTTGGGGCAAGATCTTCTTCTGCGTTAGGATCAACGAAACCTGTGATCAAATCGGACAAACGACTCTCGCCGGATTCAACACGGTCGTATTGTTCTAACAGGTAAGTAATCGCTTCAGGGTATTCAGCAACGGAGCACTGCACTTGGTTGATGCCATCTTCAATGCGCTTTGCAATGTCAATCTCACCTTCGCGAGTCAAGAGTTCAACCGTACCCATTTCGCGCATGTACATGCGAACCGGATCAGTGGTACGACCGATTTCTGACTCAACACTAGATAGCACTTGCGCAGCTGCTTCCACTGCGTCTTCATCTGTGTCGTTTGTGTTTTCTGCCAACATGAGATCATCGGCATCAGGTGCTTCTTCCATTACCTGGATGCCCATGTCATTGATCATTTGGATGATATCTTCTATCTGATCAGAATCGACGATATCTTCCGGCAGATGGTCATTGACCTCAGCATAGGTCAAATAGCCTTGCTCCTTACCTCGGGTGACAAGTAGCTTTAGCTGTGACTGCGGGTTTTGCTCCATAAGACGGTATCCACACTTCAGAGTATTGGTTGGTGTCGGTCGGCGAAACAAATATGCCAACAATAATATTTAGGGGCGTTTTCATTGTATTGCCGCTGCCCTCAATTGCGGCAATTGTAGGGTTACCTGCCCTACCTAATGCGGCATTTAAGCCGTGAATTCTGTGTCTGTGATTTTAGGTTTTGGTTGAGAACCTGTTTCACCAAGTTATATTTTATCGAGTGATATTTTTATCAAGCGATAGTTTCAGCAAACCATATCAAGGAATAAACCTATATAAGTAAGCCAAATAGTATAACCTTCAAGTTAATATCGTCTTGAAGGAATATAGCCTTGTTGAGACAGATTCTTATTTCCTCGCACCAGATATCGTAATTAACCGGACTTCTTCACGCTCTTCTGGTGTTAGGCCTTCAGTTCTCTCTTTAGCCATTAGAAAATTAAAACGTTCATCAAGTGCTGACGCAAAAAGATGGTTCAGTGCATCGCTGAAAGTCTTTTCAGCAATCTCTTCTATTTGTATATCGTTCCATGCAGCGAGTTTTTCAAGCTGTTTAGCATACTTATTATCGCGATATTGCTCTAACAGTTGCCCAGTGGTTAAACCTGGTTGCGCAAGGCACGTGTCGACAAGCTCTATGAATAATGGCAGTCCTGCTATCTGAGTAGAAAACATTCCCTGTAATGGGGGAACCAATGTCGCTAAATGCGGATTCTGTACCAGTAATGCGATCAGTATGCGCATTGTTGTTGGTTTCAGTTTTAGCGCCTGATCTGGATCTAAAGTTGTATGTTTTTTGACTTGTTTTGCCAAAATTAGTTCCAAGTGTTTTGTATCAGGTGCAGCCAGTCCAAACAGTTTGCTAAAGTTTTTGAGTAAATGACTCCGTAATATTTCTCCCGGCACTTGGGCGATAAGTGGCATAGCGAGCGAATTAAGTTTGGTCGAGCCTTCCGGAGTACTCAAATCAACCTGTAGCAACAATGATTCAAACAAAAATGTAGATAAGGTCAATGCCTTTTCCATGCTCTGCTCGAATGCTTCCCGTCCTTCTTTACGAATCAATGAATCAGGATCTTCACCATCAGGCAAGAACATAAAACGTAATTGCCGACCATCATTCAGATAAGGCAGCGCTGTTTCTAATGTACGCCATGCGGCATCACGACCTGCACGGTCACCATCGTAACAACAGATGACATTATCGGTTGTCCTGAAAAGTAACTGCACGTGTTCAGCGGTTGTAGACGTTCCCAGCGAAGCCACGGCATAGTCAATGCCAAATTGGGCTAGCGCAACAACATCCATATAACCTTCAACCACCAATAGCTTTGTCAGGGTATTGTGGCTTTGCTGTGCCTCATAAAGACCATATAACTGGCGGCCTTTATGGAAAATTTCTGTTTCCGGCGAGTTCAGGTACTTGGGAAGTTCATCTCCCAGCACTCGGCCGCCGAATGCAATTACGCGACCACGACGATCGCGAATGGGGAACATCACCCGCTCACGGAAACGATCATAAGTGCGGCCACTATCGTTCGTGACCAGCATTCCTGCATCGTCTAACTGTTTGCGCTCTTCCGCATTATGGGCAAACCGTTTTAAGGCGTTATTCCATCCCGCAGGCGCAAAACCAATGGCGAAACGCTGAATGATCTCTTCACTGAGTCCACGCTGAGCCAAATATTGCCGGGCTGATTGGGCGCTGGGAGTATTCAGTGAATGCTGATAGAAGCTATTGAGCTTCTCCATCAGTTGATAAAGATTTTGCCTTTGGTGACGTTCGATTTGACTACTGCCGGAACCTGCTTCGTAGGGGACTTCCAGCCCATGCATTGCGGCCAGCTCTTCGATGGATTCGATAAAGTCCAGCCTGTCATAATTCATTAAAAAATCAATGACATTGCCATGTGCTCCGCAACCGAAGCAATGGTAAAACTGCTTATCACCATTTACAGTGAATGAAGGGGTTTTTTCGTTATGAAAAGGACAGCACGCTTGATGGTTTTTACCTTTCTTTTTCAAAGGCACCCTAACATCGATCAAATCAATGATATCGGTTCTTGCTAACAAGTCATTGATAAATGCGCGTGGAATTCGTCCAGCCATAAGCCCTTTTTCGCCTGTTGATGAACGAGAATAAGCCGCGCTTCCTTTGGGAAAGCACGGCCTTTAACTGCAGTAGTTTGTTAATACAACCACTAAGCGGACTGACCGCGAAGATTAGTACAAACGAGTGCGGCGTGCGTTTTCGCGAGCTAGCTTCTTAGCATGACGCTTAACAGCAGAAGCTTTAGCGCGTTTGCGCTCAGTCGTTGGTTTTTCATAGAACTCACGACGACGAACTTCTGCTAATACGCCTGCTTTTTCGCAAGAACGCTTGAAGCGACGCAGTGCTACGTCAAATGGCTCGTTTTCACGTACTTTAATTACTGGCATGTGCCTCTCACCTCAATAGAAATCGGGTTTGTCGCTGGCGTGATAGTGCCAGCCGTCTTTAAAATGGTGCGGAATTTTACTTCAATGAACACGGCCTTGTAAAGTGCCGAGGAAAATTGAAACCGATAACGCCGCGGGTTATGGGACGCATTTTTGTCTATAAAAAAGGCAGCCTGATACCGACGTTATTAACATTAACCACACAGGATATTCAAGTAGGGCATTGATTATAGACTAAACAGAAAAAATAGCCAGCATGTAATGGATTCAGTGGTGAGAATATTGATATGGAGGGCGTGTGGGCAGAGAATTCAACAATAGATAGTGTTACACTGTCGCGCGTTAAAGGAATGCGAATGTATATGACCAGATAACGAGACACGAGACGACGAGACAAATAGTGCAATGCGAGTTTTAGGTATAGAAACGTCCTGCGATGAAACCGGAATCGCAATTTATGACGAAAAAAACGGTCTGCTAGCCAATCAATTATACAGCCAGGTCAAGTTACATGCTGATTATGGTGGTGTCGTGCCTGAACTGGCGTCCCGTGATCACATTCGTAAAACGGTTCCTTTGATTCAGGCAGCTTTGAAGGAAGCTGGGTTGACGAGTAAAGACATTGATGCAGTGGCTTACACTGCGGGGCCGGGATTGGTTGGTGCGTTGCTGGTTGGAGCAACCATTGGACGTTCACTGGCATTTGCATGGAATGTACCTGCTATTCCTGTGCATCATATGGAAGGCCATTTGCTGGCACCGATGCTGGAAGAAAACAGCCCTGAGTTCCCTTTTGTTGCTTTGCTGGTTTCAGGTGGTCATACCCAGCTTATTAGTGTAACGGGTATCGGTGAATACAAACTGTTGGGTGAATCCATTGATGATGCTGCTGGCGAAGCTTTTGATAAAACAGCAAAACTGCTTGGTTTAGACTACCCAGGTGGGCCAGTGCTTTCCCGTATGGCGCAACAGGGGAAGGCAGGGCGTTTTATTTTCCCCCGCCCGATGACCGATCGTCCGGGGTTGGATTTCAGTTTCTCTGGCCTGAAAACGTTCGCAGCGAATACCATCCGCGATAACATTCATGGCCATAATATGGCTGAGGATGAGCAGACTAAAGCAGATATCGCCCGCGCCTTTGAAGATGCCGTCGTGGATACACTGGCAATTAAGTGTAAACGAGCATTGGAACAGACGGGATTCAAACGGCTGGTGATGGCAGGTGGAGTGAGTGCAAACCGAACCTTGCGTACCAAGATGCAGGACGTGATGAAAAAGTTGGGGGGCGAAGTTTTCTATGCCCGACCTGAATTCTGTACTGATAATGGAGCAATGATCGCGCTGGCTGGTATGATCCGTTTGCAAGGTGGCACTGCTGGTGAATTAGGTGTAACGGTGAAAGCACGTTGGCCGTTGGCAGATTTGCCTGCTTTGCAAAAGTAATAAAAGACGTTGTTTGATATGGGCTGAGTGCTATTGGGGACTCAGCCTTTTGGTTATTGAAATACTGCTCCAAATGCAAGAGCGTTTTTCCTATTGTAGAGGAAAATCCTGACGCGCTACGCTTGTCTTCTCCATATGACCGAGCTAAGTATTAACCCGTTAGCCGTTCATAACTAAAGTATTCGTTCGGCGGCTGCGGCGTCGAGCCAGTCTTTAAATTCTGTCAACAACAGATCATACAGTGCGTTTTCTTCTACCGTTGCAAAGTTGTCGATTGCGAAGAAATGGGTATTATCCAGACGGCGATCGGTAAAGTTATCGAGTTTTTCGAGTATTCCATAATTCGAACCGCCCAAGCCAACAAACTTCCAAAAAATAGGGTAATTTGCTGAACGTCGGATCGCTTCCTTAATTTGACGGGTCTTACTGATACCACCGTCTGTAATAAACACGACGTAGACAGGGAGGTCACTGTCTTTAAAATAGTCGATAATTTCTTCCATCACTGGCGGCTCATTGTTGGTAGCGCCAAGATTAGGGAGGATTTCCCATCTGGAGGGTTTTATAGCGGTTTGTATTGTATGGATATAATCATCAAGGTTATCAAGGGTTACGTCCTGATATTTTCTGTGTCGCTCGGCAAAGCCCCAAACATCCATTGAACCGTCATCGTCAAATTGCACAGCCAGGACTGCAATACGGTCCAAAACCGCCTGAACATTTCCTTTTTTGAATTGACCTCTCATCGATCCTGATGCATCAAGAACAAATGCAACCCGCGCTTTGATTGATTGCAGGTTATGTTTACTCAGACTGACGGTTGCATTCTTAGCAAGGTTGACAAGGCGTGGTGCTTTATCCTGTAGTTTTTTCTCAAGACTTATGGTTTGGTTCGTGGGGGGATTATTTGAAAGCGCCGGTTGTTCCACATCGACACCAAAATTCACCGCCAGAGGTTCCAGCCCACCATTGAAACCTTGTCCGAGAGCGCGGAGTTTCCAGTTGCCGGAATGTCGGTAAATCTCTGCAATAATCATGGCCTTTTCTGTTCTGCCTGCCGTTGAAACGGCGAAGGTAGCAACATCCTGCGCCTCAAATTTCAATTGCTGAAGACCGTCAACTGAATCCGGACCGTCTATCACCAGCGTGATAGCAATTTTACTTACATTGGCATCTATTTTTGTCAAATCTACAGTGATAATGCTGCCTTGGTGAGATGCTGCCAAAATCAGGCTGTTATCTGCAGCTGCGGGATTATTATAAAAATAGAAGTCACTGTCTCCTCTGACTTTCCCATTGGCGTTTAACAGAAAAGCTGAGGCGTCCACTTCACTGCGAAAAGAAGCTGTTGTTGGGTAAGAGAGTGTGAGTCGAAGAAAAGTTTTTGCTAAAACGATATTTTGTCCTGCCTGAAGATCCATACATGATGTCCTTTTAAGTACGTAGGGGATATTCCTTTACTATGTTAATCATCATTAGGCTATTTAATCCAATACTGAATAAGGAACTCCAACATCGTGTGTTGTAAATTGCAACTTGAAGTTTAATGCATATATTAATAATTTGTGAAGATGGTCACAGGTTAGAACAGGATTAGGTTGTCAGCCGCGTTTCAGGCTTTTACTTGGTGTTTCACCATAACGGGCTTTATATTCCGCGCTAAAGCGCCCCATATGGGCGAATCCCCAACGCAGGGCGACGCCTGTGACGCTGGTGGCTTCTCCAGCCAGGAGTTCTGTGCGCACATGTTCCATACGCAGGTTACGTAAATACTGCATCGGACTAATATTCAGAAACTCCTTAAAGCCGGAATAGAGACTGCGCAGGCTGACTCCTGCTACCTGGGCGAGTTGCTCTACGGTTATGGGTTCGTGGGCATGGGCCTGTAAATATTCCTGAACTCGTCGTACATGCCGTGGGCGAATGGAGCACCGGCGGTTAGTGGGCGTGTCACTGTAATTATGTTGATGGGTGGACAGCAGGGTAACGGAAATCAATTGCTCTATTTGGTTGGTAATCAGTTTGTGTTGCAAGATATCAGGTACCTGGGTGGTACATTCCAGAATATAAGGCATCAAACAGCGCCATGCCTGACAGCGTTGCCATTCAAACCCCAGTTCAAATACCAGTGGTTGATCCAGAGGGTGCCCTAATTGGCCGACAAGCGTTCTCTCCAACAAGGAGCGGGAGATCCTGACCATAAACTGGTCATTATCGGCGTTCCAGCGCATGGAAGTATGCTGATTTGGGCTGAGAATGGAAGCCAGATTGGGGGTGGAATCAAGACACTGGCTGCCGCTTTCAATACCCGCACAGCCAGCCAGCGGCATCTGGATGAGAAAGAACGCATCCAATTCTCCTGGCGTGATTTCAACGCTGGCACCGTAACGCAATCGGCTCATAGAAATATCCCCCAGTGGAATATAGTGCATTTTGGCGTCCAGCTTTTGATTGTTACCCAGTATAGTTAGCTGATGAGGTTGCATAATCCGTCCGACCATAGATTTAACTTCATCAAAATCGTTGGATGAAAAAAGTAAATGTTCTGGCGAATTGAGATGCTCCCCAATTTTTGTCACCGCATATTTAGGATCTGAACAGTTTGTAGTGGAATATCTTGATTCTGCTCTTCGAGAACCAGTGTGCTTTGATTCAGTATTTTTAGATCCAAAATAATCGTAAGACCACGAATTGCTCATAATTTCAGATACCTCTAGCCAGTCATATCGTTGTTATGATGTATGAGATATCCCGCTAATAACGTGTTTATACCAATTTAACTTCAAGATGCGTGAGATTTCATATCGTGTTGTAAATTACAACTTGAAGCTTAATGCGTATATTCCCTGTTTTGTTTATTCGGGATAGAAAAAATAACAGAATTAACCTTATTCAATTAACTGATAACAGTATCCACATATTATTTAAATGAAATATATATGATGATAAATATATTGATGATGGGTACTTTATATCCGCCTGCTGCTCACTTTATCCAAACACTGCATAAATCATAATTACATGACAAATCATGCATTGACCGTTAACGCATAGCCGAATTACATAAAAGATAACGAAAAGGTGTAAAGCGGACACGGTGAGGTAAGCATGGCTGAACGATCATTTGTCGAAGAAGTGAAAAAATTACGTCTGGGACAGGGCGAAGTTTTCAGTGGTGAAGGCATACTTGCCGTGACAAAAGCACTGTTGGAATCGGGGGTGGCATATGTGGCCGGCTATCAGGGCGCGCCAATCTCCCATCTGATGGATGTGTTGTTGGATGCACAGGATATTTTATCTGAATATGGCATTCGTTTTGAAAACAGTGCCAGTGAAGCCACCGCTGCTGCGACGCTTGCCGCTTCCGTGAATTATCCACTGCGCGGAGCCATCACGTTTAAATCGACGGCGGGCACGAATGTTGCCTCGGATGCATTGGCAAATCTGGCATCGGGCGGTGTGGTGGGTGGTGCGCTGATTATTGTCGGTGAAGACTATGGTGAAGGTTCTTCCATTATGCAGGAGCGCAGCCATGCTTTCGCGATGAAGTCTCAGATCTGGTTGCTCGATCCTCGCCCCAATCTGCCTTCGATTGTCCAGGCGGTGAAGATGGGGTTTGCGCTATCAGAAGCCAGTCATACCCCCGTGATGTTACAGATGCGCATTCGTGCTTGCCATGTGCATGGTCGGTTTGTCTGTGAGAAAAATCGTTCGTCAACGTTTATGATTCAGGATGCACTGGAAAATCCGACGCGCGATCTTAACCGTATTGTTTTGCCTCCCGCCAGTTTTCTGCATGAGAAAGAGAAAGTGCAAGATCGCTGGCCTGCGGCGGTGCGTTTTATCCAACAGCACGCACTGAATGAGTTTTTCGCTGAACAGGCAGAGGATGTTGGCCTTGCCCTGCAAGGGGGATGCTATAACACCGTGATCCGTGCCCTGAATTTACTTGGGTTGGCAGATGTTTTTGGCAATAGCCAAATCCCGCTGTATGTCATGAATGTCGCTTACCCGTTGATCGATGAAGAGTTTGAACGTTTTTGTCATGGTAAGCGGGCGATTTTAGTGCTGGAAGAAGGCCAGCCCAATTTTGTCGAGCAGAATGTCGCTAATATCTTGCGCCAACGTGAGATAGCGACCCGGTTACATGGCAAGGACTTACTGCCAATGGCGGGGGAATACAACACGGCTACCGTGTTATCAGGACTCCGTGCTTTCCTTGAGCGTTACGGCAAAATTGCAGCGGAAAGTGGGGTGTCTGCTTGCCAGGTACGCATCCCAGCCGTCACTTTACCGACAAAAGATCCACTGAAAGAAGCGGTTCATACCCGTCCACCCGGATTTTGCACCGGTTGCCCAGAGCGCCCAATCTTTACGGCGATGAAATTGCTTGAACGGGAGTTGGGGCAACATCACATCAGTGCTGATATTGGTTGTCATTTGTTTGCCATTTTACCGCCATTTAATTTGGGTAATACCACGATGGGATACGGATTGGGGGCAGCGAGTGCGGCAGCACTGAATACACCGATTACGAATAAGCGGGCAATCTCAGTTATGGGGGATGGTGGATTTTGGCACAACGGATTAACCACTGGTATAGCCAATAGTGTTTTTAACCGTAGCGACAATCTGACCATTATTGTGGACAACAGTTACACCTCCGCGACCGGAGGGCAGGATATTCCCTCTTCAACAGCGTTAAATCCCCATCGCAGTACCGGACATGATATCGAAAAAGCAGTTAAAGGTGTGGGGGTGAAATGGGTACGCACGATCAAACGTACCTACGATCTCAAAGCCATGATGAATACCTTACGCGAGGCGCTGACAACAGGTAAGCATGGGCCAAAAGTATTGGTCGCACAGAGTGAGTGCATGTTGAATAAACAACGGCGCGAGAAGGTAAAAATCAAAGGCGCTATTGCGGCAGGGAAGCGGATCGTCCGCGAACAGTTTGGGGTTGATCCTGATACCTGCACGGGCGATCACTCTTGTATCCGTTTGTCCGGTTGTCCTTCTCTATCGATTAAACCGAATCCTGATCCATTGCGCACCGATCCGGTGACAACAGTATTGAATAGCTGTGTGGGCTGTGGGTTGTGCGGGGAGTTATCTCATGCGGCAGTGTTGTGCCCCTCTTTCTTTAAGGCACGGATCATTAGCAATCCCAAACGTTGGGAGCGGCTGCTCCATCGTATTCGCAAAGGACTCATCGGTTATTTGCAGCGTCGCGATGTTAAACGTCGTAAGCAATATGATTTTTAAGAAGGAGTCATACTTATGCCACCATCCATCCATTCCCCGTTGACGAATTCGCCTAAACAGCCGATTAAGATTGCTATCCTGGCGATGGGAGGTGAAGGCGGCGGTGTACTGGCCGATTGGATCGTAACCCTGGGGGAAGAGCATGGCTATTTCGCCCAAACAACTTCAGTTCCGGGTGTCGCCCAGCGGACTGGGGCAACCATTTATTATGTCGAATTATTTCCTGGTGCTGATGATCCTGAAGTACCGACACCTGTATTGGCATTAATGCCAACTGCCGGTGATGTGGATATTGTGCTGGCTTCGGAATTAATGGAAGCCGGACGCGCTGTCCAACGCGGTTTGGTAACAGCGGATCGCACGACGCTTATCGCATCAAGCCATCGGATATTTTCGATGGAAGAGCGTTCGGCAATGGGCGATGGGCGTGTGGATAGCGAGGTATTGATCCAGCAATCCCGACAAGCTGCTTTGCGTTTTATCCATTTTGATATGGCGAAGATGGCAGAGAAGAGTGGCAGTGTGATCAGTGCAGTCTTGTTTGGTGCACTTTGCGGGACGGAGATCTTGCCGTTTAGTCGTAATCAATTTGAAGCAGCGATCATCAAGAAAAACGTGGGGATAAAACCCAGTTTGCAAGCCTTTAGTTTGGGATTGAGCCGGACACAACTGGAGGCAGAATCAAAAACGGCGCCAGAACCCCATATTCCACAAAAAGCCCTGCGTTCCCATCATCGTTTTTTCCAGAACAAGAAAGTCAATGCCCTGTTGTTACGTATCCGGCAAAAGCTGCCTGCGTGTGTCCATGACATCGCCATTGAAGGTGTCAGGCGCCTGATTGATTATCAAGATCTGGCTTACGCCGGTTTGTACCTTGACCGATTGCAAAATCTGATCGAGCAAGCCGTTAAACCGGATGAGCGATTATTGCACGAGCAATTATTACGTGAAACTGCCCGCCATTTGGCACTGTGGATGGCTTACGAAGACACCATGCGGGTGGCAGATCTCAAAACTCGTGCCAGTCGATTCGAACGTGTCAGGAAAGAAATGAGGGTGAAAGACGGTCAACTATTCGAGATCAATGACTTTCTGCATCCCAGAATGGAAGAAATTTGTGACAGCTTGCCGGCCAATATTGGTCGCTGGTTGTCTTGTCCTCATTTTGTCAATCGCATGTTGGCGAAATTACTCAGCCGTGGGCGAGTGATTACCACCAGTTCCCTTCGGGGATATCTGTTGCTTGGTATGCTGGCAAGTTGGCGTCGAATGCGCCGCTATACGCTGCGTTTTCAACATGAAACGTTACGCATTGAAGAGTGGTTGGGGCGAATTAGCGTAACAGCAAAGCGTGATCCCGCACTGGCTACGGAAATTGCCCAATGTCAGCGCTTAATCAAGGGATATGGTGATACTTACTCTCGTGGATCACGTCATTTTCAAACTCTGATGGAGATTGTTGATCACCATCTGCATGACTTATCTCCTGCCAGCCTGCGGCAACTGCGTGAAGCGGCATTGGCAGATGAGCAGGGTGACCGATTACGCGAGTGCCAGCAGCGTCTCTCTTTATATTAAAGAACTTATCCTAAGGAGCCTGTAATGAGCCTGCTTAGATTTATACAGCCCCATAAGATCCGTTTTTCTGAATGTGATCCGGCGGGGATCGTCTTTTATCCCCAGTATTTTGTGATGTTCAATAACTTGCTGGAAGATTGGTTCGATGAATTAACGCCAATGGGATATGCCAACTACATCGCCAAACACCGTTTTGGGTTGCCGACAGTTCACCTGGAGGCGGAATTTAAGGCCATTAGCAGAATGGGGGATCAGGTTTGGCTGGAATTAAACGTTGAGAAAATTGGCAAGAAATCATTGACGTTGATCCAACGCTGCGTCAGCAAAGAAGGTGAGCTGAGGATGAATGTAACGCAGACTTATGTCACCACTTCACTGGATACCCATCAAGCAATCCCCATACCTGATGAAATTTATTATGCGTTAACTAAACAGATGCCTTAGCAGAACTGGCGCATTACGCATGGGGTAGATATCGTGCGGCAGGAGAAGAAATTATGAATGTAAGAGGTAAGAATGCAGTAGTCAGGCAAAATGCAGTGACCGTAACGGGTAAGAATATCGTATGTATTGGCGGTGGACCGGCGGGATTGTACTTCGGTTTGCTGATGAAGTTGCAAAATCCTGATAATCGTGTCGTGGTCATCGAGCGCAATCGTCCGTATGACACTTTTGGCTGGGGCGTGGTGTTTTCGGATGCAACATTGGAAAACCTGCATCTGGCTGATCCGGTGTCGGCTGAAATTATCAGGGAGGAATTTAGCCGTTGGGATGATATTGATATCCACTTTAAGGGAACAGTAAATCGTAGTGGTGGTCATGGGTTTATTGGCATTGGCCGTAAAAAGTTACTGAATATCCTGCAAGATCGTTGTCACGAAGTCGGGGTTGAGTTGCTGTTTGAAACGCAGGTTGAGGATGAGCAGGAGATTGCCCGCCAATATCATGCTGATTTGCTGATTGCATCTGATGGGATTAATAGCCAGATCCGTACCCGTTATGCTGAATTTTTCCAGCCTGATATTGATCAACGCCATTGCCGTTTTGTCTGGCTGGGGACGCGCAAAATTTTTGATGCGTTTACGTTTCTGTTTGTGGAAACCGAATATGGCTGGTTTCAGGTTCACGCCTACCAATTTCAGGAAGGCTTATCGACTTTTATTGTCGAGACAACGGAAGAAACCTGGCTGGCTGCGGGGATAGACAAAATGTCACAGGAAGAGGGCATTGCGTATTGCGAAAAAATATTCGCACCGTGGCTGGATGGACATCCCTTAATCTCCAATGCTTCCCATTTGCGGGGGGCTGCTATTTGGATACGTTTTCCCCGTGTAATTTGTGCGAACTGGGTGCACTGGATCAAGCCAGAGGAAGATAACGGCAAAAATATCCCGATTGTGTTAATGGGAGATGCTGCCCATACCGCCCATTTTTCCATTGGCTCTGGCACAAAATTGGCATTAGAAGATGCGATTGAACTGGCAAACAGCCTGAAAGCCCATCAGGGGAATTGGCAGGCGGGGTTGTCTGATTACCAACAATCGCGCAGTGTGGAAGTGCTGAAAATTCAGAATGCCGCCCGTAATTCAACGGAGTGGTTCGAGAATGTCGCACGCTATGAACGTTTTTCGCCTGAACAATTCGCTTACTCATTGTTGACACGCTCACAGCGCATTTCCCATGAAAATTTGCGCTTGAGGGATCGGGCATGGTTGGAAAATTACGAAAGCTGGTTTGCCCAAAAGTTTCATCTGTCTTCACCATTAACCCCGCCGTTGCTGACACCTTATCAGGTACGGGGGGTTAACCTGAAAAATCGGGTTGTTGTCTCTCCAACGCTATTGTATAGCGCCGTGGAGGGGGTTCCGGGTTCATTCCATCTGGTTCATCTGGGTAGCAGAGCATTGGGAGGCGCGGGTTTGGTGATTGCTGAAATGACGGCTATTTCTCCGCAAGCACGTGTCACTCCTGCGTGTACGGGATTGTGGAATGATCAGCAGGTACAGGCGTGGAAGACAATCACCGATTTTGTCCATCAGCATTCTGGCTCGCGGATAGGCATTCAACTGGGACATGCGGGAAGACGAGGATCAACCCAATTGGGATGGGAACAGTCTGATCATCCTTTGCCAGAGGGTAATTGGCCTTTGGTTTCGGCATCGGCCTTGCCCTACTTAGCCGGAATTTCACAAGTGCCGGCAGCGCTGACCAAGACACAACTACAAGAAATTACGGAGCAGTTTGTTGCAGCAACCCAGCGTGCCATCAAAGCCGGTTTTGACTGGCTGGAGATCCAGGCCGCTCACGGTTATCTGCTCTCCAGTTTTATCTCCCCGCTGACTAATCAGCGCGATGACGAATATGGTGGTTCGCTGGAAAACCGGCTTCGTTTCCCGTTGGCCGTTTTCAAGGCAGTACGTGAGGTTTGGCCGGTTGATTTGCCGATATCGGTGCGTATTTCTGCCACGGATTGGGTGGAAGGGGGAACGACGATTGATGAAGCCGTAGAGATTGCCCGTCGTTTCCGTGAAGCCGGAGTGGATATGGTGGATTGTTCTACAGGGGAAGTTTCCGCTGGTCAGCGGCCGATTTACGGGCGCATGTACCAGACTCCGATGGCTGATCGCATTCGCAATGAAGGCAATGTGCCGGTGATTGCGGTCGGTGCGATTACAGATGCTGATCAAATCAACGGCATTATCGCGTCTGGGCGCGCTGACCTTTGTGCCTTATCCCGCCCGTTCTTATCTAATGCAGCCTGGCTACTGCATGAATGCGCCAGATATGGCTGGACGGGTATCGATTGGCCGAAACCTTATCTTTACGGCAAAGCCCAACTAATTAAAAAACAACTCTAGGAGATAGTTATGTCTCAACAAGCAAATATCCAAGCTCATGATCAATATAGGGAAGATATTATCGGCCGTGCCAATGTGGCCGATAGCCCTGAACTGCTGGCGTATTACAGGGAGTTGGAAAAATACCGGACAGGGGCACTCTGGACCATCGCCAATAAAATAGAACCCTGGCAACCTAAATCAGCCTCAGTGCCGGTACTTTGGCGTTACCGTGATTTGCGTGAGCACGTTATAAGATCAGCCGATTTGGTGACACCGGAAAAAGCCGGGCGCCGTGTGGTCTACCTGAACAATTCGGGAGATCCGGAAGCCTCCACCGCAGTTGGCTTGCTCTACTCCGGTCTCCAGACAATGCGGCCAGGCGAGGCGGCATCGGCACATGCCCACTCCTCTTCTGCTCTGCGTTTCATCATGGAAGGGCGTGGCGCTTACACGATTGTCGATGGCCAAAAAATGTTGTTAGAAGCGAATGATCTCGTCTTAACCCCGAATGGCACCTGGCATGAACACGGTGTTGAATCTACGGGATCGCAATGTATCTGGCAGGACGGCCTGGATATCCCGCTGATTAACGTATTGGAGGCGAGTTTTTATAAGGTACATCCTGATTTGTCTCAGGTAGTGACTGAACCGGTGAATTCTTCCGTTGCGCGTTGGAGCGCTCCCGCTTTGCGTCCACAAAATGTTGGCTGGGAGAAACCCTATTCCCCGTTGTTCAGATATCAATGGGAACCAACGTATGAAGCCTTACAGCGTTACGCCCGTGTGACAGATGGCTCGCCTTTTGATGACGTTTTGATGCACTACACCAATCCCCTGACAGGGGGGCATATCATGGCAACGCTTAGCGCCAGTATGCAGTTATTGCGCCCTGGTTTTGTGGGTAAGGCACATCGTCATACCGGCAGTTTTATCTATCAAGTGGCGAAAGGAAAAGGTTATTCCGTGATTGATGGTCAACGATTTGACTGGCAGGAGCGGGATATTTTCTGCGTTCCTTCATGGGCATTTCATGAGCATGTGAATGTTTCGCAAACGGATGATGCTTGCCTGTTTTGTTTCAACGACTTGCCCGTTATGCAGGCATTGCAATTGTATTACGAAGAAGCCCTGACCGATAACGATGGGCACCAACGAGTGAGAGGATAAGAGATGCGTTTAATCACTTACCGTTCAGAAGTCACGGCTGCTGCGCGATTAGGCGCCATTGTCAATGAACATGTCATAGACTTGGCAAAGCTGGCTTCCCATACGGGGAATAGATTGCCGGATAATATGCTGGAGTTTATTGATTTGGGACCATTGGCGGTGAATAGCACAACCGCGCTGCTAGATTCATTTAAGGGATTTTGGCCAGTGGGAGTTTCACTGCCATTGCAGAATGTGAAAATTCTTGCTCCTATTCCCCGCCCACGGAAAAACATCTTTGGTATTGGCCTGAACTATGTTGAACATGTGGCTGAATCCAGCCGTGCTTTGGATACGGCAAAAGATCTGCCAAAAGAACCGGTCATTTTCTCTAAGCCGCCAACAACAGTGATTGGCCCTGGTGACGCCATTGAGCATAACAGTGCGATCACAGCGCAATTAGATTGGGAAGTGGAACTGGCGGTGATTATCGGAACCCGCGCTAAAGGTGTATCGGAAGATAAGGCTTTGAAATATGTTTTTGGCTATAGCCTGATGATCGACATGAGCGCCCGTGATTGCCGTCGGGCTGGGCAGTGGATCTACTCTAAGGGACAGGATACCTACGCCCCTTTTGGCCCTTGCATCGTCACGGCTGATGAAATTCCCAATCCACAAGATTTGGCATTGAGCCTAAAAGTCAATGGCGTGACTAAACAGGACTCCAATACGCGCCATATGTTGTTCAAGGTCAATACCTTGATTGCGGATATTAGCAAAGGCATCACGCTGGAACCAGGCGATATCATTGCCACAGGAACACCAGAAGGTGTTGGAGCGGGGCGTGATCCACAAGAATGGCTATGGCCAGGGGATGTGATTGAAGCCTACCTTGAAAAGATTGGTCATTTGCGTCACCCCGTTATTGCGGTGTAAATAAAACAGGAGCCTGATATGCTGAAACTTCCTAAGTTCAAAGCGGCTGCGGTACAGGCTGCTCCTGTCTTTCTGGATACAGAAGCGACGGTTGATCTCGTTTGTCGGCTGATTCAGGAAGCGGCAGACAAGGGGGCCAGTTTGGTGGCTTTTCCTGAAGTGTTTGTTTCTGGTTACCCCTATTGGAATTGGGTGATGAACCCAATACAAGGTAGTCCGTGGTTTGAAAAACTGTGCAAATCGGCTATTGAAGTGCCGGGGCCGGAGATCAACAAAATTGCCCTGGCTGCGGCTCGTCATCACATCAACGTTGTGATTGGGGTTAATGAGCGCAGTCCTGACGGCATAGCAACACTCTATAACACGCTGGTGACTATTTCTGATGAAGGGAACATTTTGGGGCGTCACCGCAAACTGGTGCCGACATGGGCGGAAAAACTGACATGGGCGAATGGTGATGCGGCTTCGTTAAAAGTGCATGATACCCGTATTGGGCCATTGGGCGTGCTGGCTTGTGGCGAAAATACCAATCCGTTAGCGCGTTTTTCCTTATTATCTCAGGGGGAATTGGTCCATGTTGCCAGTTACATTTCCCTGCCGGTTGCACCAGCGGATTATGATATGGCTGAGGCGATCCGTTTGCGGGCGGCAGCCCACTGTTTTGAAGGCAAGGTGTTTACCATTGTCTCCTGCTCCACGATTTCGCCGGAAATTGTCACAGCGATGTCGGCCAGCCATCCTGAAGCCGAAGCGTTGCTGGCACGTTCTAACAGTGCATTCACCGGCATTATTGGACCAGATGGGCGCGTGATAGGTGATCCCCTGATTGATAAGGAAGGGATCGTCTATGCGCATATTGACCTGAACCGCTGTATTCAGCCTCGTCAAATGCACGATATCACGGGGCATTACAACCGATTTGATATCTTCGATCTCAAAGTGAACCGTCAGCCAATGCGTGCGATCCGATTTACTGATCTGCCAGCCGATCAGGAGGATCGCCCATGAATAACACACCGCATTTTCGCGTGGGGCTGATTGTTCCTTCATCGAATACGACAATGGAAACAGAAATTCCCGCTATCCTGCAGGCCCGTGAAGTCGTAAACCCTGAACGTTTTACCTTTCATTCCAGTCGAATGAGAATGAAAACAGTCACAAAAGCGGAACTGGCGGCCATGGATGCAGACAGTGATCGCTGTGCGCTTGAGTTGTCGGATGCCGCGGTTGATGTGCTGGGATATGCCTGTTTAGTGGCGATTATGAGCATGGGACAGGGATATCACCGGATCTCTGAAAAGCGCCTCCATCTACGAACAGCTGAAAATGGACATCCGGCACCTGTTGTTACCAGCGCGGGGGCGTTGGTGGATGGGTTACATGCTTTGGGGGCGAAACGGATTTCTATACTGACGCCCTATATGAAGCCATTGACTCAGTTAGTCATTGATTACATTGAAAATGAAGGAATTGAAGTTATCGACAGCATTTCGCTGGAAATCCCCGATAACCTTGCTGTCGGACGACAAGATCCTCTCGCGCCGGTGGAGATTACCAAACGACTAAACAGCAATGTCGATGTGATAGTGGCTTCCGCCTGTGTACAAATGCCTTCTCTGCCGTCAGTAGCACTGATCGAAGATCGGGTGGGGATACCTGTGATTTCTTCATCTGTGGCAACAACCTACATGATATTGAAACAGCTTGGGCTGAATACATACGTTCCGCGATTTGGCTCACTGTTATCAGGAAAATATTGATCGAGATACAAAAGGTTGTTCAACTTATGCCAGATTCAAAAGTATTTGTTGATAATTACTTGCCTGCCTTGCTTGGGCGGGCATGGATGTTAGTTTCGTCTCAATTTCATGATGTCGTTGAAGCGCGGGGGTTGTCAGTGCTGGAGTGGCGGGTGTTATCAGCGTTGACAGGAAGTGGCTCCATTAGCACTGGCCTCCTGGCACAGAAAACGGTCAGTAAACAACCGACTATTACTCGCGTTTTGCAGCGTTTGGAGCTACAGGGGTATGTAGCGCGTTTTGCCAATGTTGGCCGTGATCGCCGTGTTACCTTGGTATGTTTGACTGAAACTGGGCAAAAAGTGGTAGAAGGATTACTGACTGAAGCTGAATCCCATGAGAAAAGTGTGCTGGAGCCATTGGGGGATGGAAAAAGTCAGCTATTGAAAGCGGTTTTGCAGGAACTGATTAAACGGCATACACCAGGGAGGATTTAGTAAATCATTCGTATGGAACATTGTGAGGAATATACCGGTGAATTAGGTATATTCCTCAGATGGATCTTATTTAATTAGCAACTGTTTTTCATCTTCCCGTTGGGCATTTTCCGCCAGCATTTTAAAATCTTTTATTGTCCAATATTGCTTTGGAGCAGGCAGGTTTTTCATCTCATTGGTTGGCCAGAGCTGAAATTCAGCCAGTTTATCCAACGAAAAATGCTGATAATGCTCAGGCAGAGACAAGCGCAGGGCAAAGTGTTCTTTACCGAAAGGCATTAATGGGGAGCGGTTGTCCTGGATATCATAATTCCGGTGCAGAACTAAAAATTTCTCAGGAATGCGTTGATAACTGTTCCACCACAAACCATCTACGCTATCAAACATCTCTTTTGTGCCTGATTTGGGATAATCTCCAAGTTCATGCAAAGCTATCGGCAAGATCTTCGTCATTGCGTCCGAGAACTGTGCTATAGAAGAAGCGTGTCCTTCCAGAATCAATGTCAGCGCCAACCGTGCACCCAACAGGTTTGAATAGAGATCTTCCGGGGAAAAAGCCGAAATGCCCTCTGAAAATCCAGGGACTGATTGATAGCCATACCATTGCGCTATTTCATGCCAGGCGGCAAGTTGAAAAGCGAGTTTAGCCGCTAAATAGGCACTTAGCGTATAGCGTTCAGCCGGATCTTGCGGTGGCGTAAAAGCAAAAAAATGCATTTTACGCGCAGCAAGTTCATTATTCAGGGTTAACTCCCTCTCTTGACCAAGATGAGTGTAAATCTGGCTAAACAGATAAAGCGTATAGTCTGCGGTATCCCTGACATGGGAGATATCAATAAACCCTCCCTTATGGGTATAGAGCAGACCCACTTTTTCATTGCTTACCCCCAACAAGGCGGCACTGGCACCGACAACACTGTCATTATAGTGATGTTCACCCAATTTCTTGGCTTCTACAATATTATCGATGTCATAGAAGGGAATGGGAATATTCCATAGTTGAGCTTTTAGGTTATAGCCGAAAGCACAGCAAGCCCTTAAACCTTCTGGTGGGGCAATGGGAGGTAACGCATTCCAATTTTGCTGTGACTGCTCATGGGTATCACTGACAAGGACCGGTTTGACCGGATCAACTGATTGTGGCTGGTTTTGGCATGCCATCAGTAGAAAACAGAGGCAAAGTGTAACGAATAATCTCAAAACGCTTCCCCAACCTGAAAATAGAATCCAGTACTGTCTTTACCGACACCAAAATCTAATCTGACATTCATGCGTGGTTTAAACTCAAAACGATAGCCAATACCAACAGAAGGAAGCCAATGCCTGGTTCCCAATTGTGAAGGGGAATCTCCCAACGTGCCGGTGCCTATCCAACCGACCACACCGTGGCGCCAGTCCAGTTTATGTCTTAACTCTAACTGTGTTGTGAAGATATTGTTGTCACGATAACGCCCTTCATAATATCCGCGCATCCGCTGGCCGTTACCAAGCAGTGATAGCTGGTTCCACGGGACATCACCTGCGCTGAAACGGGCATAGTTATCGAAGGCCAGGACGGTCTTTTCAGATAACGGGTAATAGGTCGAGAACTGAAGCTGTGTGGTATGGAAACGGTGATCGCTACCTAATTCTGGGGAAAAATAGGTATAAACGATCTCAAATGCCTGTCCGTGTCGTGCATTGGGTAAAAAGTCCCGTGTATCATAACTGAAGTGGGCACTTATACCGGAACTCATCACGGAACGGCCACCGACAGACTGGGAAAAATACCGTTTCGCTCCGCTATCCGGATCACTGGCATTGACGGATGAGAAATTCCAGCCTAATCCCATATAGGTGGTATTAGCGACGCGGTAGAGAAGTCGCGGATGAATAGCAAATTCCTGTGAACGGTATTCCTCTTTGTTACTGTCATTTTTACCGGCACGATAACCTTTACCCCAATAGTAAGTTGGGATGTTATTCAGTGTACCGGAAACGAATAACCGCCATTGGTCACTGGCAAGAAAATTGTAATTGGTAAAGTTCAGGCCAAACGCGCCAGTAGATGAAGCAAATCCACTGAGTCCTAATGAAGAAGTCTGGCTGATGTTATCTAAATGGTCAGGACGGTACAGGCCAACGACGGCAACACCAATCCCCATCCCCATTTCAGGGGTGTAGAAAGGACCAGGCAATACGCCCCAATCAATTTTTTTGCGGTCATCAAAATGATTACTGCCGCCTAATTCGTTTAACCAACCATCAATTTTTTGCCGGTTAGGCAAGATATCAGCGTGGGCTGATGAAATGGTGAAGATAAGCAGGCTGGCAATGACGACCAGCCTTTTGAATGTTGCAAAGCCAAACATTAAAAACGGAACTCACCGGAAATAAAGAAACTGTTTCTGTTACCAAAACCGACTTCTGACAGGATATTGAAATTACGAGTGATTTCGAAGCGTGCACCAACGGTATTGTTCCACTTATGGGCAAGGTGTTGTTCAACGTCGAATTTGATGTCAGATTTATATTTACCTTTATCAGCTGGATTATTTTTAATTGGTCCAAACCAGCTAGCTAGCTGAGGTGGTAAAGTGAGCTTGCTGACATCACCTTTAAAGCGTTGGGTAATATTTTGGTACATAGCACCTACCCATACCTGAACCTTGCTATTTCCCTGTCCGGAAAAGAGTGGTTCAAACACAAACTCATAACCAACGCGAGGTGTGAGGACAAAAGCACTGATATCACCATCTAGAATATCCAGATTAGTGCGAGTGTAGTTTGCATCTAGAGTGGCAAAAAATTGGTTATAACCACCAGCAAATGTTACACCACCACCATAGGTTTTTCCTTTGAAATTCAATTCAAAAGGAATATTTTCTAGCCAAGGTTCCTCCATATTCATAAAGTAAATGCTATCAAGATTAGTTTTAGATTTACCTTTAGTTGTTCCATACACTCCATAAACATTCAAAAAAGGTAGAACCCAAGTATCCAATTTCAGCAGATGGGACTCATTTTTTTCTCTTGTATCACCTGCGTTAACAATGATTTTGTCTTTCCAATTTTTATTTATAAGTGGATTTGTAAATTCAAATTTAATGCTATCCACAACAACATCCTGGCGCAGATTCATATAACCATAACTAGCACCAAACGGTTCAGGCAGGTCGTAACCTTTTGCGCGTGCGGCATCACCCCAAATTGGCAGAATACGAGATCCCGATTTAGTCGATTGGGATAAGCTACCGTCATTATTTGTTTGCTGAACGCCAGACTCGGATACGGTTAATGAAAAAAGTGGGCGCTCGCTATCTGCATAACTGTATGAGGCCGCAAGACACAAAGTGGCAGCTAATAATTTGTTGGTATTAGTTAAGTTCATAAGTGAATTCGCTTCCTAATTTTTGATATTTAATTGTCTGTAAAATGAACATGTTAAGACGGAAAGGCGCGTAGATTATCATAGCTATTTTGGGCAATCATCAATGATCTATGTTTGTAGGTGGAATATCGCACGATTTGGAATATTCGTTTGTTTTATCGTCAAATAGAGCGAGTTTTATCTCTCCAGATGTTAGTAAAAATAATTAATTTATATTGCAATTATTTCTTATATTGATTTTTATTTCGGTTACTTAAAATAAGAAGATAGTCTATAACGGTTTTAATTTTATTTATTATTTACATGACTTATCACAATAAGCCATTGTTAAACGACAATTGATAATCTTATTTTTGGTTTTCTATTATCTTATTTAATTTATATTAATTTTTTTTATGTTTTTCATATTGGAATTATTCATTGAGCCTATGGGGAATATTTGTTTTTGTCTCGTTCTACAATCAGCGTTTGCGGTTTATCCCTGTACCTACAGGGAATACCCAAACTAATCCTCAGAAAGTGGTTTAAATTTCACTAAACGCAGGCCATCAAAATCTATCGGTTCCCTTCGGTTTTCACCAAAGGTCTGAAAATCAAATCCAGATTCGGTGTTGGTCTGCCATGCCATAACTGCATTTCCATCTTCGGTCAGCTCCGTGATTTGTTGCCAAATCATTTCCCTGATTTTATGGGATATATTACCCACATAAACCCCTGCCCGTATTTCCAGTAACCAAATAGCCAGCCGCCCCCGTAATCGAGGAGGAACAGCTTCTGTTACGACCACCGTCATACTCATCTCTATTGACTCCTGTGTCCAATGTCACCGATAGAAATGGGTTCGGGAATCGCCGGGGGTTGTGCATCAGCAGGAGGAAGCGGTGGGGAAATTTCGCCCGCCGCAAGCACTTCTTCAATTAAGGGAATAAGGCGTTTCAGAATTTTGTCTGTCCTGAATTTTTCACGACAAGCAATTCTGACTTGCCTGTCAGGAGCAATACTATTGGTGGCAGCAACTTTAAATGCAATAGGCACGACGGTATCAAACTTTAAGATATCTGCAATATCATAGACAAATGACAAAGGCTTGCCAGTATGCAGAAAACCAATAGCAGGTGCATAACCCGCCGCCAGAATAGCGGCTTCGGTCACTCCATATAGGCATGAGGTTGCTGCACTAATGCAGCGGTTGATGAGATCACCCTTATCCCAATCAGTATGATCGTAATTGCGCCCGTGCCATTTTACGCCATATTGTTTTGCCAATATTTGATAGGTTTTCCTGACGCGGGCACCTTCAATGCCCCGAAGCTGTTCGACATTGCGTTTTTGGGGAGCAGGTTCACCAAAACGTAATTCAAACATTTTGCGGACAACCTTGAGCCTTAAATCCTCATCCAGTGCTAATTTAGCCTGATAAAGCAGCCGGTCTGAACGCGCACCGCCTGGCTGTCCTACGGAATAGAGTCTGACACCGGCTTCTCCCACCCAAATAAGCAATGTTCCGGTGGTAGATGCCAATTTTACCGCAGCATGACTAATGCGGGTACCTGGCTCCAGCATAATGCAAGCAAGGGAGCCGACGGGAATATGCATACGTTCGCCGTTGACTTCATCAATCACAACAAACGCATTATCTTTGACATCAATACGTCCCATACCAATAAAGATCATTGAATTCCTGTCCTTGATGGGAATGGGTTTTAATGGAATAAATGCCATTACAGTGCCCTTATCAGCATTAGCCCACAACCAAAGGATTTTGCCCTGCCAAATCCCTTCTGGTATTGCTCAAGGAAAAGTTCGCTATCTGACAAAGTGAGCACACCCTGAAAATCTACGCTGGAAAATGCCACCTTCTGGCCAGAGGCTTTAAAGCTGCGATGTTGGGTATAACGTTCAATATCCGGAGCAAAATCAAAGCGAATTCCCCAATTAGCCAGCCGTTTTTCATCTTGTATCCAGGTTTGGGCGGCCTGCATCATTGCTGATTCAAGGTCTCCTGAGCTACCAGCATGTCTTGTCTGACGCTTGGCGTGCATCAACACATCATGGCGCAGCTGTTTGCCTGAGTTTTTATTTGTGAGGCAGACAGTGGGATTCGCGCGGAGTTTGAACGCCAGTTTTTGTCCATTATGTAATTGAGGGGCAAAAGACTTGGTCTGAATCTGGAACCGCGAGGAATTGGCTATCGGTGCGGTTGTGGACAACACAAGAAATTCAGGTCTGCCACTTAAGCTCATCTCTTGCCTGAAAAGGAAATTGCGTTCTTCTTGCTCCGTAAACAATTGCCACAAGAGTTGGTGGGAAGCATAGACATCATTCTTCGTCTTTTTTCGTGACGGTGCTTGTATAGAGTAAGCAGAAGGGTGCAAGGTGACTTTAGACAGATACATGTGTTCCCTCCACGACTGATAACTGGAACGATAATTGGTGCATCGTGCGTTGCGTAAACTGCCAGCGGCTACGTGATAGTGGCTCATCCCAAAGTTGATGCGTCAGTATTGTCGTATCAGGGATCGTGATCTCGTCTTTATCTCCTTCCCAGAAATAACTCACGACATCATGATTACGCTGCCAATAATAGTGATTGGCCTTTTCTGATTGATAAGGCAAGAGAGGAAAAGGCGTATCAAGGGCGGCTTTTAATGACGGGTATTCTGTCAGTTGCGGCATCATCGGAAGTGCAAGAGGGCAGGATTTTCGCCCAAGACTCAGCGTAAAAATGGGTTTTATCAGCGCATCACGCAAGGCAGAAAGAGCGAAACTGGCCTGCTCGGTCAAGGAAATCGCGATAATCCACACACCATCAGTAAGATAATCGCGTGAAGACAGTATGGTGTTTAATTTGGATTTATCACGTAACTCACTTTTACGGGTTGGATGAGACTGTTTTTTCTCTTGCGAAGGAACCTGGGAGGTATGGTAATCCCGCATCAATAAACCGGAAACGCTCTGTTTGATGGCGATTTTGACACTCTGCTGTAATGCCATAAGTTGTGTTTCATCATCGCGCCGGATGCCCAGTGCTGCACCTAATAACCCCAGAATAGCCGAACGGGTTGGATAAGTGCCGGTCGGCCGGTTTTCACCGACCGCTTCTACTCCCCAACTGGCTAGTGCCCCATATAAACGAAAGACCAGGTAAGTCTTCATATTGGCCTCTTTTATTCAGTAACGAATTGAAGTAGCTCAGCAAAACAGCCTTTACCCGTGACGGCATTGATGCTATAGCGCGTGTCAGCACAAGCACCATAAACGTTATCGAAGTTTTCTCTCTGATTTTCTAACGCTTTGATGGCATCGGTTGCCTGATCTTCGCTATCAACGGGCTTTAAGAATGCAACAGACAGGGAGCGAGGCTGATATTCTCCCTTTTCCGCCAACACATAGCTGGCATAGGCACGGGAGCCGAAACTGTTTTGTTTACCGGATGGGGCGATTTTAATAGCGGCTTCTGTCAGGGCTGCGATGGCTTGATTCGCCAGGGTTTCATTACCTGACAGATTTTCGATTAATAAAGATTTGTTGATACAGATATAGCTGTAGAACAGAGCAGCCGCAAAGCCAGTTTCGCCAATATGAGCCGAACCGGAATCGTTTTTGCCCGCATTGAGATCGTCAACAGCGGTAAAATAGTCATCTTCCACCGCAACACTGTGAACGCTGATAGCGTGGGCAACCTGACAGGCTGCTTCCACATTATAGGCAGGGCTGGATGCCAGCATACGGCCAAACAATGCAATATCTACGGCGGTTTTTTCTCTGCTCAACAGATTCAGCTCTTCCTTGGTTGGTGCGCGATTTTCGGTGATAAGTTTATCGGCCAATGCAAAGGTCGCCTCTTTTTCTGCCGGGCTGATATGAGCTAGCTGTTCAATTTCCAAGGGTTCATCTTTTTTCTTTTTGCCAAAAACTTCCGCAATGGCAGAAGCCCATTCAGTTGCTTGCTTCTCTTTGATTCCTCCAGTAAGCAGGCGTTGATAAACCTGAAATCCAAAGCGTTTGGTACGAAAACCAAGGTGCTCAGTGAGAGCATCCTGAAACAGGTCAGAGATCCGCCAGTGACGTTTCAAACTTTGAGAACTAATTCTTAATCTCTCCGCTCCGCCCATTCTGGCGGTTTTTGGGCGTCCGAGATCGTCGCGGTTCAGGTTGGCAGGGGGGTAGGAGGTTAACAGATGTAGCTGAATAAATTGGCTCATTTAAAATACCTTATTAGATTAAAAGTGGCTAATTATTGGCGTTATTTAGCGGCCTTGTAGTAATCCATCGCCCATTGCACACAGAGGCGTTTATTGGCTCGATATGCTCTTGGCTGGTGGTACTCTCTCAACCATTGTTCAATATCTTTGGCGAGGGATAACACGGAAACTTGGCCTTTCAGTTGTTGTAGGATGCGCCGCAAACGCATAATAAATTCATCGGGTGTTTTGGCTGCCTGCAATTGGGCAAAGCGATGTGTACTGACAATCGGCTTGTCATTTTCCGTTTTGGTGCCTGCGGCAGTTGCCAGATTAGTGGTGGTGTTGGTTTTGACATACACCAGCGTGACGGCAATCATCGCCCATCGCGTAACAGTCTGTTGCTGAGCTTCTTTGATAATATCTTCAGGTAAGCTGAACCATAATGCGCGAAAACCTTCGGTTAGCGTTGCTGCCTCAATATCTTGGCAACGCTTTAATTCAGCTTTAAAGAGCGTTGGTGCAGGGAGGATCTCTTTTTTCTTCAATTCTTCGGAGGATAAAAACATGCTTTCCCACCAGCGTAGTAAACGACCTTCACTTAGGTTATTCATTGATAATTTCCCCCTTCTTCTTGTTCTTGGATGATTGGATTTCTATATTGTGCTCTGCCATAAATGACTTGATATCTTTCGAACCTATCAGCCACCTGGTAAGAATTTGTCGCGCCTCGATCTTTTCGATGAGTTTTTCGGGATCGGTATCTTCTGACAGCACGAACTCATCAAAGAGATCAAAGCAGGTATTTCTAAGTTGGTAGAGCCAGGTTTTAGCGTCTTCGGTGGAGAGGGAAGATGCTTTATGCTGGCTGCTGACAATCTGTTGAACAGCCTTAAAAAAGGCAGTCTGGGTGCGTTGATAGAAAGTCGCATCAATAAATGACATATCGCCTTTTATCTCATTCGGGCGACGGAACCACGCGTTTTTGATCTGGGTACGACACTGCGTCAATGCATTGGCAGAGAGGTTTTGTAGTGTTTTGACGCGCCGGAAAACGGCATCTTTCTTTTCAATCGGCATGGAAAACAGAGGCAGGGTGGTGGAATACCAACCGCGGGCTTTCATGTTGTCCATATCATAGCCAAAAACCCATAACCGAGGGGTGGAACTTTGTTCATCGGCAAAATAATCATTGATCTGGCTAAAATGGTCGATAACCTGGGCTGCCTGTTGCCCCTGTTTATCATCGGAAAAAGTCAGGCTATCCCAGATCTTATAGGTCACACCCCCGGGTTGCCCTTTGATAGAAAGGTGCTCTTCATCCGGTTTTTTCGGATTCCACCGATAGGGGGTTAGAGGATGTTGCCAGGTACCAGAATAATTGTTGCCATAGTTTTGGGTACGATAACCCGAAACGGATGGGTGAGTTGCTTGCCCTGTTAATTGGCAGATGGCGGGCTTATCCTCTATCTCCAGCCGGATCCGCCGTGGCATGGCCCAATACATATGCAGTTCATGGACATTATGTGCGTAAATTTCTGTTCCTGCTTTTTGGCTGTTATGAGTTTTACCCAACCAAGGAAAAACGTCTGGGCTATTGAGATCAGGATCGGGGTAAGGCCAATGTTCCCGATTAATGACATTCAACCAAAGTTTTTGCCATAGCGAAGCATCCGGTTCTTGTGGCTGAATCAAGGTCGTGAGTGGACCACCTCCCCGTAACCCGACACGATGTCCAACACCGCCGGCAGGCGCGTTAATCTGTAGTGTGAATAGGGCAATGGCGGCCATTTCAGGGGAAATGACTTCACATTGGCTGCGTTTAATAAAATGATCAGTATTATCCTTCAATGTTTTTTCACCCGGCGATTCAATTAACAATCCTGAAATGCTGGTGGGTTTCCTTTCTGCTAACGAATCAAGATCCTGCATAAACAGAGGACCATGCCCTGTCAGATTAAAAGCATGTTCTACTCGATTAAATGCAGTTTGTAGGTCCGCTTGGGTAGGGGCTTGTTGATAAAACTCATACCATTCGTCTTCATCTTCAGGAGCAAAAGCGGTTTGCAGCAAACCAATGGCCAGTTGGTAAGCGGCACCCTGAAAATCAGCCCGTGGCAGTACAAAATCGACAACGGTAGGATCGCAGATTGCCGTCAGAGGTCGCTTTTTCTCACTGCCATCTTTCATTCTAAAAGTCAGCCATGCGTCTTTAACGAGGTTCATTACGCCTCCTGCTTGGGATAAAAACCAATGTTGGGATCATAAGTAAAATGCGGGTCACTCTCTGGCAGCCAGATTTGCAGGTATTTGACGGACTTGAATTTATCCTGTAACCGCTCCACGGTTTGAGAAAGGGACTCTGGTATGGGTTGCAGCTTATCGGCAAATTTGTTTTTTGATATTTTGATAATACTTAATTGGACAGGAAATTTTTCATCCTCTACCCACGGTATTAATTCCCCATTTTCAGTCAGTTTGACAAGCAGCACGCTCACCGTTTCGATATCGCTAAATCGGGTGCTGATATCGCTGTCATCGTCATACCAACCACGGGCACTGCGTTTGCTATATTCATAGCGCTGCCATTGCAGGGCTTGTGATCGTGCTGCGGCATCTTTGCTCAGCCCTTCCGCTATGGCTTCGTTATCTTTGTATTTGAGTGCATCAGGGATCTGTTCATCAGCATCTTCACCGTAAACGGCTTCGATCAAGGTTCGCGCCTCAGCAGGCATACGAATCGCTCCCAAGCGCAGGAGTTCGCGTAAACCAAGCCATAAACGTCCGGCTGAACGATAAACATATTGGGTATTGCGAAAATCTTTGCTCAGCCAATCCGCTTTGGGTTGATCATCCCATTCTGGGGCGTGAAGATATAATTCAGGCGCAGAGCGGCTATCGGTAATACCTTGCTTGTATTCACTATTTGCGTTACGAGTATGGCGGTGCAAACGACCAACCCGCTGAATCAAGTCATCAATCGGGCAGATATCAGAGATCATGACATCCGTATCTGCATCAAGGCTCTCCTGAAAGACTTGCGTAGTAATCAGGATATTGCCTTGCCTATCTTCCCGATTGCTTTCTTTACCAAAGATTGCCAGCACACGATTTTCGATCTTTTTTCGGTCATGCAAAATAAAGCGACTGTGGAACAACAGGCAATTTTCCGGTTGAGCCATTTGTGCCTGAATAAGCCGGAAAGCATGGAGTGCATCATCCACTGAATTGCGAACCCAAACCACACATTGCCCATTTTGAGCGGCGTTGAGGGCGATTTGTACACATTCATCCAGATGATTCACCGTTTTTACGGTGACAGTACGGCTGACATCTGGACGACTGTGCAGGGGCGTTTCAACCAATGGAGCTTCTGGATTTAACGTGACATGGGTTGCCAGTGGAAAGGCCGTTTTTTGCAATTTCTGTGGCGGTATGCCGCTGGCAGATAACCAGATATCCACCAGTCGTTGGCGCTGTTTCAAGGAAAGTGTAGCAGTCAGTAATACCACGGAACCACCCTGGTGCAGGTGCAGACTTAATACACTTTCCAGCAATGCAAACATGTATTCATCGGCGGCGTGTACTTCATCAAAGATCAATACTTTGCGATTTAATCCAATCAATCGAAGCGACTGGTATTTTCTCGGTAAAACGGCAAGTAATGCCTGATCGATAGTACCTACCCCCACCGATGCCAATAGGGCTTTTTTATTAGAATCGGCTAACCATCGGTGGCACTGTGCTGTCGCAGTGCTATCGTCTCTGGTGTAATCACTGTCGTTATGTTCAGACGTCAGGATGATGTCACGGAAATTATCATTCATTTCACGTGCACCGTGCGCGAGAACGAGACTAGGTAGTTTGCCGTTTTCTGTATCAAACATATGGTGATAGTGTTTGGCGATTCGGCCAAACATGGCGTTGGAGGTCGCCATTGTTGGCAGACCAAAATAGAAACCGTCCGCAGCACCAGTTTGCATTAAGCGGTGAGTCAGAGCGAGGGCGGCTTCTGTTTTGCCTGCGCCCGTAACGTCTTCCAGAATAAAAAGTTGTGGGGAATCATCAATCGGGACTTCTTCCGCCCATTTTTGTAATGGGGTTGGTGAAAATTGGTAGTACTCCTCGATAGAAGTATAAGGCGATATCACGGGAGTGTTATGGATATCAATACCATCTAAGGCGATTTGGGCTTGTTCTTGCGTAAGCTGCCAATATTCTGCCAGCGGAAGGGCTTTGGTTTGATAACGAAAATGATAACAGTCAGAGCCTACCCAGTCCGCCAGCACGACAATACCGGCAAGTTGCCAACTCACTTGTTGTAGTTTGCGCCGCCACTCTTTTGAAAGCAGTTTTGCCAATGGTAGATGAGGTTGAAAAAGTGTCAGAAGATCATGAGTGAACGCCGTTGCATCAATAACATTTTGGGACTCGGTAAAATCGGTAATTGCGTTCCAACTATCGTCATCAATGGGTTTACCATGATGACCAAGCATACACTGCATCAAAACCATTAACGTTTTCAGGGCTTGTTTCTTTTGTTTATCTTCACTGAATTGCAGGCTGTCATCTCCCACTAAAGCCAGCAGTACGTCATCCTGAATTTTTTTCCAGAAAAATAGCCCTAACCGATCATGCCTGAAATGTCTGGAGTCATAGGGGGAGTATTGTTTTGGTTTAATTAGATCAGTATCTTCTTGGGAATATAATTGCTGAAATGCAGAAGCAAATTTGCCGATATCGTGCAGTACCAGAAAAAAAGAAAATAGATTTTGTAATGATTCTGGTGATAATCCCAAAAAATTTGCGAGATCTTGCGTTAATTTCTTATGTGGCGCCAATAATAATTGACCTACTGCGGCGACATCTAAGCAGTGATAGGCCAGGAGATGATAATTTTCGTTAGAATAGGGATTCTTTTTAGCTTTTCCCCAATATCGTGTGAGGTAATTAAAGTTATTGATTAAATTAGTCATATGCTCTCATGAGTAAATAAAATTATAACTTGCCTATATTAATGGTTTGTCATTAATCTTCTGCATTTTCTATATATTGACTAAATCGAAGTAAATAACCATCTGGATCTTGAACGAGAAATTCCCTCTGACAGATTGTGGTATCACCTATGCAATAATAATTATCTTCCAGTGGTCGATAAAGTTCGATTTCGTTAATTTTCAGGTTTTCCAGGATTGACATAATGTTATCGACTTCAATTTGAAAATTAATACCACGCCCTAATGGTCTATTAAGTTCTCCAGTATTCCAACCATCGTCATGAAATACTTCCAGCATTAATTGTGCTTCACCTAATCCTAAATAAACAAAATCAGGATTTTCTCGACGAATTAATATTTCGAACCCTAATATTTTTTGATAGAAATCAAGTGAAGCTGCAAAATTGGTCACGGTAAGTTCTGGTACCATACGATTCCAGTAAGTTATTTCTGTTGCATTATTAGCGTTCAAAGTGTTTTCCTGGGTGATTATATTTTTTAAAATAGCGAGCTACTTAAAAAATTAGTTAAATCCACTGCATTAACAACGGATTTGGAGAATTTAACCTATTTTATATTATGTTATCACTAACATTTTATCTTATATGGAATATTGATCACATTCAGGATTATGTGAACCGTTAGTGATGGAAATCCTATAGCATCATAATGAGCTAAATTTTGATGATTCTCTTTATGGTTATCCTGTAATAATTTCTGAGTGGAATTATCTGATAATGTCTTATCTTGATAGGTTGCTTTTCGTTTCAGGTATCTAATTTCTTGTTGAAGTTTGTTTATAGTTTTAATGGGATTTGAAGCCAGTAGTGCTTTTAGTGACTTTTTGCGCCAATTATATTTTCAAGTCTCTAAAGTGTATGATTTTGTTATCCAAGTAAGTGTTTATTCCCGTATTCACGGGGAACACACAAATCGCTCCGTATGTCCATGCGGACAGGGCGGTTTATCCCCGTACTTACGGGGAACACGTTTGATGTATCGTAGGCATTATCGTTCATGGCGGTTTATCCCCGTACTCACGGGGAACACTATCTTGGTCATCAACTTCTAATAGCCAGTAGCGGTTTATCCCCGTACTCACGGGGAACACGCATAGTTTGATTTGATAACAGCAAGATCAGACGGTTTATCCCCGTACTCACGGGGAACACTGGAACCGTTTGAACAAGGTGGAGTACATAAACGGTTTATCCCCGTACTCACGGGGAACACTCGCTCCTTTGCGCTGCGGCTTCCGGTACTTTCGGTTTATCCCCGTACTCACGGGGAACACATTTGTGATCACTTTGGCTTTACACAGATTATCGGTTTATCCCCGTACTCACGGGGAACACTACAACAACCACATCCAGCGGCGAGTTCTATACGGTTTATCCCCGTACTCACGGGGAACACCCATGTTTTGCCATCGAACTGAATGTAGTTGCCGGTTTATCCCCGTACTCACGGGGAACACCCATGTTTTGCCATCGAACTGAATGTAGTTGCCGGTTTATCCCCGTACTCACGGGGAACACGGAATTAGCCCGACCGATATCTGACAAACTAACGGTTTATCCCCGTACTCACGGGGAACACATCACATCGATATGTCATTACAGATTGAGAAACGGTTTATCCCCGTACTCACGGGGAACACCCGTCGCCCTGAGTGTAGGAAAAAGAAACACCCGGTTTATCCCCGTACTCACGGGGAACACCGCCCCATGTGATAACCTTTGGATATAATAACCGGTTTATCCCCGTACTCACGGGGAACACCAATTCTTCCATCAGATACCAACGCGGCATATCGGTTTATCCCCGTACTCACGGGGAACACAAATGGATTTTGAATAAGCTTAATCTGATTGGCGGTTTATCCCCGTACTCACGGGGAACACCGTTTTTTAATAATAGAGGCATATATGAACGGCGGTTTATCCCCGTACTCACGGGGAACACGCCTAAAACCCCGAACGGCGTCCTGCATATCTCGGTTTATCCCCGTACTCACGGGGAACACACTTAGGGTGTAGGGTTCAAAGCGGATCAACTCGGTTTATCCCCGTACTCACGGGGAACACGTCAATCTGTGGTTTAAAGCCGCTCACCCGAACGGTTTATCCCCGTACTCACGGGGAACACGAGCGGATTTCTGCTGCCGTGAATTCACTAAAGGTTTATCCCCGTACTCACGGGGAACACTGCTGGCAATGCTATCGCTGTTACCCCGGTAGCGGTTTATCCCCGTACTCACGGGGAACACGGCGTCGATACGCGCTGCGAGGCGGGCTACAGCGGTTTATCCCCGTACTCACGGGGAACACTTCATTAGGCCAATAATAACGACCCTGAATTTCGGTTTATCCCCGTACTCACGGGGAACACTGCTGGCTGAGATCTCTTCGGCATCTAAATAGCGGTTTATCCCCGTACTCACGGGGAACACTCTTCTGAAATCTTCGCTATTTAAATCTTTGCCGGTTTATCCCCGTACTCACGGGGAACACTTTGCTGTCATGATGTCATTCCTCCACTTGTTCGGTTTATCCCCGTACTCACGGGGAACACTGCATCACGTTCAGCGGCCTTGCGTGCACGTTCGGTTTATCCCCGTACTCACGGGGAACACCCTAATTTTATCTATCTGTTTTATAAAATCTTTTTAGGGCCGAAAAATTCTACCATTTTTTAGCCTATAAAGTTAGCCAAATTTTCCCGTTCATTTTTCTGATTTACCATCTGTAATGTAGATCGCATTTAATTCATATTCTTAACTCTTATTTACCAACTTATGAGATTCCTATTGCAGAAATCGCAAAAGAACCTGTTGGCCTTAACTCAACAACAAAGAGAGTAAGAGTTATGAAAACTATTGTGTTGTGCGGTGGGGATGTTAGCAACAGATTGGAATATTCACTCAAACGCGTGTAAGTCATCACAATTTCAGTAATTACTGCTAAACAAGATGCGAGTATATTGGCATTTTTCACCAGAAAGCGTGTTGTAATGATGTATAAATATGTTAAAACCGCAAGTTATTCCTCTGCACCTATCAATAACTGATTGTATTACATTGAAAATGAAGAAAAAACGCCCAGCTTTACAAGATGTTGCCGACCTCGTTGGGGTCACAAAAATGACGGTCAGCCGTTTTTTACGCAATCCCGATCAGGTTTCTGAAGCGTTGGGAAAACGAATAGCGGAAGCTGTGGAGCAACTCGGCTATATCCCCAACCGTGTACCCGATATTCTTTCTAATTCCACCAGCCGTGCAATAGGTGTTTTGCTTCCTTCCTTGACCAATCAGGTCTTCGCTGAAGTTATCCGTGGTATTGAGCATGTGACTGATCGCAATGGATATCAAACCATGCTCGCCCACTATGGTTATTCTGCCCAGAAAGAAGAAGAACGTTTACTCTCCTTGCTTGCTTACAATATTGATGGCCTGATTCTGGCTGAACGCACGCATACCCCCAAAACGTTAAAGGTGTTGCAAACAGTAGGCATACCCGTAGTTGAATTGATGGACAGTGTATCGCCTTGCCTTGATATTGCAGTAGGAATCGATAATTTTGCAGCAGCTCGTCAGATGACGATGGCAATGATCGAACGCGGTTGCAAAAACATTATTTACCTCGGTGCACGGCAGGATGAGCGAACGATGATCCGTTTGCAAGGGTTTGAAATGGCGATGTTTAATGCTGGGCTTCAACCGAGAAAAATGATGACACCAGTCAGCTCTTCTTATTCGTTAGGCGCGCAACTTTTGCAGGAATCTTGTCAGAAATATCCCGAAATTGATGGTTTGTTTTGTACTAATGATGATATCGCCATCGGGGCAATTTTCGAGTGCCAGCGACAGGGGATTAAAGTACCGGAAGAGATTGCGATAGCTGGCTTTCATGGTCATGATGTCGGCCAGGTAATGACTCCCAAGCTTGCCAGTGTGTTGACGCCTCGTGACTTAATGGGACGCAGGGCTGCGGAATCCTTGCTTACTCGTTTGAGAGGGGAAAAGCTGGAACAAACTCTGATCGATGTTGGCTTTACCCTTTCATTGGGTGAAAGTGTTTAATTTTTGTAGCTCAAAATGATGCTTTCCCATTTTCAATTGCGATAAGCCTCACATTTTCCTTTTTTGATGGTCCTGATTGATTGCCCACCATCCAGCTCTGCTGCTAATGTTACCGATAACATTCCATGAATAATATTCCCTGCTAATTTTTTAGTGTCAATCAAATGGATATATAAGCAGTCAGATCTGTGTAAAGGAGTTTGATATGGGTGATACCCAACAACCAAACCATGTTTTTGTATTGATGGGGGTATCCGGCAGCGGTAAATCAGCGGTTGCCAGTGGTGTTGCCCGTAAACTAGGGGCTGCGTTTCTGGATGGAGACTTCCTTCATCCCCGTGCCAATATTACAAAAATGGCACTGGGCCACGCCTTGAATGATGATGATCGCAGGCCATGGTTGAAGGCACTCAATGACGCCATTTTTGCCATGCAGCGCACCAATTCTATCTCCCTGCTCGTGTGTTCTGCCTTGAAAAAAAATTATCGGGATATGTTGCGTGATGGCAATCAAAACCTGTCGTTTCTCTATATGAAAGGGGATTTTGATTTAATCGAAGGCCGCCTGAAAGCACGCAAAGGACATTTCTTTAAACCACAAATGCTCATCTCACAATTTGAGACACTGGAAGAGCCGACCAGTGATGAAAAAGATGTCCATCACATTGATATCACACCCGATCTTGATGAAGTCATCAAAAATGCGATTAAAGCTATTGACCATATTCAATCCATTAACTGTATTAGTGAGGGATGTTCATGAGCACTGTAACTCTGGTTTTGACAGCTGTCGGTTCTGTTCTCTTATTATTGTTTTTGGTGATGAAAGCCAGGTTACAGGCATTTATTGCCTTGATGATAGTTTCCGTGGGGGCAGGAATTTTTTCTGGTATGCCACTGGAGAAAATCACCCAGACAATGCAGGACGGCATGGCGGGCACTTTGGGTTTTCTTGCCATTGTTGTGGCTCTTGGCGCAATGTTTGGCAAGATCTTGCATGAAACGGGAGCCCTTGACCAGATTGCCGTGAAACTGTTGAGTTGTTTCGGTGAAAAGCGGGCTAACTATGCGTTGGGTGTTGCCGGTTTTGTCTGTGCATTACCACTGTTTTTTGATGTGGCGGTTGTGTTATTGATTGGCGTGGTATTTGCCGTTGCGCGTCGCACCAATGGCAATGTCGTGAAACTGGCGCTTCCATTGTTCGCAGGTGTTGCGGCGGCGGCCGCGTTTTTGGTTCCGGGGCCAGTGCCAATGATGCTGGCTTCCCAGATGGGAGCCGATTTTGGCTGGATGATATTGATTGGCTTGAGCGCCGCCATTCCCGGCATGTTATTGGCTGGCCCGATATACGGTAATTTTATCAGCAAATATGTGACACTGGATTTACCCAAAGATCTGGGGACACCAAGTATTGGCAAAAGTCAGATGCCTTCCTTTGCCTTCAGCTTGGCATTGGTATTATTCCCATTGATATTGGTGGGCTTGAAAACCATTGGTGCACGTTTTGTTGATCAGCAATCAACGCTATATCATTGGCTGGAATTTCTTGGTCATCCTTTCATTGCTATTTTGCTTGCTTGTCTGGTGGCAATTTACGGGTTGGCGATCCGTCGTGGTATGGGCAAAGAGAAAGTCATGGAGGTCTGCTCTGCAGCGATTCAACCTGCGGGAATTATTCTGCTGGTGACAGGTGCAGGTGGTGTCTTCAAACAAGTGCTGGTGGATTCAGGTGTTGGGCCAGCATTGGGTAATGCGTTGGTCGGTGCCGGCCTGCCAATCGCGCTGGCGTGTTTTATTTTGTCGGGAGCGGTGCGTGTGATTCAAGGTTCAGCAACTGTCGCATGTTTGACCACGGTAGGATTGGTTCTGCCAGTGATTGGCGAGTTAGGCTATTCCGGTGCGCAAATGGCCGCGTTGTCAGTATGTATTGCCGGTGGCTCTTTGGTTCTTAGCCATGTGAACGATTCTGGTTTCTGGCTGTTCGGTAAGTTTACTGGTGCGACAGAAGCACAAACCCTAAAAACTTGGACGGTAATGGAAACCATTCTCGGCACAACCGGCGCGATGGTTGGTATGATCTATTTCGCTATGTTGTGATGAAGCCTTTTTAAGCGATTTTTCATGGCACCTTATGATATGAATTAAGGTGCTTTTTTATTAATTCTCCTAACTTCTCGACATAGGTTTTGTTGTTTCTATAATTGAGTGTCAGTCATTGACTTATAGCTTTTGGGTGATAGGATAGATTTTATCCATGGTTCATTGAACGACAGTAATGCTATTTATTGAAACAAAAATATTTACAGATGATGTAGTTCAATTATTAACAGATGATGATTATCGCGAATTTCAGACATTTTTGGCTATTCAGCCTGAATTTGGTCAAGTTATTCCTAATACTGGTGGACTTAGAAAAATTCGATGGAGTTCCTATGGAAAAGGAAAGCGCAGTGGCGTAAGAGTCATTTATTACTACAAATTATCTGATTCACAGATAAGATTATTGTTAATCTATAGAAAAGGGATTAAAGATAATCTAACAGAACAAGAGAAAAAGATATTACGCGATCTCAATGAGAGGTGGTAAATGGATGCAAAATTGTTTGAGCGTCTAACTGAAAGTATGACGCAAATGAATGAAATTATTGATGGTACTCGTGAACCTTCACGTGAAACACATGTGGTAGCTGTGCAAGTCAAGAAGATTCGACAATCGACGGGATTGTCCCAGACTGGATTTGCAAAACTGATTTCAGTGAATGTTGATACATTGAGAAATTGGGAACAAGGACGCCGCCAGCCTACAGGTCCTGCAAAAGCACTTTTGCGCGCTATTGAACGTGATCCTGAACATGTATTGCCAGCACTTTCCGGTACGAATTAAGTTGTTGCATATCAGTATTAATCGCAATGGTGGTAGCCTTTTTAAGCGATTTTTCATGGCACCTTATCCATCATAAGGTGCTGTTTTACACTATTCCCCTCATTAGCTGCTAAATAAATCTTATTTCCTGCTCGCTTACCAACCGCAATCACTAATATACCAATCGCCTTTTAAGATGCGTTTTATATCTCCCGTTACGCAGGGAGATTGGTATAACCGCTTTATTTAAAAACTGTTACGACTTACATAGGGCACTTTAATTATTCAATCAATGCCATAAACTGCGTATAAAGCGCTTCGGCACTGCGTTCATAACCGTCTGCGGAAAGGTGAATGTAATCAGGACGAGCGAGGTTTTGCTGTTCCCATCCTCTGATCGAACATGGCCCCCCCATATATTCCCGCCAATCCCAAAACAGGGTGTGCTGTTGTTTGGCAACGGTTTGTTGGATCTGAATCACATGATCAAGTAAGGCAGGTTGCTGCTCTTCACAGCTTGCCGCAGTTTTATTTTTTAGCGAATCATTCGGCCCAATCAGCAGGATAACGGCTTGCGGTATGGCTCTGCGGATCTCTTGTATTTTAGCTGTCAAATCCTTCTGATAAGCAACCAAATCCAATGAATCGTTAAAGGCTTCATTGGTGCCATAGGCGAGAAAAACCATATCCGGTTTTATCTGTGCCAGCGTATTAATCCATTGCGGTTGCCATTTATCCAGCATATTAATAGTGGCGCCATTAATCCCCAATGCAGATAACATAATGCCAGGGTTTTGACGCTTTATCAGCCAGCCGCCGATTTTCAATTGTGTATCCTGTGGATAGAGATTGATGGGGAAACTGACGCCCTGTTCTGGTGAGAAATGCCATTCACTTTGTGTTGCGGGTAACTCTATGGTGGTAAATGGCATTTTGATTTGAGTCGCTGTATGGGATTGATAGAGTGCACTCAACCAGTATTCGCCACGAGCAGAGGAAGACTTGATTTGTATCGCACTCCTGGTACTTTCGGGAATGGCGATAAACCCACCCAATGGATAATCAGCCCGATTTTCCTTGCGGCTGCTGGAAAGCCACCAACCGGTTTTATCCTCAGAGAATTGTATTAAGGCGTTACGCTGACCAGGAATGCTCATTGGAGGAATAAAACCTGGCCCTGCGTCACCATAATGATTCTGTAATAAACTGCGCAACTTACCGGTAAAGAAATCGGCAGCCGTGTGTGAATCACCCAATTGTACAAAATGGAGTTGGCGAGTATCGCTGTGACGTAATTTATCTGTTAATAGCGTGAAATTGGGATCACCAAAATTCGTCAATTGTTGTTGACGATATATATGTGTTGCTTGGAGCTCCGATGCAGGCTGCGATTTTTCTCCCTTGCACGATAACAGGCTTATTGAGAGCGCGATAGCCAGACTTGCACCCACTATCCGATAAAATCTGCGGAACATGTTAAATGGTTGCATTTTCTTTAACTGGCTCCTGAGTAAATGTGATCAATGAAAATAGATAATCCGCAATAGTTTGTTGCCCTTTCAAACTGAAATGGATACCGTCTCCGCTGCGGAGTTTGATGGTGCTGCTGCCATCGCCAATATAGTCTGAATAATTATCTGACTGATATTTGAACATATCATTAACCGCAACATAGATTTCTCCCTTTTTTTCTACCTCAGTTTGGTACAATTTATTAAGGTAAGACACCCTGTTGGAAAGTTTTTTCTGGCGCATATTCGGTGGTCCAACCCAAATAACATCAGCCTGATGTTGGCGAGCGTCATTTAAGATGGATTCAATTCGTTGACGATAAAGATCCTCCCAGTTTTCACTGGCGAATTTCAAATAAGGGCCTCCGTGTCCTGAAGGAATATCCCATGGATCATTTGGACCTAAAAATATCATCACCAACTTAATGTCAGGGTGAGTCCTCAATGTATCGTTAATCGTTTTTGGCCAATCAAAGAAGCCAGGATAAGATAACCCTGTACTTTGTTTACTTAAGTTAATACTGGATATGCCATATTGCTGAAACAGTCGACGTTTTAAATGTGGGGCTACGCCCTGCATCATTGAATCACCGGCAAATAACACCTTATCTTTTACGCCCAAATTCGCATGGGTTTTTTGGACAATTTCAACAAGCGGATTTTCTGCTGAACTATTTGGCGGTAAAGAAGACTGAACGAGTTTAATATTTTTGTTCAGTAGTTCAGGAAAGGTGAAAGAGAGGTTTTCGATGGGATACACGTAACCTTCAAGAAAACGCAAGCCAACCTGAAAATCAGGAGGAAATATTGTTTGCCGGTTATCAATATTCATGGCTGATGACGGGGTAACCTGATATTTACCCTGCGCATATGCCATAAAAGTTTTACTGGCAGCAATGGAACCTTGCTGCACATTATTCCCCAAATCCCACCACGGTTCCCCCTTGAGAGATGTCCAGGGACTATTGCGGTGATATTTCTGTTGCCAGAAATTATCTAACGAATCTTGATTAAGCCAAATTAACATTAAGCTGGTTAATGCCACGGCACAAATCACTTGCCCGACTTTTTTAAGGTTAGAGGTAAATTCAGAAGTTGGCATAGATAAATCCTGGCATTCCTGAAGGTGACAAAATAAATACCAATGTGAGGATCAGGGCTAAGGGAATTGGGTAATAAACCCAGGAAATCAGGTTATAGTTTTTTTCAATTTTGTGTCTGAAATTCACCAACCAGGGGTAGATAATAAAGGAACCCCAGAAAACCATTAATAGCGACCTGCTGGATAACAGGGAGGCAAATGTGTCGCCAGAGAACAGTTGATTTAATACTGCCAGCGCATCATTAAACGTTGGGCTACGGAAAAAGATCCATGCAAAGCAAACAAAATGGAACGTCACAACACGAGATAAAAATAATGCAAGTGGACTTTTGGCTTGTAGTTCCCTCTGTTTCTTTGCCATAGGGAGCAGGGCATTTTTAATATTTTGCAGAATTAACCCTAATCCATGAATGGCGCCCCAAATAATAAAACTAAGACCTGCACCATGCCATAGGCCAGAAATTACCATAGCGGTGAATATATTTAAGTTCTTGCGGAATACGCCTTTTTTGTTACCGCCTAATGGAATGTAGACATAATCACGGATGAATGTTGACAGGCTGATATGCCAGCGACGCCAAAATACCTGTAAGTTTTCAGCCAAATAAGGGGCATCAAAATTGCGTGGCACTCGGTAACCTAATAGCAGAGCGATACCTGTGACAAGGTCGGTATAGCCGGAAAAGTTAAAGTAGATATTCCAGGCATAAGCATAAATTGCCACAAGGACTTGCCCTGCATGATGGCTAATCGGATCTTCAAAAACGGGATTCACGAGATACTCAGAGAGCGTAGCGCTGAGTAAAAAGAGTTTTACGATGGCGATAGCAATCAACAATAGCGCCTTCAATGGTTCCAGTACCATTCTCGACGTTGCCTGAATCTGTGGCAGAAAATCTTTGGCTCGATTAATCGGTCCGGCGACAATGCTGGGAAAAAAGCAAAGATACAATATGACATCATACAGTGGTGCGGCAGGCAGCTCTTTCTTGCATACCGATACAACATAGCTGACCGAATGGAACGCATAAAATGACAATCCCAGTGGTATCAGCAATTCAAGGACAGGGAGTTCCACGTTGATCCCAGCATTAGCCAATACGTGTTGAATCGATTCTTGAAAGAAAGAGTAATATTTGAAAACAGTGAAACAGCCAAAGATCCCGAATGTCAGTAGTGTAAATATCATCTTATTAGATAAATAACGACTAAGAACATTGGCCAAAAAGTAAATAAACAGGGTATAGGCGAATAAAATGTAGGCGAATTTCGCGGCAAAAGAGAATACAAATAAATAACTCGCTAAAATTAACACGCCATTCTGTAGTCTGGGCGTTTTTTGTAAAAGCCAATAGACAAGTAGCAGAATAACAAACGATCCAAGGAACTCAAAAGAGAAGAAATTCATATTAGGCTCTGGTTAAGCATTTATCGTTGGGAGAAAGAATGTAATTCTGAAGTGCATTATAGTATGGAATTTGTCGATGTTTACAGTAGATAATACAAAGACAGATTATAAAAAAGAGTCCACATTGTAATTAATACAATGTGGATTGTGGAGGGAAGTGTTATTGGATAGCCAATTCTTGCGCTTGTGAGATCAGATCCTTGTTGCGATTAAATACCCGATGTAAATAGCGATTATAGGCAGATCCCAGTTCAGAATAACCATTAAGATTATCAATCAGCTTACTGATATTCAGCGGCTCCTGAGTTGTTCTCTGCGTTGCACGTGAAGAACGCAGTGACTCATAAGCACGGTGCGTATTCAGGTTTTTCATATAAGCAACGACGGAAGCATTAACAGTAGGGTAAACTGAATAACCTTTGACTTTTCCTTTCGTATTGTTGCAAGCACTACAGCGCATTCCGAACAGATTATTATTTTTTTTGGCAAGTTCTGACGTTCCCCAACCCGATTCAGCCGCTGCTTGAGTGGCAACAAAATGGGTGGGAATAATATCAACCCGACTTAATAACTTGCTCCAATTAACCTGTCTTGGCGAATTGCAGGTCATTTTATAATCCATGCAGATCTTTTTCAATCGGTAACTATCCTGTACAGACCAATGATGATTCTTTTGGTGTGACAGGAGCCATTTGCGGTCTTGCATAATCTTTTGATTATGTTGATCAATTACAGGGACAATAATATTTAAAAACGCTTTCTTCCGAGGTGTACCTGAAGGGTATTGTCGCAAATCAGGCAAACTTATCTGCATGCCATTGTGAGAATACTCTTGCATTTTTGAGGTACTGGTCGAGGCATGGCTCAGACCGATAAAGATTAATGAGATAAAGAAAGCGAAGACCGCATTTGTCCTCATCATTAGAGAGGGCATTGCTTCTCCTCTTTTTATTACTCTGGATAAAAATTAAACGAATATTAGCAGAGCAAACAATATATGGCTACTGTTATTCGTCATTCATAAGTTTCATTTCTGTAATGAATATTAGCATCCTACTGACAAATATCTATACTTTTTACTTTGTATAGTAAATTAATGTAATAAATATTATGATCTTATCGGGTAAACAGGGTTATCTATGTCATATTTTATGGTGCTATATTGCCTGTTTATGTAACTTGATTTGATGAATTGTCTTTATTTAACTATATGTTATTAATTAAATATTTTCAATTTTCATTTGACTCTCGTTAGTATGTGAATTTTTGCTTTGTTGGAGTTACTGTAAATTATTTTATTGTTTATGTTTTTTTATCTATTTTTCTGGCTGATTTTGAGTTTTTTATCTGAATTTTAGTATGAGAAGTTGAAGTTTATAAAATATAAAAGGCAATATTTTCTTGTCCAAGAAAATATAACCATTAACACCATAATGGTGAAATTATTTCTGATTGGGGAATCAGTTTTCTCTTATTTTTCGCATGATAATTGATTAATTTAATGGAAAATATTCAAAAAAATAATTAGGGAGCCGAAGCTCCCTAATTATGCATGATGAAAAATCAATCAAACTTTACAGCCATTTAGCGACACCACCGTGGCGAGAGCAGGCTCCTCTACGGGATTTACTCTTGCTATAGCTACCATCTTTACAAAGAGCTGTATTAGCGCCTTTTTTGGCTGAGCTATTTCTATTTTTCTTCTTTGATACTTTTTGATTTTTTACTTTTTTGGTCACTTTCTTCTCTAATGAATTAGCTTTATTTTTGGCTGATTTAACATTTTGTTCTACTGCCGTTGCTGTTTTTGAGGCGGCTTCGGCTGAGGTTGATACCGCTGGCGCTGCAAGTGTGGCACTTGAAAACAACACCAGTAATGCTGCAACTGATAACTTCAAGCTTTTCATCATATAGTTCCTCTGATTAGAGTACTGAAACTCGAAATCGACTCTTGCAGTTTGGAGTATAGTTTTGAATGTTATGATTGCAAATTTTACATAACGAGTTAAAAAATAACGCAAATCGAATATGGGATGGCATTGTGAAAAAAGTAACGATCATTACTGGTGGTTCCCGTGGCATCGGTAAGGCCACAGCAATTTGCTTGGCGAAACAGGGGCACCATATCTGCATTGGCTATCGTAACCGCAGAGACAGTGCTTATGAAGTGGTGGATATGATCCGTGCTCTTGGGCAGTCAGCAATTGCGGTTCAGGTGGATATTGCGGATGAAAAGCAAGTGATAGCACTGTTCCAAAGAGCGGAAAAAGAGTTGGGGTATATTTTTGGACTAGTGAATAATGCTGGGATCTTAAAGCCTCAAGCCACCATTGAACAGTTGACGGCAGAGAGGCTAAATGAAATTTTTGCCACTAATGTCACTGGCGCCTTTCTCTGTGCGCGTGAAGCGGTTAAAAGAATGGCTTTGCGTCATGGTGGACAAGGTGGTGTCATCGTCAATGTTTCATCCGCTGCCGCTCGACTAGGTTCTCCCCATGAATACGTTGATTATGCGGCATCAAAAGGGGCCATTGATACACTGACAATTGGGTTGGCGCAAGAGGTGGCTGCGCAGGGGATCAGGGTAAATGCTGTGCGCCCTGGATTCATCTATACCGAAATGCATGCCGATGGTGGAGAGCCTGAACGCGTTGAAAGGATCAAAGATTCTTTGCCTATGAAACGGGGTGGACAACCGGAAGAAGTTGCTCAGGCCATTGCATGGCTGCTATCTGATGAATCGTCGTATGTTACAGGCAATTTTATTGATTTGGCTGGTGGAAAATAGTCTATAGAGTCCAAAGTGCTGTTTAAATCAGATGGTATTTAATATCAGATAATATAAAAGCCGGAATTCTTCTTAATATTTCTTTCCGGCTAATTAATGGAAAGCTATTTTTATCGTGATACATGATTTTATGCTAATATTTCCATCAATTTCGGTTTTAGAATAATTTTATCAGGTTGTATTTCAATGCTAATAGGTTGTTCCACTAAATTGCTGATGGTTAGCCAGTCCCCCGCAATGTAAAGATCCCCATTTTCACGAATATTATCAATTCCTTGGTATGGGTTATTTTCCACTTCGTTAATTAAACTGGTTAAATCTGTGTGAGGATCAACAAGAGAAATAATAACGCCATTGGAAAACTGTGAGATATGAAATAATTCATTTGCGGTAAATCCAGCATCGCTGAGTGCACTGCCGTTCAGTATTAATTCAGGGAAGCCAATGTCAGAATAGCGAAATGAAACATGAAGGCTCATTTGGACATTCCTTGTGTTATGGATATACTGCGATACTCTATCAGCATTTTGTCCGCACTGCACCGCGAATTCATACGTGTTTTTCATCTAAATAGTATTCATTGTTGATAATCAATATCTACCCTAACGGTTAGTTGGCTAATATGCCATCAGTAATGTCGCTCTTTGCGAAGCAACTCGCAAAAAATAACTGGATATTTATCCATTTTGAAATACATCTCTAATGTTAGAGCAAAAAAATAACTCGATAAATAATTATGCGATTTTCTGTGATATTAAAAATAGGGGTGAAAAATTTAATATGTGGCTTTTGGGGTAGTCTATGTTTTTATATTTATGGACAATTATATTGTATTGGTTTTTGTACCTATTTCAGTAAAATGGTTTTTGATAAATTAGGCACGCATTTAATTTGTTGATTGGCTTTAAAGGTAATATTCTATTTCGATAAAAGTCCCGATAGTTTTGTCATGCATACATGAACGCCCCTTGTTTGCCATACAATCGTTTGTCATGACCAGAACCCGGTTAAGATTGCAGCCATACATCCGGACTTTAGTTGAGGCCGTCGCCTCTGTCCCTGATGGAATTCGCTGACCAGGCTCTTATCATTTCGGCGCGCTATAAGCGCTTGCATGACACCAGAGTTTCCTGATCACGGTCCGACCTGTCTTGCCATCACTTCTCGATTGCCTGTGCAATCTTTAGAACCGACTTTTATATGGACTCCCCTATTTGCACCTTATGATTTTAGTTACCGGTTTCCATCATTCGCCTCAAATTTTTTTAAACACGAACGACGGCATTAATACTGATATGCAGTGCCCGTGCCGTACACGGATACTTGCATTATTCATGGCAAGATCCACAACGTGTTCTTTTATGACCGCCTGGCAAGCGCGATAGGCATAATCAAGCCGAAAAGTGCGACGTCAGGATAGGCAATGATAACGCTGACGTTCACCTTGGCCTGTGCCATGTTTTCTTACCGATTCAGTTTGTTGACAAAATCGACACTTCACTTCTACAGTTGTCATCTCATTTCCTTATAAAAAGTGGGTATTTTACATAAAAAACAACAAATTGGATATGTGACCGTGAAATCATGATCATTTTAATCCTTATGAATGGGGTTTATTTAATTTCATAGTGTTATTGTCATTTGATTAACATAGGTCTTTTCTATATAAACATGTTATGTTTAGGTGTCTACTTAATAAAATATATTGGTGTGGTATGGATGATAAAGAAGCATTGATGCAGGAAATAACAAAAATATTAGTCAATAGTCAGGCTATAGACGAAGACAAACTGGCGGTGATGATGATGTTCTGTTTTCGGCTGTTATCAATAACCCAAACTGAGATGATTAATATGCGTATTTCAGATGGAAGAACATTGGTATTAAAGTTCGAAGAAAATTTAATTAAACATTGATTGGGGTATATATGGAATTTGATAGTAGAGGGCATGAAAATGCCATACTGGAAGCGCAAAGAATTTTAAGGGAAGCTCAGGGTGATTTTGCTTTAAGGTTAGAGCATGCGATAAATGGGGTACGTGATGTTGCAAAGGACACGGTACGAAATATAGGAAAAGGAGGGCAAAGGCTTTTATGGCGGACCTCATATTTTTTTGAGGGTTATGAGGATGTTAATCAGCGAATAAATAAAGAAGACAAGAGGATGATTGACGCTATTGGTGCGGTAATTGATGGAGGTATTTTTGAGAATAATGTTATAAGAAAATTTGCTGAAATTTATATGGATAAATTATTGGAACCTCATGCGCATGATGAGCCTTTTTTAAATGATCTTCATGAAAAATTAGTTCGTTCTTCTAGCATAATGCTTTATTTTGGATCTAAGATTGCAACATCAGGGGCGACGAAAAACGCTATTATGTCTGCCATAACCGAAACTATTTATATAGCGGTGATTAATAAGGCATTTATTAGAGAAGGTTTTAGAAAAATGGGAATGGCTATTACTTTTGGTTTTCAAATTTATGGCTATGTTGATAAGGCCGCTGTATCTGCTAGTAAATTAAAAAGAGAGTGTCCTACTTTATATTGGTCTTTATATGCTAGTAATATTGAAATGTTGTATTTTATTTTTGAACCACTATTTAAAAAAGGTATTTCTGTCATTCAAAAAGGTAAAGGGAGTAGTGTAGATGATGTTTATGTGTCTATCATGGACATTATTGGTTATGAGTGAGGGTTAAGATATGTTTAGTAACGGGTGGTTAAGAAGAACAATCATGTCATTTCTTAGGGATGTTTATTCTTACATCATATGGTCTTATCTTCCATGGGGATGTGTTTTTGTTTGGATGATTTTTGCGTATTTTGTTTTCCCAAATCATGTTGGATCGTTAACTGTGTTAGGTATCATTGTTGCTCTTTCATTTACTGCTTATTTTGCATTTAAGCCTAAATCTAAAAAAAAATAAGCATATGCTATACATGGATATTCCTGTGGTTACATGATTCCATGGCTGCGATAACTTATCTATTGGCTTCATAAATATTTTACCGTAGATATAGTTTTTTTATTTCTCTTGGTGCCTGGATTCGATGTTAGAATCGAGGAATATTTTGTTCACCATAAATCCGACATTCCGCAGCTATATCTGTAATAATTTGATATTTAAGCGTTTGTGTGAATTTTATTCTCACATTCACTCTTTATGAAAACAGTAAATTATTAATGCAGTTCAGAATGTCGGATATATATTATATATGCTTGGTTATATTATTTTTAATAAACCCTGTCATCCCATATGCTATACGCGGATGTTCCAGCTGTTACATGGTTCCATGATATTGATTTGTAATTAAGAAGTACTTTCTCATATGGTATTTGCTCATTGTTATTAATTGAGTTTGGATAAGTACATGATATGTCAGCAATTGTAGCTTCTGTAATCTTCAATTCATAGAAAAATTCTAGTTGTCCAGCTTGGCTTGTTCTGTAGAAAATAAAGCTTCCATTTAGTGACTCATTAGTATCTATTGATATAGACAATAATGGAGACGACTTATCTATTGGCTTTATGAATTGTATTGGGTGATGGCTGACGTTTTGATTTCTAGTCATCGAATGTGTTAGGCCTAATACTTGAATTTGGTCTTCGTGTCCTTTTTGATATCGGTTTCCTATGGAATCGAGAGTAGAACAACCTGCCGATATTAAGCCTTGCTTCTTACCGTTTAAGGTTAAATAGATCATGTGTGACATACAGAGTTCCATCTTAGTTTGGTTTAAATTATATGGCTTCTTACGTAAACCAAAGAGGATTACGTTAACATATTAAAAAAATTTGCGACGCGTGCGTCAAGGAGGTTAGTAGAATAAATCAAAAATTTGTAGCCTAGCCCATCAAAACGTATCTGCGTTTTTGATAATGAGCTTATTAAAGAGCTTTTGATGGTTGTTTTCATCAAATCAAGATGTAGCCAATTTGATAGATAACTTGAATTCTCGATAAGAAATTGACGAGAAGCTTGTTCTGGAAACAAAATTTTGGTGAACGCCGAAAACAGCTCTGGAGAGAGAAAATGTAATGAATTCATCCCAACTTTTAATCACAGTGGGCGATGAATGTTGTGCCATTTGTGGTGGGTATGTCGTGCTGAATGAAACACATACCTATCGGAATCAGGTGTTCGAACTACCCAAAGTCGCCCTGAATATCACTGAAAGTTTTCTACTCAGAAGAAAATTTTCCAATGATGACTTAAACAGAATTCAGGTTAATTTAACCTTGTTGCCACTATATGGACAGGCAACAAAAAAGCCCTGTCGTTATTATTACGCAGGGCTTTTAGTTTCAGTGCATGTACACTGAAATGCTTAATTGGATCACATCCAAATTAAGCAGCATTAATACCATACTGGGCACAAACAGAAGCCAAACCACCAGCATAACCCTGGCCTACTGCGCGGAATTTCCATTCTGCATTGTGGCGATACAGTTCACCAAATAGCATAGCGGTTTCGGTAGACGCATCTTCAGTCAGGTCGTAGCGCGCCACTTCAACTTGTGTGTCATCGTTAACCAGACGGATGAAGGCACCGGAAACTTGACCGAAGCTCTGGCGACGAGTTTGTGCGTCATGGATAGTCACTACAAACACCACTTTTTCTACGTCAGCAGGAACTTGATCCAGTTTGATTTTCAGTGATTCGTCATCACCATCCCCTTCACCGGTACGGTTGTCGCCAGTGTGCATGATGGAGCCGTCAGCCGATTTCAGATTGTTGTAGAAAATGAAATCTGCATCACCACGTACTTTGCCGTTTGCTGCCAGCAAGAAAGCTGAGGCATCCAGGTCAAAGTCTTGTCCGTCAGTAGCACGAGCGTCCCAGCCGAGACCGATCAGAACGTTTTTCATGCTTGGCGCTTCTTTGCTCAGAGAAACGTTACCGCCTTTAGAAAGAGATACACCCATTGTTATTTCCTCACTTATTACGTCGTATTAGTTACTTAGATTTTACGGATTTAGCGTGCATTTTCTTTTTGTGGGAACAGCAGGCTGGCAAGAATACCGGCTGCCAGTACGCCAATCACCACAAATAAGCTACTTGTAGCTGAAATTGAATAACCGTGGTGGAATATATGCTCGGAAGCATTTAAACCTAGTTTGATGGCAATAAAGAACAGTAAAACGATCACCGCCTTTTCCAAATGCACCAGATACTTTTTCAATGCTTCAAGCACAAAGTAGAGCGTGCGCAGACCCAAGATAGCAAACATCATGGCGCTGTACACAATTAATGGTTCCCGACTGACTGCAATCACCGCGGGTACAGAGTCAAAGGCAAACATCACGTCAGACAGTTCGACTACTGCCAGGCACAGCATCAGTGGCGTAGCATAAAGTGCAGCTTTGCCCGCCCGACCGACTTTCACATCGGCGTTTTCTGGTTTAGCCAATTCCTGATCCACTTCTTTTGGGTTCAGTACAAAAGCATGGCCACGCAGTTTCGGCCAGATCGGGAAGAAACGCTTCACCAGACGGTAGGCAAGGTGCTGTGAATAGTCTTCGATTTCATCGTCATCATCACCGCTTTTCAGCATCATGACCGCTGTCCAGCCAACGATAACCGCAAATATGATTTCAACCCACGGCCCAAGTGCCAGCAGGCTTGTCCCAATGGCAACGAAAATACCACGGAAGACAATCGCGCCGATAATTCCCCAATACAGAACTCGGTGGCGATAGCGATCTGGAACAGCGAACCAGGAGAAAATCGCCATGATGACAAACAGGTTATCGACGGAAAGAACTTTTTCCAGCGCATAGCCTGTGACAAACAGACTCGCTGCTTCTGCGCCGTGATGGACATACAGGAAGCCTGCGAAAACAAAGGCAATTGCGATCCAGAAAATAGACCAAAGAGCGGCACTGCGCAGCGAAATCGGCTTATCATGACGATGCATAAAGAGGTCGATAAAGAGCGCACCAACCGACAGAATAATAAATACAGCAACGGTTTCCATCGGAAAACCAATGTGCGTGGATACCATGAAGTAAGCCTCTTAAATATCTGCGATTACAGTTCAAAATCAGTCGGTGCAAAGCCAAGGGCTAAGCAAATTTCACGGGCAGCCTGTTTTTCGTTGTTATCAAAGTCACCATCACTCTTGGCGACGGCAATTCCGACGCGCAAAGCAAGTTGTGCCGCTTCCGGCTGCTGTTTCAGAGCCATAATGAATTTCATAGCCTCACCTTTGCCAATGTCAGCATCAAACTCGTAGCTGCTAACCAGTTTGTTAAAGAATTCGATAATCTCAGAGGTATCGAACACTTTCAGTTCAGGAGAGTTTTTGATGAATCCGATCATTTTCTGCTTTTCTTCTGAGCTGACGCCGTCACTTGCCATGGCAACGTGTGCACATACTGCTACCGTACCTTCCATGAACTTTCTGTTCTTGAAACGACTAACTTGGGTGGTGAGTTCTTCGCGGCCTGCGTTGAACGCTGATTTGATTTTGTTTAAAAAGGACATTAGTCCCTCCGCTTATTGGTAAAATAGAGAGTTATTTCTTGCCGGCTGTCCAGCTAAAACCCCAGCCAAACGCCCTGTCCATCTCTTTATGCCCGCTAAAGTATTGATTGATGCGTTCTGCTTTGATAGCGCCGTTTTCATTGACCAGGCGGGCAATGGCACACATGCTTTTGTGGTTGTTGCCTTCTGTCATCCGCGTTTCAATCGGGGGCTGATCAGGGACATAAATTGTGACTATACCGTCGGTTTTGTCCCAGCTAGGTACGCCCTCGTAGATAAAGGCGTAGATCAAAACTTCACGGATGTTTTTCCATTCAAACCCATTGACGTGAAGCCATTCACCATCACGAACTTGACCGGTGCGATCATCCCCTTGTAATTCTACATACGGTTCATAACGGTAATTGCCAAAGCGATTCCCCAGTGCTTGTATAACGTCTTTCTCTCCATCTTGCAGTCGAACGAATGCACCGAGATCCAAATCCACGTTTTTGTTTGCACCGAACATGCCTTGCAATAGACCTCTTGAGGAGGAAGAGGCGTTTTGACTCCAGTTCAGATTGATGCGAATTTCACCGTAGTTGTCACGTTTGTTAAGGCTGATAGTCGGTTTCTCTTTGGTCAGAGAAACCTTACTCAAATTAACGGTATTTGGTGCTGGCTCATCATCAATAATATCGACGCCAAAATGTTCAGCCAGTGGCTTGAGACCGCCATTAAAACCTTGGGCAATAAAACGGAATTTCCATTCACCGTTGCGGCGATACAGTTCGCCGAGGATCAAGGCTGCCTCTGGACGGCCTTGTACTTCAACATTCCCCTGTAAAATCACGCTGCTGTTCAGTTCAACCTGAATGGAAAGGTTGCGCAGATTGGAAATCGTTTGGTTACCGTCGCAAGTCGCGGTGAACGCAACTTTTTGGACATCCTGGCTCAAGGCAGGCAAATTGACACTGAATGAGGTATTGATGTTGCCACCAGTCAGGCGGATGGTGTTGTCATCATTGATCGGTTGACCGTAGAACACCATATCTGGATCGCCTTTCACTTTGCCATCGGCATACAAACGGAAAGCAGAAACATCAACGGCTGAACCCGATAGAACCCGCACAGTCAGTGTTTGATTGGGGACAGAGGCGTTGCCCCCAGGTGTCAGATTCATTAGCGCACCACCGTCTCAACGATCTGTGGATACATCGCGTCAATAGTACGTCCAAGACAAGGGACGCCGTGTGCCGTGAAATCCCACTGACCACCATTACGGCGCAGGGAAGAGATGATAATGCCAGTGTGAGCGCCTTGCTCATTCAACTGGTAGCGAGCCAGTTCTTTGCCGTTTTGGTCAACGACGCGGCAGAAGGCATTTTCAACGTCATTAAAGGTTTGACCACGGAAACTGTTAACGGTAAATGCAAGGTATTCGACATTGGCGGGAAGTTTGATGAGATTGACACGGATAATTTCATCATCACCATCGCCTTCACCAGTCAGGTTATCGCCAGTGTGTTGTATAGAACCACATTTTGATTTCAGTTGGCCGAACCATACCGTATCGATGGCATTGCCAGATTTATCCAGCAGAATGCAGCTTGCATCCAGATCGATTTCATCACTGCCACCGCCGAATAAGCTCGCCAAAAAGCCTTTCTTTTTGGTCACAGGATCCCATCCCAGACCAAAATCCATTTTAGCCAGTGATGCGCTCTGTTTGGCGAGCGAAACTGACTGATTTTTGCTTAACGAAACCATTAATGACACCTCTATTTTGTTTGTCGGTGAATTACGGTAATTTCACGTATTAAAAAATCATAATATGACAAATAGATAGCTTAAATCTGTCATATTATGACTCCGTAAACAGGTATATCTGGCTGTTAACTGTATGATAGACAACAGCCTGGTTTCGTTTGGTATGATTTCTTTTCCATGCAGAAAAGTCAAACAAATTTTAGCCTAAATAATCATAATATGATTGACACGTGCTGGTTTGAAATTCTAGACTGCGATGTATATTTCACCGAATTAAGAACAAATGCTGAAAGTGACCTTATTGGTTTCGGCTGAGTTTTTTTGAAAAGGCATCTCCATGACAGTGTTGAGCGATACCGATGTTTATAAAAAACCAGCTGATGAAAAACCTGTTTTCCAGGAGCAGGTTTACCAAAAAAAATTAAACAGCGGGACATTGACGGTGACGGCATCGCGTGGCACAGCATGTCTGAACACCCTGTTTGATATTGCTGAACGCCGTAATCCCAAAAGAGCATTCCTGTTTGTCAGTAAAGTCTTGGGGCGCCACATTCCGGTTAAGCCATCGATCATGCGTTCGGTATATCAGCAATTATCTGCACGGTTCCCTGCTCATCTTCCCGGTCCGGTTCTCTATATTGGCATGGCAGAAACCGCTGTCGGGCTGGCGGCGGGGGTATTCCAGGAAACGAAACACAAAGCCAATAAGCCGGTATTTCTGACTTCGACACGCCATCCGGTTGATGGCGATTTATTGTGTGAGTTTAAAGAAAATCACAGTCATGCTACTGATCATTTGATTTATTGGCCAACAGAGAGCCGATTGCGTCAACGGGTGACAAATGCCCGAACTCTGGTTCTGATTGATGATGAAGCAACGACGGGTAACACGTTCCTTAATTTGCTGGAGGCACTGCGCCATGCAGGGCTTGAGCATATTGAACATATTGTCACCGTGACATTGACGGATTGGAGTGGTAAATCGGTTGTGAAACGCAGCCCATTGCCAGTTTCTGAGGTTTCCCTGATCGAGGGTAATTGGCAGTGGGAAGCAGATATCTCTGCTCCTGCACCGGTGATGCCTCAAGTCAATGTTACGGCCAAGGGAAAAATCAATATCATCGGTCAACAGAGCTGGGGACGGTTGGGGTTGGATGAGATCCAATGTGACATTGGCGCAGCAATCAATGTCAAAGCAGGCGAAAACGTGCTGGTATTAGGTTCCGGTGAATTTGTCTGGCAGCCGTTCCTGCTGGCTGAACGGCTTGAGCAGGAAGGGGCATCAGTGGTATTTGGTTCGACAACTCGTTCTCCCATTTCTTGCGGTCATGCTATCCAATCTGTGATGGCTTTTACGGATAATTACGGACTTGGCATCCCCAATTTTCTCTACAATGTTGCGCACCAGAAATTTGATCGGGTATTACTCTGCCTTGAAACGCCCAAAATATCCGTTGATCCGGCGTTAATGGCACAACTTGCCTGTGTTTCTCCGGTTGTCGAGATCGTTGGATATGACTAAGCCTGTATTTTTGACTGATCTGGATGACACGCTATTTCAATCTCGCCGTAAGCTGAAAGAAATATCTTTTCGCGTGGGTGCGTTGGATCGAAAATGTTTTCCCCACAGCTATATGACTGAAAAACAGTCTATGTTAGTGGATTGGTTGCTGGCTCATGCAGAAGTTATTCCAGTCACCGCCAGAAATACAGAACAGTTAAGCCGCGTGCAGATCCTTTTTCGTTCCTGGCGTATTGTTTCGCATGGTGCGGTGATCCTCACACCAGAAGGTGCTGTTGATGAGCTTTGGCAATCGTGCCTATTGCCAGAACTGTTGTTATATCGGGATAAATTATGTGAGTTGGAACGTCTGAGCCAGCGTTTGGTGGCATCTTATGGTATCGAAGCCTGGGCACGTATTGACTATGAGTACGAGGACGTACCTGTTTTCCTGATCATCAAGCACCGCGATCACGATAGGTTGAATCAGCTTAATATACTGGCTGAAGCTTTGGCCCAAGAAAGTCATTTTCATCAAAACTTTTATTTCCATCAAAACAATAACAATCTTACTGTGCTGCCAAAGTGTGTTGATAAGGGACTGGCAACTCATCACCTTTTGCAAAGGCTTCGTGCGGAGAGAGGTATTTTCCCGGTTATCGGCCTGGGAGACAGTCTGAGCGATCACCGTTTTATGCAATTGTGTGATTGGTTTGGTATGCCTCAGCAAAGCCAGTTTGCTGACACATTAATGGCTGCCTTATTTGGAGCTGTAAATAATGAATAGCTTTCCCCCTTTCTCTGGGAGTTATGCTTCTGATGATGTTCAATTTCTGCTAAAGCCCGTTCAAATTGAGATGACACCTGTGGATATTAAGGAGCAGTTGATCCAATCTGGCGCTCGTCACTATTCGGATATGTTAAGTCAGGAGCCAGAGCCTACGTCTTATCACCTTGAACTGTTTGATAAAGCACTTGGACAAGGGGCTGTTCGGTTGGCGACGGAAGTTGTGATGCTCGCCAAAGCTCTGGTAGCCCGTTTTGGTGATACGCCGATTATATTGGTCAGCTTGGTCAGGGCTGGCGTTCCTTTGGGGGTGATGTTGCATCAAACGCTCAGGGAAATGGGCAAACGCTCTTATCATTATGGCATCAGCATTATTCGGGATCGTGGTATTGATCATACAGCGCTATCGTATATTGAGCAGAAACATGGAACGGATGGCGTGGTATTTGTTGATGGCTGGACGGGCAAAGGCGCGATTACCACAGAACTGTCGCGATCTTTGGCGGGGCGGGTTGGTTATGCAGGTATCCCACGCCTGGTGGTATTGGCTGATCCTTGTGGCTGCTCGTGGCTGGCAGCCAGCGATGATGATTGGTTGATTCCTTTCGGTATTATGGGAGCGCCGGTATCGGGATTGATATCGCGTTCGATCTGGCATGAAGAAGGGTTGCACGGTTGTGTGCAGTGTGATCACCTGATCAAGTTTGAGTGCAGCCGTTTATTAGTAGACACTGTCGCTGATTGTCGTAATCAATTAGATGGGGCTGCTATCCCTGAAGCAGTTTGGTTGCCGCAGGAAAAAACCGCGTTGCGGCAATTAAGCAAAACGGTGATTTCCAGTCTTGCTGAAAAATACCAGATTGACAGTATTAACCGTATTAAACCTGGCATTGCAGAAGCAACTCGTGCAGTATTACGACGAGTGCCAGACCATGTGCTCGTGCGTTCCCAGAGTGATCCTGATGTTGGCTTATTGGTTCATTTGGCACGTCAGAAAAATGTTGTTATTACGGAAGTCGATGATCTCATTGGTCAATACCGTGCCGTAACTATTATTAAGAAGGTAGTGTGATGAAACCAATCCCTTCTCCGCATCGACTCGGCGCCACTCTGTATATGCCAGCTACCCGCCAGGATATTACAGAAATTGTGTTACAGAATAAGATCCCTGATCTGCGCTCGCTGGTTATTTGTCTGGAAGATGCTGTCAGTGAGCAGGATATTCCCGTTGCTCTCGAAAATCTCCGAGAGGTTATGCAAACATTGGCAGAAGTGGATAACTCTTCTTCCAATATCAACCATCATCGTCCCCTGATGTTTATCCGTCCGCGTGATGAAAGGATGGCGGAGTATCTGGTTGCCAATGTCAATCTCAGTGTTATTGATGGATTGGTTTTGCCTAAATTTACCCATGCTTCGTTGTCAGGCTGGTGGAATGTTATTGATTCAACTCATCTGTGCATTATGCCAACACTGGAGAGTGAAGAGGTGTTTGATGTTCAGAAAATGAATCAGCTTGCCGACATTCTCAAACAACACCCTTGTAAGGATCGTATTATTGCCTTGCGTATTGGTGGTAATGATCTGATGAATGTCATGTCCCTGCGGCGCTCCCGTAATTTCACCCTGTATGATGGGCCGATGGGATATGTCATTAAAATGTTGGTTGCCGTTTTTGTTGCGCGGGGATTTGCCCTGACTGCACCGGTTTGTGAGCATATTGATGATTTGAGATTACTGGAGAAAGAGCTGGAATTGGATATTGCTCACGGTCTGGTGGGAAAAACGGCCATACACCCAAAGCAAATTAAATGCATCCAACGAGCGCTCATGGTTAATGCACATGATCATGCTGAGGCGTTGACTATTCTCAAGGCCAATAAAGCCGTTTTCAAATCGCAGGGAGTGATGTGTGAACCGGCCACCCATCAACGCTGGGCAGTGAATATTCTTGAGCGGGCAGCACATTATGGTATAGAACCCAAGGTAGCATAGGATCTTAAACGGTCGAAAATATAGCTAAGGCTTTTAATTCGTTTTGATATTGATTTACCTGTGATAGTGGCTATGCTGAAAGTTTAACAGTAGAGAACTTGGGGGTTTTTTTATCCCTGACTTGGTAATAAAAAATGCTACTTAGTCCCAAACAATTTAGAAATTTCAAATTAACGGTATTACTTTCACATGGTAAACCGGTTAGTAAGGTTAGGATCATTAGGGAATTGAATTGTTCGGAGCCAACGCTAACACGTGCATTGCGGGAACTGAGGGATCTTTACTGTGCGAATATCCGGTTTAGCAAAATGGGTAATACTTATCAGTTAGTTGATAAAGGAAGCCTGACCAGAAAAGATGTGAGAAGGATTGAAGAACTCCTTGCTCAACATCTCAGTTGCAAATCTGAAGAAGCCACCAGCCATGTTTTTCTTGATAAAGAGAAAAAAAAGCCGGTTTCTCTTTCCTTAAGAATGTCTGTTATCAGAAAAATTGATAGTTTGGCTAATCGTCTGGAGACAACCAGAAGTGATGTCGTTGAAATGGTCGTGGATAGGTTTATTGAAAAACTGCTCAAAGAATCCGTGAGAGGAAGTTCATCGAAGAGGCGAATTCCGTAATGCCAGCCGGTTGGGTTCAACTGGCATCAGGGCGATAATTGTTGGTTTGCTTGTTCGCGACTGTTTGATCGTCTAATGATTGTGGCGCGTAAGTTTATCCAGATATCCCATCACAAATGCGGACAAAACAAAGGTGAGGTGAATAATGACATACCACATAAGTTTATTGTCCGGCACATTTCTGGCGTCCATAAAGACGCGCAGCAAATGAATGGAGGAAATGGCGACAATTGAAGCGGCAACTTTATTTTTGAGTGAGGTTGCATCCATTTTACCCAACCAGCTTAATTTCTCTTTGCTTTCGTGGATATCCAGGCTTGAAACAAAGTTTTCATAGCCAGAAAACATCACCATGACCAGCAACCCGCCAACCAGTGCCATATCAATCAGGGAAAGCAACGTCAGGATTAGGTTGGATTCCGTAATGTAAAGAATATCCGGCAGGATGTGCATGATTTCCAGAAAGAACTTAACCGCAAGAGCAAATAATGCCAATGATAAACCGAAATAAACCGGTGCAAGTAGCCAGCGGGAGGCGTACATTGTATTTTCGAGAAAGCGTTCCATTGTGTTTTTTATGTGTTACAAAAGGGGCAATAGTATAGATCAAGAGTGTGAAAGCTATGAAATACATATCGCAGCCAATCGTTCATATACACAGATATACGCATTAAACTTCAAGCTGCAATTTACAACACGATATGAAACCTGACTTCTCCCCGCTTCGCGGGGAGAAGTCACATGCATCTTGAAGTTAGATTGGTATAGATATTATTTATGATGCAGGCTTGTTATAAATAGAAAGCCTGCACTGTTCCGTTACTTAGGGTTTTGTTAATCAGGGAACAACCTATCCAATAATGGCGACCTAAATATGTGATGCGGATCGTACTTTTGTAATGCTGAAACTGCTGAAGCCCAGTTGTTATCAGCAGGCAAGCCATCAGTTAATGAAGCTGGGATTGTTTTGGTTAATATCTCTTCATCTTCCCATGCAGTCTTAGAACCATAAGCCCAGCCTTTACTCCATTCAACACGAGCAGAGGCATAAGAACCGTCAAATTCGTTGAATAGCCATTGTTCAAGTTGGCGAAAAAATTCAATAGCATCGGGGGTTTTTGGAAAAGTCAAAACGTCAATCCAAACAGCCACATCCCATTCTGGATGATCTAAACGGGGACGAATGGCGGATAAACTGGGAACCGTTGCTCCTGTTACCATGACTTCAGCAGGATCATCTAATCCCGTTACCCTCACTTCAAGAGGACTATTGATGGGATATTTTAGTTGTTCTTCATATTGTTGTATGAGTGCCCCCCATTGGGTATAAAATTTGTTCATTACAAGCTGGATGTGAGTACGTTGTGTCAATATCGCATAACCATTTGCTGTAACACGCAATGTGGTTGGTTTGACATATAACAACAGGTTCTTACTCCAACCCCAGATATCTTTTCCCCTATTTTGCAAGGAATCATGGACATGCTGATATTGTATTTGATTCATTAAAGGCGTTATCAACGGGAATGTAGTAACCGCATCCTCCACGATATCTGATACAGTTAATGAAATATTGTCGGAAAACGGGTAGTTATAAGGCGTTGTTACCTCGATGCTGGTGGCTGGTTTGGTTGGTGCCACACTCCAGACTTTTAGCCATGGCTTCTTTGTAAAGGGAAATAAAATGATTTCAGCTCGACCACTTTGATCCAGAAAATAACTAAACGTCCGCTTTTCTTTCGCGTTTTCTGGCAGGGAAAATAATTCATCCGCAGGGATATCGGTAAAACTTTGACACCGAAGGCGTTGATTTTTACCCGCCTGAAATTGCACTTCTAAAATTAGGGCGCAGCCAATATGCGTGAGTAGCGGTGCACAATCAGGTTCATTGCGTTCAAAACGTTTAACCGTATATTGCTGACTTTCTTTATCCCATACAACAGCAGACAAGGACAATATCGTGTTACTCAGAGAACCAAATGTGTGTCCAGGAAGTGGGATTTCGTCAACGGCTTTAATGGCAGTTCCATGCCCGTTTATTGCGAGAACCGCGCCGAGTGTTAAATCACCAGGAGCAGGTGTAGCAGTAAAGCCCAGGCCCTGTTCTTCCATTTGGGCCATTAATGTTTCCATCAATACGCCAGGTTGTGCAGTCACTATAGAAAATTGGGCACGATGCTCGATATTAACATGGGTGAAATGAGCAGAAAGATCCATTAACATAATATTATCTTTGGGATTTTTCCCTGATCCCAATATGAGTGGAGACCAATTATGTGATTGCCCAATAGGTCTTAATTTATAATTTTCTTTCCATGCCCAATTGGCAACGGAAATGACTTCTTCAACCGTTTTTGGTACACAGCATGGCATATTATTGGCACTAATTTCTCCAGACCAATTCTTAAAGTTAATGGTTTTCCAGATTACATCTTTGGGAAAGTTGGATAAGTTAAATTCTGTTTCATTAATTATCTGTTTTTGTAAGTCAATATCTTCTTGTTTAATTGGTTCTTTGGATGACATATTCTATTTCCTTATTTTTTAATTTTTAGGAGATGATGTTTGAATATAAATTCAACGGTCAATATACTGGTTATTAAATTTTTTTTAAGAAATATTCATTTGAATAGCTGGTTGCTATTATGTATCAGTGAATGTGAAAATATATCTGATATTTAATGTTTTATGGTTTGTATTTTTAGGTGGATATTATTTGTTATAGAATATAAAACTATGATGCATCCAATAATTGATTGGAATATATTTAAGTCTTTTAAAAAGAATTAGTCTATACCAATCTCACTTCAAAATAACTTTTCAAAATGGTAGGAGTGTCGAAGAAACTCAGTCCAATTTTTGCGAATTTTGATTTTCCACAAACAAAAAAGCAAAAGAGAGGACTGAGTCATGCTTATCTT
>NZ_JADEUF010000059.1 GCF_015163655.1 Xenorhabdus griffiniae | reverse complement strand
ATCTCCCCCGCTATGCGGGAAGAAATCACACGTATCTTGGAGCTAGATTGGTATAAAACTGTATTTGAATCAAATTCAAGCTTCCTTTTAATTAATTCATTATTGTTATAGGTGATAATTTTTTTAAATAGTGAACCATAATTATATTGATATGTTATATACGCATTAAACTTCAAGTTGCAATTTACAACACGATATGAAATCTGATTTCTCCCCGCAAAGCGGGGGAGAAATTACATGCATCTTGAAGTTGGATTGGTATATATCTACCTAATAGATAATCAAATAATTTATCAGCAGATTTAATTAATCGTTATAATACAGCCTGTTTTAGTTAGGTTACCTTGGTATCAGAAATTTTATCAGTCTGTAGGATCAAGGCCCTGGGCGGTATATCTTTTATTTTTTTATTGCATGTATTTTTTATATGGCAATTTTTATTGTGATAATTTTTTATGTACTATACCCATTAAACTTCAAGTTGCAATTTACAACACGATATGAAACCTGATTTCTCCCCGCGAAGCGGGGAGAAATCACACACATCTTGAAGTTAGATGGGTATAACTCTTAATGAAATAGGTATAGAAGCTGTTTTTTCGTAAAGTCAATACTGAAACTATTCACAATAATAAATAACCACATGGATAAGTGCTTAATGATTTTGCTGATTTAACGGAATAGGATTTTTCTCAATAATTAACTTAGCGCACTTTTAGCTTATTAAAATCGTTGCGAAATATTCTTTTAATCAAATTGAGTGGAAAACTATCAATATATCAAGGTGCTATGTGGTTAAACTAACGATAAGACAGTATGTAATGAGTTTTATAATGACTATTATTGCTATTGCCATCATTGGTATAGCCGCAACGTTTTATTTTGAACCGCCACGCCCCAGCGTTGCGCATGTATTATCTGCGAAACCTATCCGGTCAACGGTTTTTTTTCGTCAATCCTATTGTCATATTGCCGTATTTCCTATTCCTTTTACCGTAAAAAATAGTGTGCATAATCATTTGATTAAATATGAATATCGTATTTTAACCTTGATTAATTACTTGAAAATTAATAGAAAATATCCCGCATTAATCCACTCTGCGTTAAAAAACTGTATAGAATTTCATTTTAAGAAACCACATGTTGTTGCCTATGACGTAAATTATGTTATTGGTGAACAACCAGGAAAAATCAGGATAGAGTACAAACCTGATGACACTATTCCTTTAAATGAGAAAGGACAATTGATCCTGAAATCACATCCACAACAATGAGTTTTTCTAACTATTTAGTGGAGAGTAAAAAAAGATTGCACTGTTTCTCGGTTAGTTCGCATTAAGGGGTAATTTGGCGAACTGGGAAAAATAGTGCAATCGTGGTGACATTATCTTTTTATCGCTTAAGTGGCTTGATTAGGCATCACTTTTGTGTAGATCAAAGTCTTCTAATAATTGCTGGATAAACGATAAACGAATGGCCCGTTCGGTTAACTCAGTCATAAATTTCAATTTATAAGGTCCATCCAATCGGTAAATATGGGGCTGCGTTTGTAACAAACTAATGAGATAATTCGGATCGACTTTATTATGATGGCCAAATTCAATAAAACCCCCTTTTTCATGTGCTTCAATACGTTTAATACCGAGTTGTCGGGCGATCAGGCGAATAGAAGCAGATTGCAATAGTTGGCGTCCTGCATCGGGTAGAATACCAAATCGGTCAATAAGTTCGACTTTCAGCTCATCCAATTCGGGATTATTTTGTGCGCTGGCAATACGCTTATAAAAAGATAAGCGTATGTTCACATCTGGAATATAGTCATCAGGCAACAGCACAGGCATACGCAATTCTATCTCAGTCTGGTTATTGGTGAGATCTTCAAGCGAAGGCTCTCGCCCATTTTTCAGGGCATCAACGGCATTTTCCAATAACTCCATATAGAGAGTAAAGCCAATGCTGGTCATCTGCCCACTCTGGTCTTCACCCAACAATTCACCAGCTCCCCTAATTTCCAAATCGTGGGTAGCCAATGCAAAACCAGCCCCCAGATCTTCGAGAGATGCAATAGCCTCCAGCCGTTTTTGTGCATCGCTGGTCATGGCTTTTGGATGCGGTGTCAGCAAATAAGCATAAGCCTGATGATGGGAGCGCCCGACACGCCCACGTAATTGGTGTAATTGGGCCAGGCCAAAATGATCGGCACGCTCGATGATGATGGTATTGGCGCTGGGAATATCGATGCCCGTTTCGATGATAGTGGTACACACCAGAACATTAAAGCGTTGGTGATGGAAATCCGTCATAACGCGTTCCAGATCACGCTCACGCATTTGCCCATGCCCTACAACAATTCTGGCTTCGGGAACCAACTCTTCCAGTCGGGCTTTTGCCTTTTCGATGTTTTCAACATCGTTATACAGATAGTAAACTTGTCCACCACGCAAAATTTCACGCAGGATAGATTCACGTACCACCAGGCTATCATATTCACGTACAAACGTTTTTACTGCCAGACGGCGGGCTGGGGGAGTAGCGATAATGGAGAGATCGCGCATGCCACTCATTGCCATATTGAGCGTACGAGGGATCGGGGTGGCGGTGAGTGTCAGGACATCAACATTTGCCCGAATAGCTTTGATACGTTCTTTATGGCGAACGCCGAAACGATGTTCCTCATCAACGATCAACAAACCGAGATCTTTCCAGCGCAGATCACTTTGCAGCAGTTTATGGGTGCCAATAATGATATCCACTTTGCCTTCCGCTGCCATATCAATGACCTGTTGTTGCTCTTTTGCACTACGAAAACGAGACATAACTTCAATGTGCACAGGCCAATTGGCAAAACGATCACGGAAATTATCATAATGCTGTTGTGCTAATAAGGTAGTTGGCACAAGCACTGCGACTTGCTTATTGTTGATGACGGAGAGGAATGCGGCACGCATTGCGACTTCTGTTTTCCCAAACCCGACATCGCCACAGACCAGCCTATCCATAGCAATAGGTTCGCACATATCATCAAGGACTGCATTGATGGCTTGTTCTTGATCTGGCGTTGTGTCAAAGGGAAAACTTTGGCAGAACAGTTGGTACTGTTCGCGATCGTTCTTGAAAGCAAAACCCAGTTTCACGGCCCGTTGTGCGTAAACATCCAGGAGTTCGGCTGCAACATCACGCACTTTTTCAGCTGCTTTCTGGCGCGCTTTATTCCATGCTTCTCCGCCCAATTTATGCAAGGGCGCACTCTCCTCCGCACCACCCGCATAGCGGCTGATGAGATGAAGGGAAGAGACTGGTACATACAACTTGTCTTCTCCGGCATAAGTCAGGATAAGATACTCTGCCTTAATGCCACCCGCTTCTAATGTTATCAGTCCCTGATAGCGGCCAACGCCGTGTTCAAGGTGAACAACAGGTTGTCCATGCCGTAATTCAGCGAGATTGCGGATCAATGTATCGGTATTAATCGTGCGCCGGTTATCCTGACGACGACGGCTGACACGTTCGCCAAGCATGTCACTTTCACAAATCAGGGCGAGATTGTTATCTTCATCAATAAAACCATGTTCTGCGGCACCCACCATCAAATAATGGCCGGGATTATTGGCGTCAGTGAGCTGATTTATTTTTTCCGGTTTGACTTTAATTCGGGACAACAATTCTTTTATGGATTCTCGGCGCCCTTCACTTTCCACTGAAAACACGATCTTACCGCTGAATTGCTCTATGAAACGGCGTAATTTATCCAATGGCTCTTTTTGCTGTGCGGCAACCGATAAATCAGGCAGAGCCTGATAGGCTAAGTTGATATTCCTTGCTTTTTGAGGAAGGGGGGCATTATCAACTTCAATCCGAGGCCAATTTTTCAATTCCGAGAATAGCGTATTGACAGGCAACCAAAGCTGTTCGGGAGCGAGTAGCGGGCGCATGGGATCAACTTTGCGGCTTTCAAAACGTTGTTTCGTATCTTGCCAGAAACGCTCCGCCGCACTGACCAAATTCTGAGTAATCAGCAGGGCATTTTCGGGCAGATACTCAAAGATGGCGGGTAAAGGGTGTTCAAAGAACAAGGGTTGCCAATATTCGATGCCGGCAGGGAGCATTTTTTTACTGACTTGCTGATAAATATGTTCAGCATCACGACGGACTTCGAACTGTTCGCGCCATTGGCTGCGAAACAGCTCAATCGCATCCTGATCGGTTGGAAACTCATGGGCTGGCAATAAATTGATTTTTTCCACTTCGGCCAAGGTGCGCTGACTATCTACATCAAACGTGCGCAGGCTGTCTATCTCATCATCAAAAAAATCAATACGATAAGGATACTCACTGCCCATAGGGAAGAGATCAAACAAGGCACCACGTGTAGCAAATTCGCCATGTTCAAGTACCTGTTCAACACTGCGATAACCTGCTTGTTCCAGTTCTGCCCGCAGTTTATCACGTGAAAGACGTTGCCCCTTGTGCATGACCAATGCATGTCCTTTGAGATAATCGTGAGGGCAGACACGTTGCATCAAGGTGTTGACGGGAAGGATTAATGCCCCTTTCGTCATAAATGGTAAGTGATAAAGCGTGGACAGGCGGTTGGAGATAATTTCTTGGTGAGGAGAAAAACTATCGTAGGGCAAAGTTTCCCAATCTGACATCGTATTTATTGGTGCGTCGGTGAACTGTTGAATTTCATCACGCAATCGTAGGGCATTTTGCATATCTTTGGTCACCAGCAGTATTGGCCCTGGGTGACGTTCAATGATTTCAGCACATTCAACGGCACAAGCGGCACCCGTCAAATGGCCTAAGTAGCGGGTATCGCCGCGGCTTTCAGGAAGTTGATAACGATATTTTGCTGACATAAGCGTTTGATGTGTTCTCTAAGATTCAGTCCATTCCCAACACATTTTTGCCCAGTGGCCTTACAATAAATACGCTGGTAGGTTGAGAGAAAGTAAAAAAAACCACAGAACCGGGATACGGGTGGTTCCATAAAATATTGCTACCCTTTATTATCCCCGAACACTTTGCTTTGGCAACAGGGGCGTAACAGATTTCATGTTTCAAACTGTCTCATTATTTATAGGATTGCGCTATATGCGCGGGCGGGCGGTCGATAAATTTGGCCGTTTTGTTTCATGGTTGTCAGCGATTGGCATTACGCTAGGCGTCGCGGCCTTGATTACGGTATTGTCAGTCATGAATGGTTTTGAACGTTCATTAGAAAGTAGCATCCTGGGCTTTATGCCGCAGGCTATCATTACATCGGAAAAAGGCGCTATCAATCCGGTTGAACATCCGGCTAGCCAGCTGGTGGGATTAAAGGGGGTTAATCGCATCACTTCTATCGTACAAGGAGATGTGGTGCTACAGAGTCACCACAATGTAGGTGTTGGTGTCATGTTAGGTATTAACCAGGACGGATATGCGCCATTGGCAGAACACCTTGTTAATGTCAATCGAAGCCAACTACAACCCGGAGGTTATTTTGTCATTTTGGGAGAAAAATTGGCGGCTACATTAGGGGTAAAACGGGGCGATAAAATCCGTATTATCGTGCCGAGTGCCAGTCAGTTAACACCAATGGGCCGAATTCCCAGCCAGCGTTTATTCACGGTAGCGGGAACATTTTTCGCCAATAGTGAAGCCGATGGTACGGAAATGTTAGTTAATCAACAGGATGCGGCCAGATTGTTGCGCTATCCCATGGGTAATATTACCGGCTGGCGCTTGTTTCTCAATGAGCCACTAACCGTAGATGCCTTGAGCCAGCAAACCCTGCCAAAAGGGCTGATATGGAAAGATTGGCGCGAACGCAAAGGGGAATTCTTTCAGGCGGTTCGCATGGAGAAGAACATGATGGGATTATTGCTGAGCCTGATTATAGCCGTTGCTGCTTTTAACATTATTACCTCTCTCTCTTTATTGGTGATGGAAAAACAGGGTGAAATCGCTATCTTGCAGACGCAAGGTCTGACTCGACGTCAAGTGATGGCCATCTTTATGATCCAGGGCGCGGGAGCCGGCATTATTGGTGCTGTATTGGGAACAGGATTGGGAATATTGCTTTCCAGTCAGTTAAATAATCTCATGCCAATTATCGGATTGCTGTCTGAGGGCATTCAGTTACCTGTTGCAATTGATACTACGCAAGTGATGCTGATTGCCATCAGTGCCATGTTGATCTCCTTAATCTCGACGCTGTACCCTTCCTGGCGCGCGGCGACCACCCAACCTGCTGAGGCTTTACGTTATGAGTAAACACCCTTTATTACTGTGTCACCAACTGTGCAAAAAATATCAGGAAGGAAAAATTTCTACAGAAGTGTTAAAGAATGTCACTTTTTCCATGCAACAGGGTGAAATAATGGCCATTGTCGGGAGTTCTGGCTCTGGTAAAAGTACCCTCTTGCACTTGCTTGGTGGTTTGGATTCACCTACGTCTGGTGAAGTCCGGTTCAAAGGGCAATCACTCAACCACATGTCTTCGTCTGCGCGGGCAGAATTACGTAACAGTGAAATTGGTTTCATTTATCAGTTTCACCATTTATTGCCTGATTTTACTGCATTGGAAAATGTTGCGATGCCGCTCCTGATTGGCGGACAAAAACGCCATTCTCAACAAAAAGCGCTGGATATGCTGGCGGCGGTTGGGTTGGAACATCGGGCGCATCATCGGCCATCTGAGCTGTCAGGGGGAGAACGCCAACGTGTTGCCATTGCCCGGGCGCTGGTAAATGAACCGTCATTGGTATTGGCGGATGAACCAACGGGTAACCTTGATCAACGAAATGCAGACAGTGTGTTTCAGCTTTTGCAAGAATTGAATCAACAGCAAGGTACTGCGTTTCTTGTTGTCACCCATGATCTGAAATTAGCTAAGCAACTGGCACGTCAGGTAGAAATGCGTGATGGGTATTTGCAGGATGAATTGACCCTGGCGGCGGGGGAGATGTAATGGTAAATCTGCCTCTTGCACTATTTACCGCATTACGATTTAGTCGTGGCCGACGTCGTTCAGGCATGGTTTCCCTGATCTCTGTCGTTTCGACGCTGGGTATCATGTTGGGTGTGGCGGTGCTGATTATTGGCCTGAGTGCCATGAACGGTTTTGAACGAGAGTTGAACAATCGGATACTTTCCGTTGTGCCACATGGACAAATTTATGCTGTGGAGCAGCCTTTCCAGGATTGGGAAACCGCCCTTAAGCGGGTGAGACAGACACCAGGTATTGCCGGAGCCTCTCCCTATATTGAGTTCACTGGCCTGATGGAGCGCGGTGAAAAACTTCATGCTATACAGGTACGTGGAGTCGATCTGGATACTGAGATGGATGTAAGTACCTTACCTCAGTTTGTGCGTAACGGGGCATGGAAAACGTTCAGGGTAGGAAAAAATCAGGTGATTTTAGGGCAGGGGGTGGCTAATTCACTGCACGTGAAACAGGGTGATTGGGTGACTGTCATGATCCCCAATAATGATGCGAGCCTGAAACTTTTGCAGCCTAAACGCATCCGGTTACAGGTTGCGGGTATTTTCCAGTTGAGTGGCATGTTAGATCACAGTTTGGCCCTTGTTCCTTTGCCTGATGCCCAGAACTATCTGGATTACGGTAATGCAATTACCGGTATTGCCATTAAAGCCGATAATGTTTTTGCCGCAGAGCAACGTGTGTGGGATGCAGGTAACGCGACAGGAAAATATGTCTATATCAGCACTTGGACAAAAGATTACGGTTATATGTACAACGATATCCAGATGGTACGTAGCATTATGTATCTGGCGATGGTACTGGTTATTGGTGTTGCTTGCTTTAATATTATTTCAACACTGATTATGGCGGTGAAGGATAAAAGCAGTGACATCGCTATCTTGCGTACTTTGGGAGCAAAGGATAGCCATATCAGGGCAATTTTTTTATGGTATGGATTATTAACAGGCATGATAGGTAGCATAATTGGTGTCGTTGTCGGGATTTTCACATCATTAAATTTGACGGCTATCATTAAAGGGTTAGAAAAGTTGCTTGGACACCAACTCCTTTCAGGAGATATCTATTTTATCGACTTTTTGCCATCAGAACTGCATGTTATGGATGTGCTTTATGTTCTGTTAACGGCATTAGTATTAAGTTTGTTGGCGAGTTGGTATCCCGCTCGTCGGGCCAGTAAACTTGATCCAGCGCGAATTTTGAGTGGACAATAGTATATCGGGGTATCAACGCGTATCTAAGCACGCTATCGTATACCGCTAGATCGGTAAAATGGATCGGCTGAAAGCACGTACTTAAAACACATTAAGGAAATAATCTATGCGGGTTCTTCATCGGCACAGTAAATTTTACCGAACCAGGCGATTACGGCGACAGCGATCACATAGACAAAACTTTTACAGGGATATCCGATTGGCAAATAAAATAAAAAAACCTTATGTGGTGGTCCTGACAGGAGCAGGAATTTCTGCTGAGTCAGGTATTCAAACATTTCGCTCTGCCGATGGCCTGTGGGAAGAGCATCATGTCGAAGATGTTGCGACTCCGGAAGGTTTTCAGCGTGATCCTGATCTGGTTCAGGCATTTTATAATGCCCGCCGCAAGCAGCTACAACAACCGGATATCCAGCCTAATGCTGCACATCATGCTCTGGCGGAACTCGAACATGAGCTTGGTGACCATTTTTTATTGGTGACACAGAATATTGATGATCTGCATGAACGTGCGGGAAGTCGTCGTGTTCTGCATATGCACGGTGAATTACTGAAAGTTCGGTGTTGTCAATCTGGACAGGTCGTTGAATGGACAAATGATCTCACTATGGAAGATCGTTGCCATTGTTGCCAATTCCCGTCGCCATTACGTCCTCATGTAGTATGGTTTGGGGAAATGCCATTGGGTATGGAACAGATTTACTCTGCTTTAGCTGATGCAGATATCTTTATTGCTATTGGAACATCGGGCCACGTTTATCCGGCAGCGGGGTTTGTGCATGAGGCTAAATTGTCTGGGGCGCACACTGTTGAACTGAATCTTGAACCTAGCCAGGTCGAGAATTTGTTTGATGAAAAACATTACGGTTATGCCAGTAAAATAGTTACGCAATATGTTCAATCCTTAATTCAGCAGATGAAGACGGATAAAAGCTGACTTGACGCAATGCCTACGCTATCCATCTTTTTCATAATAAATCCACATGAACCAGGGAGAAGAAGATGGATAGATTATTAGAGCGTTTTTTTAAATATATTGCATTTAATACGCAATCAAAACCATCCGCTAAAACCATTCCCAGTAGTAACGGTCAACTGGATCTTGCCAAGGTATTATACGAAGAGTTGATCCAGCTTGGTTTTGCCGATGTCACTCTCAATGAACGGGGATGTGTGATGGCAACATTGCCAAAAAATGTTGCAACGCCTGTTCCTGTTATTGGTTTTATTGCCCACCTCGATACCTCACCGGATTTTTCCGGTAAGCATGTTAATCCCCAGATTGTGGAAAATTATCGTGGTGGTGATATTGCGTTAGGGATGGGAGATGACGTGTTATCGCCAGTCATGTTCCCTGTATTACATAGCTTACTGGGGAAAACATTAATTACGACCGATGGCAAAACATTGTTGGGTGCTGATGATAAAGCGGGGATCGCTGAAATCATTACCGCGATGGTGCGTTTGAAACAGAGAAATATTCCACATGGTGATATTCGGATTGCGTTCACGCCAGATGAGGAAATTGGCAGGGGAGCACACTATTTTGATCTAGCGGCTTTCGGCGCAGAATGGGCCTATACCGTTGATGGCGGCGGAGTGGGTGAATTGGAATTTGAAAATTTCAATGCCGCATCCGTGGTCATCAAGATTGTGGGGAATATGGCTCATCCGGGCAGTGCCAAAGGAGTTATGGTTAACGCATTGACATTAGCCATGCGCATTCATCATGCTTTACCGGCTGAAGAAACGCCTGAACAGACCGAAGGTTATGAAGGTTTTTATCATCTGCATAGCATAAAAGGGACTGTTGAGCGTGCCGAGATGCACTATATCATCCGAGATTTTGACAGGGATAATTTTGCAAAACGTAAAAAAAATCTCATTGCTATTGCGGAAAATATCGGAGAAGGATTACATCCAGACTGCTATATTGAGCTGGCGATTGATGATGATTATTACAACATGCATAGCGAGGTGCTTAAATATCCTCATGTTATTGCCATTGCTAAACAAGCGATGCTCGATTGTCATATTGAACCGATAATCCAGCCGATACGTGGAGGGACTGATGGTGCAGAGTTATCTTATCGTGGCCTCCCTTGCCCGAATATTTTTACGGGTGGATATAATTATCACAGCAAGCACGAATTTATTTCACTGGAAGGCATGGAACAAGCCGTTAATGTGATTATGCGGATTGCTGAATTAACGGTAAGCCATGTCTCGCCTGAATAACAGCCACTATTTAGCAAACAAGGGGCAACTTATCTTGCCCCTTGGCCTGGATTAATCATTAAAATACCAATAACCGCTATTGACCAAAGCCGTAAGCAGGCTGACAAATCGGACGTCGTCGATAGCATCGCCCAGCAGTTCAGCATTCACTTTGTCATATTGGCAAAGGGCGTTAGCAGCATGGATATGAGGAGTATCCATCAATTCCCCATTGACGAAACATTGATCACCAACCCGCAGGACGCGCAGGCCACTCAAGCGATTTAACGCTTCGCCTTGTTTCAGCAAATCATAAATCTCATCGCTCTCATAGGGCGGTTCAGGTGGTGCCAGATCTAATTCATGGCGTGATTGAGAGATGAATTCGCCAAACCAGTTTTGGAAAGTTTCTGGTTGTTCCAACAATTCACGCATCATGGAACGCAGTGTGTGCAGTTCGTTTGTCTGGATCAAGGCTGGGTTGTCACGAAATGTTAATCCAGGATCGTTGTAGCGATGGCTTCCCAGCTCGTTTGCCAGAATATAGTCAGCAAATCCACTGAATAATTCACGGGCATTGGGGGCACGGAATCCCACTGAATAGTTCAGTGAATCCTCAATAGCATAGCCTTCGTGTGGAAAACCTGGTGGAATATAGAGTATATCGCCCGGTAACATCTCTTCATCAATAATTGCCTCAAAAGGTTCAACCTGCAACAAATCAGGGTGAGGGCAATGTTGTTTCATAGGAATTTTTTCACCTACCCGCCAGCGTCTGCGCCCTTTTCCTTGAATGATAAAAACGTCATATTGGTCAAGATGCGGGCCGACACCACCGCCGGGTACGGAGAACGAGATCATCAAGTCATCCATGCGCCAGTCAGACAGTACACGGAATGGCTTCATCAGTGCAGAAGAAGGGAGATGCCAATGGTCAACGGCTTGTACAAGCAAAGACCAGTTTTTTTCGTCTAAATGGTCGTAGGTTTCAAATGGTCCGTGGGAAACTTCCCAGCGCCCATTTTTCTGACTAACCAAACGGCTATCGATTTCATTTTCCATCGCCAGACCCGCAAGCTCATCGGGGGAAAGAGGATCAATAAACTGATGGAAACCCTGTTTAATCAGCAATGGTCGTTTTTGCCAATGGTTTTGCAAAAACGCCTGCCAGTCCAGATTTAGCTGATAGTCCATGGTGACATCCTGAAGTGAGAAGTGAATTTCACGCTATTATAACGAATAGTCAATGACGATATCAGATTTGGTTGAAATATTTTGGGGTTGTGTCAGATGTTGCCATCATGAGATCTTTGGCTAAAGAACAGGACAACGAATTTGTACTGCAGCAAGAAAAGACGAGCTATTTCAACAGTCGTACCCAGTATATGATGCACACTGTCCGCAAAAGTTTTTCCGGTATAACCGCCATCGGCTAACATTGACGATCCCATTTTCACAGGGTGCTGGCACCAATCCCCAGTGAGCGGGCGACCTTAACAACCCGCTGCTGATAGAAAACAACCTGTTAAACCGCTTCCAGCTTAACTTCCGTAGAATACTGGCGTCTCGGTACTGTCTGTTTCATGTGGATTATTACCTCATAGTCATATTAATCAAAATAGCAGGCTTATGAGGTGTTCGAGATCATTCCACTATAATTTTTAGGGGGACAACCGTCACAACGCTATCAATTGCATCCACGAGTCCATTGACGCAGAGGTATTCGACACCTCCCTTAGTGTACGGATACAGCCCTGCATAGTACAAGTTATCGATAGGATGGAAGGACCAGTAACTGGCATTATACCAAGCCCCATAACCACCTACGTAAGAGTTATGGTTATAGCTCAGGTAGTAACTTTTGTATGAGCCATTTGCGATAACGATGTAATTTCCTTTGTAATATGGGACAAGATAGTATTTCGTACTTGGGTTAGCTTCTAGTACCGCCCATCCGGATCCATCAATATTGACATACTGGCGAGATTCAACCACATACATGTATACCGCCTGCGTGTTAGCTGAGATCTCTGATTCGGGAGCAGATTGGGGTTTGTCAAGCGAATGAAGCATGTTGCTGGGCTTAGTATTCTCGAACAGACCTTCGGGGGCATTACGTTTCATGTCAAAATTTCCTTATAAAATTTTGGTAGATTAAATGTAACGACTCGCAATTAAAAATTATCACTCTTGAATCTAAATAGCGTTTCAAAATGATAGGAGTATTCCTTACCCCGCGCGGGGTAAGGAACGCCAACATCTGATACTCTCAGTATTATAAAAACCTATTTATATGTTGATTTTTTTACTGTCTCGAAAATCTGGTTTGGATTCTTGTAAGATGTTAGAGAGTATCTCATCATGTTGCCTTCTATAGGGATACCTAAAAAAGATAACAGGTCTATGCAGGGAAGAAGATTTCATTTGCAGTTAGTGTGAGCAGAAAAACCGGATAAATGTGAACACGATTGTTTTTAAATGCGAGCACCTATAGGTAGTACAACCCCAAGTAATTCTTATTACAGGGTAGTAGTGTTTCATCTGCCGGACATCATAACTATCCAATTTGATGGGATGTGACATCCAGTTTATCCGTGGTTATGGCAAGTGGGTGGCATATGCATAGTCTAAAACTGCTAATGTGTTTTTTGCATTGCAACCGAATACGTATGGAAAAACAGGAACATCAGAGCATTTTCTTTGCATCACGGTAAAATATTTACTCTACTCTGTATCGGTACTGCGTAAGCTGCTGTCAAAAACCGAGCACAACAATGTCATTATTGCATTGCCATCGTGCTCTCTGATTACAGAATAATTTGGCTGTGTAGTGCTAGCAATCACCTAATCGTGATTGCGTGGTGCTCGCATTGTGTTGGCTGCTTTGTGTTGGGGATTATGCTGGACGCGAAATACGACACTCACTCTAGCGCCACCAAGGGGGCTATCTTCTATGCTGATATCACCATCATATTGTTCGACAATTTCAGATGCTATCGATAAGCCAAGGCCCTGGCCTGATCGTAATGTGTCAGCTCGTAAGCCGCGCTGAAAAATCATTTCCCGCTTATCAAGGGGAACCCCTAACCCATCATCATCGACAATAATAGTGACTGAGTTTTCTCCCATTGTGGCGGTGATTTTGACCTGTTTCCGGCAATATTTACACGCATTATCTAAGATGTTTCCCATTACTTCCAGAAAGTCATTTTTTTCCCCTAGCCATGTCACTTCAGGAGAGACATCTAGCATCATTTTGATGCCCTTATGTTGATATACCTTGGTTAGGGCACTGATTAGGCCATCTAGCAAGATTGGGACGGAAGAAATCTGTCGCAAAAGCAAACTATGGTCGCTGCGTATATTGGCTCTATGCAAATAGTAGCCAATCTGTTGCGATATCCGGTCAATTTGTTCAAGCATAATGGGTTCAGCTTGTTCAATGGTCAGCTTCTGCGGGGGACGCAGAGAACGTAAGGTTGATTGCAATACCGCTAGAGGCGTTTTCAGGCTATGCGTCAAATCTGAGAGTGTCGTGTGATATTTGGCATAACGTTTACGTTCATTAGATAGCAAGTTGTTTAAGTTTCTGACTAACCCTTTTAATTCAGTAGGCGGGTTCTCCTCCAGTTCTTTTCTTTCTCCATTTTCTAATGAACTGATTTGGGTAATTAAGGATTTTATTGGTCTAAGGCTCCAGTCCGCGGCCAGCCAGATTAATGGAATGATTAAAAGTAAATTAGCAATTAGCACATATCCAAACCATTCCCATACTTTTGCTGATTCCTGTACATCTTGTGGAATGGTATCAATGATAACAATAGTCATGGCAGGCAGTTTGTCAGTGGCAGGATAAATATTGACAGCAACCGAGTAGGTTAATAATACTTTCTCACTATTTTTTGCCTTTTTTGTATTATCTTGGTTTGGTGTTGCTGTTGGATTATAGAAAAAATCCCCTTTTTCTTTAAAGTATGCTTCTAGTGTATATAAGCCATCTTTTTTCAGCCAATCGGGATCGATCATTCTTTCCAATTCAGGCACATTATTCTGGCGCCAAAGAATATTCCCATCATTATCATAGATCAGTGCTAATGAGCGATAATTCATGGAAAAATCTTTGGGAACAAGGATTTCTAGCTTGTTATTTTCCCATCTGGCCAAGGTGAAAAATAGATTACTTTGGCTACGGAGTATGGAATAGCTTGTTTTATCAAAACTAACTAAATATCCGGCGATAGCAACAATGCCATATGATAGTGTCAATGCAAGAATAATCGCAGCCGTGGCCATGAGAAACCGTGTTCTCAAAGAAAAAGGTGTTTCTGAGAACTTAAGCATCGTAAGATTTCACATCGAAGCGATACCCTTGACCACGTACAGTGACAATGACCTCTTCCGGCCATTCATTCAATATTTTTTTCCTCAAACGCCCCATCAATACATCAATTGTATGACTTTCACGTAATTCAGCGTCTGGATACAATTGGCGCATGAGCGTTTCTTTACTAACAACTTTGCCATTATTGCGCATCAAGGTTTCGATAATAATGTATTCAAAAGCAGTCAACTTAATATTGGTATCATTGATAGAAAACTCCTTTCTTGAAAGATTGATTAAAAATGGTGATATCTCAACTAATTGTGATGCCAAACCACTATTGCGTCGCATTAATGCTTGTATACGGGCATTAATTTCTTCCAGATGAAAGGGCTTGGTAACATAATCATCTGCACCCGCGTTTAGCACGTTGACCTTTTCTTGCCAGCTCTCACGCGCGGTGAGAACAAGAATCGGTAAATTAATTTGCTCACTGCGCCAGCGCCGTAACATGCTAAGGCCATCTTCTCCCGGTAACCCTAAATCAACGATAGCAATGTCAGGGTGACTTTCTTTGAGATAATAATCTGCTTCTTTAGCATTCTCCGCAGCATCAACTTGATGCCCGATATCCCGTAATTGTACGGTTAAGTGATGGCGAAGTAATGCGTTATCTTCAACGATCAATATCCGCATAATGATTCCTTATGCTAATCAGTAATTAATGTTTATCAAATAAATTTAAAATAGCTAAGTAATCAATTTCGTCAATAAAGATTAAATAAAATTATGGGTATATGATTATGAGTAAACTAAGTATAGTAACTATTTGGCGTTTGTTGGTATATTAATGATTGGTGCATTTGAAAACAAATGGTTAGGTTGAAATAGTAAATAAATTTACAATTTATTTAACTTCTATATATACCAACCTAACTTCAAGATGCCTGTGATTTCTCCCCGCGAAGCAGGGAGAAATCAGGTTTCATATCGTGTTGTAAATTGCGGCACAAAAAGCGCACATGGGCGGAATAGAATCCGCCCATTGATATGGATAAACACAGATTATTTTAACTGGTCAACCAGTAAAGTAGCGTATCCAATGTAATTTGCTGGCGTCATGGATTTGAGGCGCTCTTTCTCTGCTTCAGGAAGTTCAAGGCCATCAATAAACGCTTTCATACCTTCAGCATCAACACGTTTACCGCGAGTCAGTTCTTTTAGTTTTTCATACGGCTTTTCAATACCATAACGGCGCATAACAGTCTGGATAGGCTCGGCCAATACTTCCCAATTACCATCCAATTCATTCAGTAAGTGCTGTTCATTGACTTCCAGCTTGTTCAATCCCTTCATCGTGGATTGATAGGCAATCAATGCATATCCCAGACCGACGCCCAGATTGCGCAATACTGTTGAATCTGTCAGGTCACGCTGCCAGCGAGAAACAGGCAGTTTGCTGGCCAGATGTCCCAAGACTGCATTTGCCAGGCCCAGGTTGCCTTCTGAGTTTTCGAAATCAATTGGATTGACTTTATGTGGCATAGTAGAAGAACCAATTTCCCCGGCAATGGTTTTTTGCTTGAAATGGTTCAAGGCGATATAGCCCCAGATATCGCGATCAAAATCGATTAGGATGGTATTAAAACGGGCCACACAATCAAACAGTTCTGCAATGTAATCATGAGGCTCAATCTGAGTGGTATATGGGTTCCACTGAATACCCAAAGAAGTCACAAATGACTCACTAAATTGGTGCCAGTCAACTTGTGGATAGGCTGACAAGTGTGCATTGTAGTTACCAACTGCCCCGTTGATTTTGCCTAGCACTTCTACCTGCTCAAGCTGACGGAATTGGCGTTTCATACGATAGGCCACGTTAGCAAATTCTTTGCCGACAGTGGAAGGGGTGGCGGGTTGACCGTGTGTGCGCGATAGCAGTGGCAGATCGCGATAATCATGTGCCATGCGGGTGATGGTATCGATTATTTGGCGCCATTGAGGCAGCAACACTTCCTCACGGGCTGTTTTAAGCATCAATGCATGTGACAGGTTATTAATATCTTCTGATGTGCAGGCAAAATGAATAAATTCTGCAACCTGATGCAGGGCAGGGATGTGCGCGACTTTTTCTTTCAGAAAATACTCAACAGCCTTAACGTCGTGATTGGTGGTGCGCTCAATTTCTTTAATACGCAGTGCATCCTGCTCATTGAAATTTACAATAATTTCATCAAGGTAAGCGTTTGCGTCGGCGTCAAAAGCAGGAACTTCCTGAATTTCTGTGGTTGCAGCCAGTTTTTGCAGCCAACGTACTTCGACTTGCACACGGAATTTTAGTAAGCCGAACTCACTAAAAATAGCGCGTAGTGCGCTGACTTTATCGCCGTAACGGCCATCAATTGGAGAAACAGCGGTCAGTGAGGATAATTCCATTGGTAGCAACTCCCGGATTTTATTTAACAATGTATGTTTAACAGCTTAGATTTAACAGTTTTCGCTAACAGTCTTTATCATCTAACAGTTAGCAAGGATCTCTTTTGCCTGTCGGATCAGGCGCTGACGAGAAAACATGATTTGCAGGCGGCTACCGCCAACTTGTTGCCATAAAACGGCACTGCGGATACCGGCCAGTAACACCGATCTGACTTTTGCCTGAATCAATGAATTACGTAATACGTCAGGTGAACCGGTCACCTGAATACGTGGCCCCAGTGGACTGATAACATCGACATAGATTCCAGCCAGGGCGTTGAGCATTCCTTCTGACATCGGTTCAAAATAGGCTTGCTGACGTTCTAATTGTTCAATGCGATTTGCCAATTGATTGACAGCCGATGGGTTTTTATTCAAGCGGCGTTCCAGTGCCACTAAACTCAGCATATAGCGGGTAAGATCGGCAGAAACGCCACTATGTGAACCATTGAACATACCCAACATAGCGTCAAGGCCAACACGCAGGTTGCCGGCGTTATTGCCGAAGACATCCAGCGTAGAGGTTGGATTCATGTTCAGGACGCTGTTGATCATGATCTCAAAAGCATCCGTATCACACTGGCCTTCATGGGCAAGTTTTTGGACCAGACGGCCTGACTGGCAGATACCTGCCAGAGCCAGTGTAATATCGTAATAATTTTTAGCCACAACTACTCCTGTATACGTTGTTCGATCACGCCACCACCGAGACAAACTTCACCTTGATAAAACACGGCTGATTGACCAGGGGTGACAGCGGCAACAGGGCTATCAAAACGAACCTCAATTTTATCTTCACCCAGAGGGACGACAGTGCAGGGAATATCATGCTGACGGTAGCGTGTTTTGACTACACAGCGCATTTCTGCTTGTAGTGATTGACGATCAACCCAATGTAGTTGCTGGGCGATCAAACCGACAGACATCAGGCGAGGATGTTCATGGCCTTGGGCAACAATCAGTATGTTATTGTCGACATCTTTATCAACAACATACCAGGGTTCTTCACTACCATCTTTCGTTCCCCCAATTCCTAGTCCTTTGCGCTGGCCGAGAGTATGGTACATCAAGCCAGTATGTTGGCCGATGGTCTGTCCATCCACAGTCATAATTGGGCCAGGCTGGGCGGGTAAATAACGCCCAAGGAAATCACGGAACTTACGCTCACCAATAAAGCAGATACCTGTCGAATCTTTTTTCTTTGCGGTAACCAGGCCAATTTCTTCGGCAATGCGGCGTACTTCGGGTTTTTTCAATTCCCCAACTGGAAACAGACTCTTGGCAACTTGTTGGTGGCTTAAGGTATATAAGAAATAGCTTTGATCTTTGTTGTCATCCAAGCCACGGAGCAATTGGCTCATGCCGTTTACATCCCGACGGCGGACATAATGCCCGGTTGCGATATAGTCAGCCCCTAAATCCTCTGCGGCAAACTCTAAAAATGCTTTGAATTTGATTTCTTTATTACAAAGAATGTCCGGGTTTGGGGTTCTGCCGGCTTTATATTCAGCAAGAAAATGTTCGAATACATTATCCCAATACTCGGCTGCAAAATTGATGGTATGCAATTCTATGCCCAGTTTGTCACAAACGGCCTGAGCATCAGCAAGATCGGTAGCCGCTGAGCAATACTCTTCACTATCGTCTTCTTCCCAGTTTTTCATGAACAGGCCAGCTACCTGGTAGCCCTGCTGTTGCAGAAGGTAGGCGGAAACGGATGAATCAACACCGCCGGACATGCCGACAATGACTTTTTTCTGGCTGTTATCTGACATGGATATATCTCACTGCGGAAAAAAACAAACGCAATACTTTAGCACGTTGACAGGCAAGGTGCACCAAACGTCTTCATTTGGCGAAAGGTGAACCATAATAATCCAGTATCGAGAGTGGATAAGCTTTGCGCTCAAGGTAGCAAAGAAGACTTTCGGCAACCAGAGGGGAACGTAACTGTGAACTGCTAAGAATTTCTTCTGCACTTAACCAATGGCAGCAATGGATATCGTTATCGTGTGGATGGGTGTCCATGATTTTTTCCATTTCAACCAAGAATAGAAAACGGATAAATGGGGTTCTGTCCGGCGCAACCCATTGGTGTAGTTTTAAAAATGCTTGTGGTTGTGCACGAATTCCGGTTTCTTCCCATAATTCCCGTTCAACGGCTTCCAATAATGTTTCATCAGCTTCAAGATGGCCTGCTGGTTGATTCCAGAGAGGCTTGCCGTTGATAAACTCTTCAACAACTAAAAACTTATTTTCTGCATGAACAATGCAGGCAACCGTGACGTGTGGACTAAACAAGATTAATTTCTCTCCATTCTCCAGGGGATAATGAGCCTAATTGTATTGAACCCATACTAAAACGGATTAGGCGCAGTGTAGGGTATCCCACATGGGCAGTCATTCTGCGTACCTGCCGATTACGCCCTTCATATAACGTAATTTTAAGCCAACTTTCCGGAATGCTTTTTCGTTCCCGAATAGGGGGAATTCTCTCCCAAAGCCACTCAGGCTCTTCCACTAATTCAGCGCCGGCGGGTAAGGTTGGGCCATCTTTTAATAAAACGCCGTTACGAAGTTGATTCAGAGCCGTTTCATCAGGAATGCCCTCGACTTGAACATAATAAACTTTAGCGGTTTTTTTATTAGGTTGAGTCAATCTAGCCTGTAATTTGCCATCATTGGTCAACACCAGCAAACCTTCACTATCACGATCCAGACGACCCGCGGCATAAATATCAGTAAACGGGATAAAATCTTTTAATGTTGCTCTGCCCATTTCATCGGTGAATTGGGGTAAGACATCATAAGGTTTGTTAAAAATCAATACCTGACGAGGGCCGATTGTTTTTTTTATGGCTCTATTATTTTTTCTTTGGCTGAATCGGTTAAGTTGGCGTTTTTTAAAAGCGATATTTGTCATGATAAGCCATTGTTTAAAATTAGGGGGCGTATTATACCTTAAATCTGTGACCGTTGGCGTTTGCAGAATATTCAAGTAGTATTGACACGTCCCTTACAAAAAATTAACAAGGCATTGCGCTTATTTGAAAGGAGAGGTTAATGGAAAGCAAAGTAGTTGTTCCGGCGGAAGGTAAAAAAATTACTATTGATGCCAAAGGTAAATTAAATGTTCCGAATAACCCTATTATCCCTTATATCGAAGGGGATGGCATTGGTGTTGATGTTACGCCGGTCATGCTAAAAGTTGTTGATGCTGCGGTTCAGAAAGCGTATAGCGGTGAGCGCAAAATTTCCTGGATGGAAATCTACACAGGTGAAAAATCTACGCATGTCTATGGTAAAGATGTTTGGTTGCCAGATGAAACGCTAGATTTGATCCGTGAATACCGTGTTGCTATCAAAGGCCCTCTGACAACACCAGTAGGTGGTGGTATCCGTTCGCTGAACGTCGCATTGCGTCAGCAATTGGATCTGTATGTCTGCCTGCGTCCGGTTCGTTACTACCAAGGTACGCCAAGCCCTGTTAAGCAGCCTGAATTGACCGATATGGTTATTTTCCGCGAAAACGCTGAAGATATTTATGCGGGCATTGAGTGGAAAGCGGGTTCAGCGGAAGCGGACAAAGTGATTAAATTCCTGCAAGATGAAATGGGTGTTAATAAGATCCGTTTCCCTCAACAGTGTGGTATTGGTGTAAAACCTTGCTCAGAAGAAGGCACTAAACGTTTAGTACGTGCCGCGATTGAATATGCCATTGATAATGGACGTGAATCAGTCACTCTGGTTCATAAAGGCAATATCATGAAATTCACTGAAGGTGCTTTCAAAGACTGGGGTTATGAACTAGCTCGCACTGAATTCGGCGGAGAATTGTTGGATGGTGGTCCGTGGGTTAAGATCAAGAATCCTAAAAATGGCAAAGATATCATCATTAAGGATGTGATTGCAGATGCTTTCTTGCAACAGATCCTATTGCGTCCAGCAGAGTATGATGTTATTGCGTGTATGAACCTGAATGGTGACTATATTTCTGATGCTTTAGCTGCTCAGGTGGGTGGCATCGGTATTGCCCCAGGTGCAAACATTGGCGACGAATGCGCATTGTTCGAAGCAACACACGGTACTGCGCCTAAGTATGCGGGTCAGGATAAAGTCAACCCGGGTTCGGTGATCCTTTCCGCTGAAATGATGCTGCGCCACATGGGATGGTTAGAAGCCGCAGATTTAATCGTTAAGGGAATGGAAGGTGCGATTGCCGCGAAGACCGTGACTTACGATTTTGAACGCCTGATGGAAGGCGCTAAGCTGCTGAAATGTAGTGAATTTGGTGATGCAATTATTACACATATGTAATTAATTGCGTAGCTGAATAGATAACGGGAGCTTAATGGTTCCCGTTTTTTATTATAGTGTGTGAAACGGTTATCAAAATTTTATCAAAACAAATTATCAAAACTCATCAAATTTCTAAAAACTCAGACGACAATTTTTATCCAGTCTTTACCCCTGTCATCGTAGTATTTATCCGTTTGTTGTTGTGTCTTGTGTCCCAGTAAATCTTTTGTATTGATCCCTTGTTTACGATGTAGACGCCCAAGGCAGCCGGAGTTCCTTAGATACAACAAATAAGTAAACCAGATAGCCGACAAACAAGTGAACAATATCAAAATGCTCGAGAGTATTTACCATAATACATAAAATCTACATTTGAAGTACCGTAGTACAGGGCCATATGGCCCTGATTTATCATGAAGGAGTTATGTCATTTAATGGATAAGAGTATACTTTTCCTTTAACTGCATTTTCGGGAACTCTTGATAAATTTGCCATATTAGACAGATTATTAATCGTTGCTCGATCTGATGAAAAAGCATTTAAGATTATACCTTGTGCAAAAGGACCAATTGATATGTAAATATCATAGTTATAACCGGATGTATTAACGGTTGCTAAGTCAGTAGGTGAGCCGCTATTAGTTGTATACATTACGGCGTTAATTCCGTGAGGACTATCATTTCCTGATCTCAGGATTATATTAGTAATAGCACACTGCCCGAAAATACCTACATTGTAGCCAGCACCGCCTATCAGAGTGATATTGATAGTACTTGCTACACCCATAGTCACTTCAGCTATTTTTACCCAGGCTGCCTCCATAACTGTTAGGTCACCTGTATATTGTTTACCCTGTACTGAGTTTTTTGCCAGTATTACTGTTCCTGCTAAACCTAGGTTGTTTACGAATTCTTGTTTATCAGAAATATCCGCTCCATTTTGGTCCTTAGATAAACGAGTATTGGCATTATTATTTGCATTGCTGGCGTTTTGATTAGCTGTATTCGCTAAATCATATGCCGTTTTCACCGCTTTGGATGTCGCAGCATAAGTTTCGTCATCTCTATCTATTGCGTTATTTAGGATAACGAATCCTTTTTCTCTGAGCGTTGCATCTGGGTGGTTGCGGCTTTGGGCGTGTTCTTCAATCGTTTCTTGGATTGAATCTTTGACATATTTCGGAGTTGGAACGACAACAAGTTCCTCATCTTCTAAGACTTGTGTTTCAGGTTTTGTAACTTGAATACTCATATATCTTCCCTCATCTAATCAACAATAAACATTGCTAAGTGACATGAAGGCGGGGGAGACTTCTCCGCCTGTGAACATCAGTAAAATCGGTTCATCAATATTGGAGAGCATGGCTTGACTAAATTCAGTGGGTTAATATTTAATGTGTTATTTCTCTGCTGGAGTTATGGTGAAAAGAATCTTTTCGAAAGTATATATATCGTATAATCCTACGTCTGTTGTATATGTTCTCAGCCCACTTACAAGTATATTACCATCACCTGTTCTGATACCGTTCCAATGATCTGCTATGACGTACTTTCTTGGAAGGGAAGGGGTAGGTGCTAAAATGGAATAGAAGCTTATTTGAGCAGGCCATTCCTGATTATCAGCAACAAATCTATATTGTCCAAATAATTGACTATAGCTTACTTCTCCGGTGAGTCGGCAGCTACTGGTAAAGGAGCCTCTGAATGTGGCTGATGTATCACTACTGTCAATTATTGGGTCATGATTCCAATTTATTGATAGTGACGAATGTTCAAATAATACCCAATGACTCTGTCATGCATTTCTATGGATTTTGAAAAAGATAAGGTCTTGCGAGTCAGTCTTGC
>NZ_JADEUF010000058.1 GCF_015163655.1 Xenorhabdus griffiniae | reverse complement strand
GTTTAAAGCACTTATTTTGTCTTTCTTTAAAGACTTATTATGGACAAATATTCCTGTGGTGGTTATTTTCATCTGGGTATCTGTATGTTTATACTTTTTCCCTGATGTATGGGGTTGGTTTTCTTTATTTGGCATAATTATAATTTTGGCTTTGTTTTTTATTTTTGCGTACATAAGTGAAAAAAATAAAAGCTAAGAATATATATGCTTAGCTTAACTTGGTGTTAGTAAACTCGGTCGTCCCATATACTATAGGCAGATGTACCTGCTGTTACGTGACTCCATGATATAGACTTATAGTTAAGTAAAACTTTTTCATATGGCATCATATCATTGTTGTTAATTGAATTTGGATAAGTGCAAGAAATATCCACAACGGTTGCTTCTGTGAGTTTTACTTCATAAAAAAGTTCTGATTGTCCAGTAGGATTTGTCCGATAAAAAATAAAAGCGGCATTCAGTGATTCATTAGAATCTATAGCCATTGCTAATAATGGAGATGACTTATCTATTGGTTTGACAAATTGTATTGGATGATGACTTACATTTTGTTCTCGATTCATCATATGATTTAAGCTTAACACTTGTATTTGATCTTCGTGTCCTTTTTGATATCGGTTTCCTATGGAATCGAGAGTAGAACAACCTGCCGATATTAAGCCTTGCTTCTTACCGTTTAAGGTAAGATAAATCATGTATGACATAATGATTACCGTCCTAGTTTTTTATTTTAATGAAGAAGACTTGAATTTAAATCAGAGAAGTATAACTTAACACATTAAAAAAATGTGTAATAGATACAGCAAAGCAAAAAAGATCGGCTTGAGATCATTTTTATTCGAGTAAACAATTAATTAATAGTCGTGGTAGGCTGGAAAACCAGAGTTACTGCGCTGGTGGGCTACTGCTGCTTTTTTAGCTTATGCGATTCAGGAACAAATAATTACTTTTTGTCATTTCATAACCTAATCATGGCCTCATATATTCATCTTCTGGTCAGCATAATAATTAAGAGCTATATCCTTTGTGACTTGACATCCATAGGGTAGAACATGAACAGGCTCTAACGCGGGATGGTATCGTGGATTATTTACCTTTATTTATTGAGCTTAAAGCCCGATCTGTATTGCTGATAGGGGGCGGAGAAATCGCCTCTCGCAAAGCAGACTTATTACTTCGTACTGGTGCAGTGTTAACGGTTGTTGCTCCTGAGCTACATGCAGAACTGCAACAACGCTATCAAAAAGGGGAAGTTGAGTGGTTACAGGGAACGTTTAAAACAGAATATCTTGATGGTGTATTTTTAGTGATTGCCGCCACAGATGATCACGACCTAAATCAGCATATTTTTACTGAAGCCAATAAGCGCGCTATTTTGACCAACGTTGTGGATAACCAACCGCTCTGTTCGGCCATTTTCCCCTCAATTATTGATCGCTCCCCGATTATTGTGGCGATCTCATCGGCTGGAAAATCTCCGGTATTAACAAGATTATTGCGGGAAAAGCTGGAGTCTTTGCTCCCATTTAGCCTGGGTACGATGGCAAATATCGCGGGGCGCTGGCGCGAACGCGTGAAACAACGTTTTACTTCCATACGTCAACGGCGCCATTTTTGGGAAAAGGCGTTTAATGGGCGTTTTGCCACACTCATCGCCAATGGGCAATTACAGCAAGCAGAAGAGCAACTTGAACAGCAGTTGACACAAGATGACTCTCATTCCCAAGGAGAACTTGCTCTGGTAGGTGCTGGGCCAGGTGATCCAGGATTATTGACCTTAAAAGGCTTGCAAGTGATCCAGCAGGCTGACGTCATTCTTTATGACCATTTAGTTAGCGCAGAAATTCTGGAGTTAGTTCGCCGTGATGCAGACAAAATCTGTGTTGGAAAAAGAGCAGGTAATCACTCCGTAGCGCAGGAAGAAACCAACCGACTTATCATCAAATTCGCGAATCAGGGGAAAAAAGTGGTTCGCTTAAAAGGGGGCGATCCCTTTATTTTCGGCCGTGGTGGAGAAGAATTACAGATTGCAGCAGCAGCGGGAGTTCCTTTTCAAGTTGTGCCTGGCATTACGGCAGCGGTAGGTGCTTCTGCTTACGCGGGTATCCCATTGACTCACAGAGAACACGCGCAAAGCGTCACCTTTATTACCGGACATTGCCGTGAAAATGGCAATGAATTGGATTGGCCTGCACTCGCGCGGGGTAATCAAACATTAGCCATTTATATGGGGATCATGAAAGCAGCCTTGATCAGCCAAAAGTTGATCTCACACGGTCGGGATAGCCATACCCCCGTTGCCGTGATTGGTTGTGGCACTCGTCCAGAACAGCAAGTATTGACCGGAACCTTATCCGAATTGGAACGATTGGCACAAGAAGTTCCCTTCCCCGCCTTGCTGGTAGTAGGAGAGGTGGCTCAACTCCACCATCAAATAGGATGGTTTGAAAGCGAAAACGTGGCTGATCAAGTAAATCGCCCTGCTGTGATTGATTTAGTATAAGGAGTGTCCAATGGACGAAAAAAGACTAACACACTTACAGCAACTTGAAGCTGAAAGTATCCATATTATTCGGGAAGTAGCTGCTGAATTTGCCAATCCCGTCATGCTCTATTCGATTGGTAAAGATTCTTCTGTAATGCTGCATCTTGCACGTAAAGCATTTTATCCGGGAAAACTGCCTTTCCCTTTATTACACGTAGATACAGGCTGGAAATTTCAGGACATGTACGACTTCCGTGATCGCACAGCGGAAAAATATGGTTTTGAGTTGCTGGTTTACCGCAATCCACAAGGAGAGATGTTGGGAATTAATCCTTTTATTCATGGCAGTGCCAAACATACCGATATCATGAAAACAGAAGGATTGAAGCAAGCACTGGATAAATACGGCTTTGATGCAGCATTTGGCGGGGCGCGGCGTGATGAAGAAAAATCACGAGCCAAAGAACGAATTTACTCATTCCGTGACCGTTCCCATCGTTGGGACCCTAAAAACCAGCGCCCTGAACTTTGGCGCAACTATAACGGCCAGATTAACAAAGGGGAAAGTATCCGTGTCTTCCCGTTATCCAACTGGACCGAATTGGATATCTGGCAATACATCTATTTGGAGCAGATCGAGATCGTCCCTCTTTATTTTGCTAAACCTCGTCCGGTTGTTCAGCGTGAGGGGACATTAATTATGGTTGACGATGATCGAGTCGACCTGAAAGCAGGGGAAGTCATTAGCCAGCGGAAAGTGCGTTTTAGGACACTTGGCTGCTGGCCGCTGACAGGAGCGGTGGAATCAGAAGCAGAAACGTTGCCGGAAATCATCGAAGAAATGTTGATATCGACCACTAGCGAACGGCAAGGGCGGCTGATTGACAGTGATCAGTCAGGTTCTATGGAGCTGAAAAAGCGCCAGGGTTATTTTTAAGGAGTCCAGATATGCCAGCACTTGCATATAATGAAACTATTGCTAGTCAGATCAAGCAACAAGGCGGAGTTGAAGCCTATCTTCGGACGCAGCAGGAAAAAGGATTACTGCGTTTTTTAACTTGTGGTAGCGTGGATGATGGCAAAAGTACCCTAATTGGACGTTTGCTGCATGACACCCGTCAAATTTATGAGGATCAACTTGCAACTTTACAAAGTGATAGCAAGCGAATTGGGACTCAAGGAGAAAAGCTCGATCTGGCCTTATTAGTTGATGGATTGGCGGCTGAACGGGAACAAGGCATCACCATTGACGTCGCATACCGCTATTTTTCCACGGAAAAGCGTAAATTCATTATTGCGGACACACCAGGACATGAGCAATATACCCGCAATATGGCGACAGGCGCCTCAACCAGTAATCTTTCTATTTTATTGATCGATGCACGCAAAGGTGTTCAGGAACAAACTCGCCGCCACAGTTTTATCAGCACCTTGCTGGGTATTCGTCACCTGGTGGTGGCAGTCAATAAAATGGATTTGGTTGGATATCAGCAAGAGATATTTGAACAAATCAAGCAAGATTATTTGAATTTTGCAGCACAATTACCTACTGATCTCACCCTCTATTTCGTCCCAATTTCGGCGTTGGAAGGGGATAACATTGTCACCCGCAGTGAAAAAATGGCGTGGCATACGGAAGAAACGCTACTGGATATCCTGGAGTCCGTGGACGTAAAAACAAAAGCGACAGAACAGCCCTTGCGTTTCCCCGTACAGTATGTCAACCGCCCAGATCTTGATTTTCGTGGATATAGCGGCACATTGTCATCAGGGATTTTATGGCAAGGCCAGCAAATAAAAGTGATGCCGTCTGGTGTGATTTCTACGGTAGAAAGGATCGTCACGTTTAATGGTGATCTCACATTTGCCGTACCCGGAGAGGCTATTACCCTCGTATTAAAAGATGAAATAGATATTAGCCGTGGTGACTTATTGATTGCTGTTGACACTCAAATGAGCGCAACTCGCCACGCTTTGGTTGATGTCGTCTGGATGTCAGAACAGCCTTTGATTCAAGGGCAAAGTTTGGATATCAAAGTCGCGGGTAAAAAAAGCCGTGGCAAAGTCGAGAATGTTCAATATCAAGTGGATATTAACAACCTGACACAGAAAGTCGCACTTGAGTTACCCCTCAACGCCATTGGGCGGGTGGAATTTTCATTTGATGAACCTTTGTTGCTCGACTGTTATGCGCAAAATGCAGATACCGGTGGCATTATCCTGATTGATCGTCTGACCAATGTGACCGTAGGAGCGGGATTGGTGCGTGAAATTCAGGCAGATGTTTATGAAGAGCCTAAAGAATACAGTGAGTTTGAGCTGGAACTTAACCAATTAGTTCGTCGCCACTTCCCGCACTGGGGAGTACGTGATCTATTGGGAGGAAAATAAGTGGCTCAGAATAATATCGTCTGGCATTCACATGTTTTGGATCGGGCGCAGCGGGAAAGCGCAAATGGGCATTCTGCACGGGTGATTTGGTTCACAGGGCTGTCTGGTTCAGGAAAATCCACCCTTGCAGGAGCATTGGAGCAGGCATTATTTGCACAGGGAATCAAAACGTACTTACTGGATGGGGATAATGTCCGTCATGGTCTGTGCAGTGATTTAGGCTTTTCTGCAATAGATCGGCAGGAAAATATCCGGCGCGTCGGTGAAGTTGCAAAATTGATGGTTGATGCGGGATTGGTTGTCCTGACAGCTTTTATTTCCCCCCATAGAGCAGAACGGCAAAAAATACGTGAACTCATGGGAGAGGGGCGCTTTATTGAAGTGTATGTCGATACGCCACTGGAGATCTGTGAGGCTCGTGATCCCAAGGGACTATATAAAAAAGCACGAGCGGGAGAATTGCGCAATTTCACCGGAATTGATGCTACCTATGAAGCTCCAGAACAGCCAGAAGTCTATTTAGAGGGTTCACAGTCTGTAGAATCTTCGATTGAAAAACTGATTTTTGCCCTGAAAAGCAACGATATCCTACCAACTTAACGACTAAACCCAACAAACTGTCATGAAACACATTATTATTGTTAGTTAAATAATGTGTTTCTACACTCATTTAGTGCAATGCATTTCTACTCTACCAATCTAATTTCAAGATGCGTGTGATTTCTTCCCGCGAAGCGGGGTGAAATCAGGTTTCATAGAGTGTTGTAAATTGCAACTTAAAGTTTAATGCGTATATATCGTACCATCCTGTTTTGCAAGAGGCTTTTTTTTGCGAATGGTTTTGTAAACGGTTTTGTGAGAGTCAGTGGCGTCATGCTTTCAGTTGTGGGATGATTAGCGGGTTTTCAGGGGGGGAGATGGGCAAACTAACGCTACTATTATTGGTTCTTCTGGGTTGGTTACAATATTCGTTGTGGTTCGGCAAAAACGGTATTCACGATTATGTGCGGGTTAAGGCTGAAGTTAATAAACAAGAAGCTGATAACCTAAAACTAAAAGCACGTAACGACCAGTTGTTTGCTGAAATTAAGGATCTTAAAGGGGGACAGGAAGCGATTGAAGAACGCGCTCGTAATGAATTGGGCATGATTAAACCAGGAGAATCTTTTTATCGTATGGTGCCTGATACCTCAAAACATAATGCGCAATAATCGTTAAATCAAAAACAGTAAATAATAATCAAAATGAATAAGTCACAACTTCATTCCCCTGCTGAAATTATCGCCTTGATCCCTGCTGCGGGTATTGGTAGCAGGATGAAATCAGATTGCCCAAAACAGTATCTGAAAGTTGCCGGAAAAACGATCCTTGAACATACTCTGGCAGCGCTGTTTGAGCATCCTCGCATACAACGCGTTATCATTGCGCTGAATCCAGCTGATACCCAATTTGCACAATTGCCTGTTGCTTCTGATCCAAGAATTACGACAGTTATTGGCGGTGAAGAGCGAGCTGATTCAGTTCTGGCTGGGTTAGATTATCTGGTTAGTTTGCCTACAGACAGGACAAACTGGGTTTTAGTGCATGATGCAGCCCGTCCTTGTCTTCATCGAAATGATCTCGATAGCCTGTTGCGACTGATTGATCACAACGCAGGATCTCCTGACATATGCGGTGGATTGTTGGCATCACCGGTGAGAGATACGATGAAACGCATGGTATCGTTGCCAGTCGCAGAGTCACCCACAATTAACCACACATTGATTGCACATACCGTTGACCGTAACGGATTGTGGCACGCTTTGACGCCACAATTATTCCCTTTGCAGTTATTGCGTGATTGCTTGATCAAAGCACTTGCAGATCAAGCTTGTATCACCGATGAATCTTCGGCACTTGAGCATTGTGGTTATCGTCCTGTGCTGATTACTGGACGGGCGGACAATATAAAAGTAACCCAACCTGAAGATTTGGCATTGGCTGAATTTTACCTATCCCAAAAAGCTAAGGAATCGAACGTATGAGAATTGGACATGGTTTTGATGTGCATAAATTTGGCGGAGAAGGGCCATTGATCATTGGCGGTGTCCGCATTCCTTATGAACAGGGATTAATCGCTCATTCCGATGGGGATGTCGCTTTGCACGCTGCTACAGATGCCCTATTGGGCGCGGCAGCATTGGGAGATATTGGTAAATTATTTCCCGATACCGATCCTGCCTTCAAGGGCGCGGATAGCCGTGAATTACTGAAAGAAGCCTATCGCCGTATCCGTGCGAAGGGCTATCGGTTAGGAAACCTGGATATCACCATTATCGCACAGGCACCAAAAATGTTACCGCATATTCCCCAGATGCGGGTTAACCTGGCGGAAGATCTTGAATGCCATATGGATGATATTAACGTTAAAGCGACAACAACAGAAAAACTGGGATTTGTTGGTCGTAAAGAGGGTATTGCCTGCGAAGCGGTTGCTTTGTTGGTAAAAGAATAAGCGGGTAAAAGAAATAAATATGACATTGAGTGAATTACATTGGCTTTATGGCCGACCGGAAGCGACCGGTATTGTTAAAGCCACACCAGAAGATTTTATTGTTCGCGAAGATTTGGGATTTTCTCCTGATGGCGAAGGCGAACACTTAATGGTCCATATCCGTAAAACAGGATGTAACACCCAATTTGTCGCGGATCATCTTGCCCGTTTTGCCAAAATAGCGGCTCGCTCTGTCAGCTATGCGGGATTGAAAGATCGTAACGCAGTGACGGAACAGTGGTTCTGTTTACATATACCAGGGAAACAAGATCCAGATTTCACGGCATTTCAACTTGAAGGTTGTGAAGTGCTGACAACTTCCCGCCAGAAACGCAAGTTACGAATTGGCGCGCTGCAAGGCAATGATTTCACTCTGGTATTAAGAGACATTTCTGACCGACAATCAGTGGAAAAACGTTTGCAGCAGATAGCGCAAACCGGTGTACCGAATTACTTTGGTGAACAGCGTTTCGGGCGGGATGGACAAAATTTAGTCCAGGCTCAACGCTGGGCAGCTAATGAAATTCAAGTCAAAGAACGTAACCGCCGCAGTTTTTATCTTTCTGCTTGCCGCAGCGCGATGTTTAATGCTGTTGCCAGCAAACGGATTGCTCAAGATGAACACCAAAAGGTAAAAAATGGCGATGCACTACAATTAACGGGGCGCGGTAGCTGGTTTGTCGCTGATGAATCTGAATTGTCGGTATTGCAGCAGCGAGTTATGGGGGGAGAATTACAGATAACGGCTCCTTTACCGGGTGACAAAGCATTAGGAACACAATATCAGGCCCTGGATTTCGAACAACAATGTTTATTGGATTATGAAACGCTTTGGGTGTTGGTTAAACGTGAGCGTGTGGAAAGCGCTCGTCGGGCAATATTGGTGAAACCGCTTAACCTGCGTTGGGAATGGCAAAATGACCAAACTGTCATTCTGCATTTCTCTCTGCCATCTGGTAGCTTTGCAACCAGTGTTGTGAGAGAACTGATCAATCAGGATCTCGGCTCTTCCCTTGATGTGGCCTGAATGCAAAGCACTCTACAAAACGGTCAACGTCATGCTAAGATCAAACACACACAGGGTAATTTACATTACAAACCTTTTTATTTTTAGTTAAATCAATGAGATATATCAATGCTGCGGATATTGCTGAGTAACGATGATGGTGTCACCGCACCGGGAATTCAAACCTTAGCGGCTACATTGCGGAAACACTATCATGTTCAGGTCGTTGCGCCTGACCGTAACCGTAGTGGTGCGTCGAATGCCTTAACGTTAGATCGCCCTTTGCGCATCAACACGCTGAACAATGGTGATATTTCTGTTCAGGAAGGTACACCGACGGATTGTGTTTATTTGGGCGTGAATAATCTGGTACGTCCTCGTCCTGACATTGTCGTTTCTGGTATCAACTGCGGCCCTAACCTTGGTGATGATGTGATTTACTCTGGCACGGTTGCGGCTGCAATGGAAGGGCGTCACTTAGGCTTACCCGCATTAGCGGTATCACTCAACGGTGATCAACATTACGAAACAGCGGCAGAAGTGACCGTGCGTTTATTAGCTTTGCTGCAAAAATACCCATTGCGAGCGGGCAATATTTTGAATGTTAATGTCCCTGATATTCCTATTGAACAGATCAAGGGCTTTAGGGTGACGCGATGTGGTCGCCGTAGTGCGGCTGAGCAGGTCTATGCGATGACAGATCCCAAAGGCAATATGCTCTATTGGTTAGGCCCTCCGGGAGAAAAAAGTGATTTTGGGCCTGAAACAGATTTTGCTGCGGTGGAAGAAGGATTTGTCTCTATTACCCCTTTGCAAGTGGACTTAACAGCTTATAAAGCCCAGGAGCTGGTAAGCGATTGGTTGGCAAAAGTCGGGGATATTGGGGAATGTTAAACCGAGCAATGAAAAATTTGCTGGCGCAGTTGCGCCAGCAAGGAATTCACAATGAGCCTCTGTTGGAAGTGATTGGCAAAGTACCTAGAGAATATTTTGTTGATGAAGCTCTCGCTCATAAGGCATATGAAAATACCGCACTGCCTATTGGTCATGGGCAAACGATATCCCAACCCTATATTGTTGCTCGCATGACTGAGTTGCTGAATTTAACCCCGGCCTCCAATGTATTGGAAATTGGAACAGGCTCAGGTTATCAAACGGCAATACTTGCTCACTTAGCCAAACATGTTTTCTCCGTGGAGCGGATTAAAGGATTGCAGTGGCAAGCGAAGCGCAGATTGAAGCAACTCGACCTACATAATATCTCAACCCGCCACGGTGATGGTTGGGATGGCTGGCCATCAAAAGGCCCCTTTGACGCAATTATTGTCACAGCCGCACCACCAGAAATTCCACAGGCATTACTCCATCAACTTGCTAATGGAAGCGTGATGGTTTTGCCTGTCGGTAAGCGAAATCAGTTACTGAAAGTAGTACATCGTTATGGGAATGATTTTCATAGCGACGTTATCGAACCTGTCCGTTTTGTACCCCTAATTCAAGGCGAACTAACATAACCAGCTAATTTATTTTAGAAGGGGGAGTTTCCAAATTAGCTGTTATTTTTTCTAAAATTAAGCAAAATGTTTCGCTTTAAATCTTTTGTAATCCTAAATTTTTATAAATCATTATTATTTTCACTTATATTTGCCTTTATGGGGGAATAAAGTATGAATCTAGAAAAACCAGTGAAAAAAATAAAGTGGATAATCGCCAGCACTGTTATGGGGGTTGTATTGATAGGTTGTAGTAATACACCAAATCGTCCAGCCCCAATCGTGAATATCGATACAAATCGTGTTTCAGATAATCATGCTATTAAAAATCGTCAGCTAGCGAATAATGCTAGTTCCTCTCAAGGGCTAATTATTTATCGCCGTAACTACGAAAATATTCCCAAAGGAAGCTACAACGGAAGCACTTATACGGTTAAACATGGCGATACTTTGTTTTATATAGCCTGGATTACAGGCGGCGATTTCCGTGATCTGGCTCTCAGAAATAATATTTCAGAACCTTATAGCTTAAATGTTGGTCAGGTCCTGAGAATAGGTAATCCAACCTCCAAAAACAGTGTATTAATAGCATCAAATAGTACGAAATCAAAAATTAGCCAGGTTGATTTTCAAAAAATTAATGCGTATCCTGCAATTATTGATAAACCAAAGTCAGAAAAAATGTTGCCAAAAGCAACAATTTCAGATGGCGACAATTCTTCCCCAAAAGTATCTATAGCAACAGGTACAGGGGGAAATAATGCGACTAATGGTACTGATACCATTAATAGTTGGAGATGGCCGGCAGAAGGAAAAATTCTTGAAAGCTTCTCTGATTCTCAGGGAGGAAATAAGGGCATTGATATTGCGGGGAATCGTGGCCAACCCGTATTTGCTACAGCCCGAGGTAAAGTGGTTTATGCCGGAAATGCATTACGTGGCTATGGAAATCTAATAATAATAAAACATAACGATGACTACCTAAGTGCTTATGCGCACAATGACACAATGTTAGTTCGTGAGCAACAGGACGTCCAAGCGGGGCAAAAAATTGCCACTATGGGTAGCACCGGAACAAGTTCAGTAAGATTACATTTTGAAATTCGCTATAAGGGAAAATCCGTAAACCCGCTGCGTTATCTTCCGCAGCGATAAACCGGGGCAGGGATCTGAAATTCCTGCCCGCATTATCATGGGTAGGAGCAGCTGATGAGCCAAAGTACGCTTAAAGTTAATGAGTTGTATGATGATGCGAATTTAGACGAAAATAGCATGGAAGCTGATGACTTTGATGAAGCGTTGCTGAAAGGTGAGGATGATGTCACTGATCTTGATGAAGATTTGGATTTGTTGCAAGGAGTCAACCAACGGGTTCTTGATGCAACACAGCTTTATCTTGGAGAGATTGGTTTTTCACCTTTGCTGACAGCGGAGGAAGAGGTTCTTTTCGCCAGACGAGCACTACGAGGGGATGTTGCTGCACGCCAACGTATGATTGAAAGTAACTTGCGATTGGTTGTAAAAATATCCCGCCGATATAGCAATCGTGGATTAGCACTGCTGGATCTGATTGAAGAAGGTAACCTTGGGCTTATTCGTGCAGTGGAAAAATTTGATCCTGAAAGGGGTTTTCGTTTTTCTACTTATGCGACATGGTGGATCCGTCAAACCATTGAACGTGCCATTATGAATCAAACTCGCACAATTCGCCTGCCTATTCATATAGTCAAAGAATTGAATGTCTATTTACGTACCGCAAGAGAACTCGCACATAAATTGGACCATGAACCGAGTATCGAAGAAATTGCGGAAAAACTGGATAAACCGGTTGAAGAAGTAAGTCGTATGATGCGGCTGAACGAACGTATTACTTCTGTCGATACACCGATGGGTGGTGATTCAGATAAAGCATTATTGGATATTTTATCTGATGAAAATGATTCAGGGCCAGAAACAACTATTCAAGATGATGATATGAAACAGAGTATCGTGAAATGGTTGTTTGAGCTGAACGCAAAACAGCGCGAAGTTTTGGCCCGTCGTTTCGGTTTGCTTGGATATGAAGCAGAAACATTGGAAGATGTTGGACGAGAAATTGGTTTAACAAGAGAGAGAGTTCGTCAGATTCAAGTTGAGGGATTGCGTCGCCTTAGAGACATATTGCATACCCAAGGTTTGAATATAGAATCATTATTCCGTACTTAATTCTTTATTCCTGAGAACGTATACCTAAGAAATTTCGAATTACAGCGTTAGTGGAAAATAGACGAATTTCCTGAAACAAAGATAATTAGACAACTTGGTGATGGTAAGATCAGACGTAATTCCAAAAGTGACAATTGAAAAGATAAAGGTATATACACATTAAACTTCAAGTTCAATTTACAACACTCTATGAAACGTGATTTCTCCCCGCTTCGCGGGGAGAAATCACATGCATCTTAAAGTTAGATTGGTATAGAGAAGATAGGCGGTAATCCAAGGTGGGCTTATTTAGCCCACCTTTTATTTACTCATTTATATTTTCATACCATTTGGTGTGACATTCAGCAATTTTAGATAATCGGAACACCACTATGAAATTTAAAATCATGATCGGGAGTTTGAATAAGCTCTGCTTCAACCTGGCCGAAATAATTCACTCTTTCTGTAATATCTTCTTTAGCTATTGACTGAGCGAGCATCAAATAATCTTGGTAATGGCGAGCTTCTGAACGCAGCAGAGAAATATAAAACTTACCCAAATCTTCATCTAGGTAGGGAGCCAATTTTGCGAAACGTTCGCATGAGCGTGCTTCAATGTAAGCACCAATAATCAATTTATCGACCAACGTATAAGGCTCATGATTGGTAACATGCTGAAATAGGGATTTAGCATAGCGGCTAGCACTGATACTGTCATAGCTTATCCCTCTGGCATCCATGATTTCTAATACTTGATAAAAATGATGCAATTCTTCCTTAATCAATAACACCATCTTATCGATGAGATCTTGACTATAAGGTGATTTTGCCCGCGCGGTAATTTGCTTGGTGGCCTGATTTTTTCCTTTCAATGAATGGATATTGCCAATTTTTTTATAGGCAAAATCCTCATAGGGCTGAAACCAAGCCAACAGAGCATCAGCACTCTCAGGAGCAACAGCATATTTGCGAATTAAGAACATAGCACTTTGTGCTGCTTTCAATTCACATAGCAGGTGATCGCGCAATAAAATTGGCAGATTCTCAGGCTGCCGCGCCTTTTCTACCCATTGATCGGGCGTCGCACACTGTAAAAATTGATAAATGGGTGCTAACAAATTGGTATCAAACTTCATTGCTGTTTCATTCATTGTTAAACCATATCTTTCAGACGATAAATCCACTCCAATGCTTGACGTGGCGTCAAGCTATCTGGATTGAGGTTTTCCAATGCTTCAATTGCTGGAGAGGTTTCTTCTGTCAGCAGGGTTAACTGTGGTGTATCGACATGGCCTGCGGTTGCACTATTAGAGAGTGATTCCAGCTCTTTCAATTTCTGGCGCGCACGTTTAATGACATCGCGTGGAACACCTGCCAGCGATGCAACAGCTAATCCATAACTCTTACTTGCCGCCCCTTCTTGTACACTGTGCATGAAAGCAATGGTGTCGCCATGCTCGACCGCATCAAGATGAATATTGACAACCCCTTCCAGTTTTTCAGGCAGCGTTGTCAGTTCGAAATAGTGAGTCGCAAACAGTGTCATTGCTTTGATGCGGTTAGCTAAATTTTCAGCACAGGCCCACGCCAGGGATAAACCATCATAAGTTGATGTACCACGACCGATCTCATCCATTAAAACCAGACTGTATTCAGTCGCGTTATGTAAGATATTGGCGGTTTCGGTCATTTCCACCATAAAGGTAGAGCGTCCTGATGCCAGATCATCGGATGCACCGACACGAGTAAAGATGCGATCTACCGGCCCAATAACTGCTTTTTCGGCAGGAACAAAGCTTCCAATATAAGCCATCAACGTCATCAAGGCCGTCTGACGCATATAGGTACTTTTCCCTCCCATGTTTGGCCCTGTAATAATCAACAAACGGCGTTGTGATGAGAGCGTCAATGGGTTAGAAATAAATGGCTCGCTTAATACTTGTTCGACAACCGGATGCCGGCCGCCAGTGAGCTGAATACCAACTTTATCGGTTAGTATCGGGCGGGTGTAATTTAGGGTTTCAGCACGTTCGGCGAGGTTTGCCAGGACATCCAGCTCTGACAGCGCTTCGGCACAGGTTTGCAAATCGGCCAGATGAGGCAGTAACAGATCGAACAACTCTTCGTACAGGGCTTTTTCGATGGCAAGTGCTTTGCCTTTGGAAGTCAGCACCTTGTCTTCATATTCTTTCAATTCAGGAATGATATAGCGTTCTGCATTTTTCAGCGTTTGACGACGAACGTAATGGATAGGGACTAAATGGCTTTGTCCACGACTAACCTGAATATAGTAACCATGTACCGCATTAAAGCCTACTTTCAGGGTGTCAATGCCAAGTTTTTCGCGTTCGCGAATCTCCAGTTTATCCAGATAATCACTGGCGCCATCGGCCAGTACCCGCCATTCATCCAATTCTGCATTATAGCCCGTGGCAATGACGCCACCGTCACGCACCAGAACAGGAGGTGTTTCGACAACCGCATTCTCTAGCAGAGCCTGTAATTCGTCAAAATGTCCCACACGCTGTTGTAGCGCTTGGATATACGGGGCATCTGAAGAGGTCAGGATCTGATGAATATCAGGCAATTGCTGGAAAGCATGGCGCATTCTGGCCAGATCACGAGGGCGGGCAGAGCGAAGAGCAAGACGGGCAAGCACACGCTCTAAGTCACCGACCTGACGCAAAAATGGCTGTAATTCATAACCAATTTCTTGTAATGCGGAAATGGCTTGATGGCGATTTTCCAGCACATCTTTATTGCGAGTTGGTGCATGGAGCCAGCGTTTCAGCATTCGGCTGCCCATCGGTGTCACACATTGATCGAGTACTGATGCCAGCGTATTCTCAGTACCACCGGATAAATTTTGTGTAATCTCCAGATTGCGACGGGTAGCGGCATCCATAATGACCGTTTCTTGTAGGCGCTCCATCGTAATGCTGCGAATATGGGGTAAAGTAGTGCGTTGTGTATCTTTGACATATTGCAGTAAACAGCCTGCTGCACGCAGGGCGAGCGTCGCTTTTTCCACACCGAAGCCAATCAGGTCACGGGTGCCAAATTGCAAATTAAGTTGCTGCTTTGCTGTCTCCAGCTCAAATTCCCACATTGGGCGTCGGCGCAAGCCATGACAACGTTCAATCAACGCCATATGCTCAAAGGTTTCAGGATAAAGCAATTCCGCGGGACGGGTGCGTTGCAATTCAGCGGCAATACTATCTTGATCGGACATTTCAGAAACGCGGAAGCGGCCAGAAGTGATATCCAGCGTCGCATAACCAAATCCCTGGTTATCATGCCAGATAGCGGCGAGCAGATTATCCTGACGTTCTTGTAGCAAAGCTTCATCAGTGACGGTGCCAGGAGTGACAATACGCACAACTTTGCGTTCAACAGGGCCTTTACTGGTTGCAGGATCACCAACTTGTTCGCAGATCGCCGCGGATTCACCGAGTTGTACCAGTTTTGCCAGATAGTTTTCGATCGCGTGATAAGGAACACCCGCCATCGGAATAGGTTGACCAGCCGATTGGCCGCGTTTGGTTAGAGAGATATCCAGTAACTTTGCCGCTTTTTTGGCATCGTCATAAAACAGCTCGTAAAAATCTCCCATTCTATACAGCAGCATAATATCGGGGTGCTGCGCTTTCAGACGCAGATACTGTTGCATCATGGGAGTATGGCTATCTATATCCTTTGCTGGAGATTCTTTCATATTAACTTGATTCAATTCTATTATTCCTGTTGACTCAGTTGGGCCATCGACGCTCAGTCAACCCATCTAAATGACAAAACCTAAATATAATCAGCTAAGGATGGAACGTTAATAGACCTCATCCTGGGCGAAAACGCTATCTTATCACTGATAATCTGTGTGATTCATCTGTGGATGCGATTAGAAGATTTACACGGTAGGTTAGCAGGATTACTCGCAGGAATGTATCAGATTTTTTGACAATTCAGCAGGATTGCGAAGCGGCTCGATTGTTGTTTGGTTTAAGCCATGCTATCAAATAATAAGAAAACAGATGGCATCAATCACTTGAATGCTATAAGAGATATCAAAAATTGACGGACTTAGAGGAAATTATCGTGGCTATTTACCAACCCCCCTACACTATTACCCCAGATATACTTAATCGAGTGGTAGAAATTGGTGAGCTATTAGGGCGTTGGTCAATGCAAGCGGAAACTTCTTCGCCTGTATTACGTAAAGAGAATCGCATTCGTACCATACAGGCATCATTGGCAATTGAACATAATAGTTTATCTACGGAACAGGTGACGGCAATTATTAATGGAAAGCGCGTGTTGGCACCAGCAAGGGATATTCAGGAAGTGCGCAATGCCATATTAACCTATGAAAAATTACCGGACTGGCATAGCTCCCGTATGACGGATTTATTGGCCGCACATCGGCTACTGATGACTGGATTGGTTGATTGTCCAGGGCAATTACGTGGAGGAGATGTGGGAATTTATCAAGAAAAACAGTTAATCCATATGGCTCCTCTTGCCAGTCAAGTACCACGGTTAGTGGGCGAGTTACTGACATGGTTGCAACAGACGGCTATTCACCCATTGATTGCCAGTTCAATTTTCCATTATGAGTTTGAATTTATTCATCCATTTACCGATGGTAATGGCCGTATGGGGCGTTTGTGGCAAACATTGATTTTGAGCGAATGGCGTCCTGAATTAGCGTGGTTACCGGTAGAAACGTTAATTCATTATCAACAACAGGATTATTATCAGGTGCTTAGGGAGTGTGATCGTACCAGCGACTGTACGCTATTTATCGATTTTATGCTGGAAAAATTAGCCGAAGCACTTAAAGAAAGCTTAGATCTGCAAAAACAGAATACTGGCGTAATGTCGGTAGAAAATCCACAACCACTGAAGGCTACTGCGCAAAAAATCTTGTTTGTTATTGCTGCGCATCCTGCCATTACCATAACCCAATTGGCCGATGAATTGGGAGTAAGCCGGCGCACGATCGAGCGAAATATTAAGATATTACAGGATATTGGGCGTTTAATTCGTGTTGGGGCGAAAAAAGGAGGCTATTGGCGCGTTGTATAGTTAAGAAAATATTACACGGTGGTACGGGAATATTGCGGGTATGGTATTGGCTGCAATATGCATGAGGAACCACAAGTTCTGCATTATGGCGAGGCGAGAGAAGGTATTTAAATTACAATTTATTATATAATAATTTTCCCAATACTATTGTGCAGTGTTGGGTTTTATTTGGCTAAAATAGCGCCACGTTGGGTTGATAGAAATTTAACTACGGCTATGTGAAATTATAGGGTGATTATGTCTTGGTTTGATAAAAACAAGAATCTCTCTTGTTTTATTGTTCTCTTTTTCCTTATTTTTCTGATACATAAATGTTTGGGGTATCAATTAAAATTAATATATGTCCTTAGTGCCTTTGCACTTTTTTTATTTTTGGCAGCTATCAGCAGACGAATATATATCTTTTTAATTGCTTTTTTTTCCTTGATAGGCATGCTCTATACCCCAATTGGCCTCAATTACGGTTATCCAGACATCAATGCGGTAGGATCATTAATCTATACCAATAGAAACGAAACAGTGGAATATATTAGCGGCCTTTCTGTTTCAACTTATTTAACTGCTATCGCTATTTTTGTTTTGATGATATTTTCACTTAAGCTAAATATCAGCTTGTCAGGCAAAAGTAAAAAGTGGTTGTTTACTTTGTTCTTTATTTCAGCGTTCTGGTCGCCAGCCAAAGGATATATAAAATCGGGTTTTGAAGATAGCTCGGAACTTTTAAATACCAGTTTACCGGAAGTGCGCTTTTTCAGTGATGTCTATCAGAGTTACAAGCAAGTCATGTCAGAAAATAACCGATTTGCCAAGATCATTAAATATCGGGATGACTGGCAGCCAGTGGTAAAAGAAGAGAAATACGATACCTATATCATGGTGATCGGTGAGAGCGTCCGAAAAGATTTTATGAGTATCTATGGGTTTCCAGATAAAAATACCCCTTGGTTGGATAACGCGCATGCTACCGTGTTAACCCACTATATTTCTGCGGCACCCTCGACACAATTATCGTTGACTAACTCTCTGGCGGTTCGTGAAGCAAATGAAATTCAACTAAACAACAGTATTGTTTCACTGGCGAAAAAAGCGGGATTTGAGACTTATTGGCTATCCAATCAGGGAATGAAGGGAGGATTTGATTCTCCTGTAGCACTGATTGGACAGCAGGCTGATCATTATACCTTTCTAAAAGAAGGTAATTCAGATGATCGCCGTTATATGCCGGATGAGAATTTATTGCCTTATATTCGTAAAGCATTAGTGAAGAATGAGAAGAAAAAGAAACTGATCATTATTCACTTAATGGGTTCGCATCCACAACCTTGTACCAGAACGAATGGTAAATACGACACCTATTTTCATTCCAAAAATATTTCATGCTATCTTCAGAGTATTCATAATACGGACAGCCTGCTAGCTGATATTGAAAGTATTGCCAATAAAAATCAATTGCACTGGACAATGCTTTACTTTGCGGATCATGGTTTGTCACTTGTGAATAAGAATACAGATAGCGAGAATTTGACTCATAACGATAGTAATAAGCAGAACTATCAAGTTCCCTTTATTATTACCGGTTATGACTATGCCATGAAAAATACCGACAAGAACACAGTAAGCAAAAATATCATAGATGCTCCCCGCAGCGGTTTGAATCTACTATCTATGCTATCCACATGGTTGGGAATTGAAGAGCCTCGCCTGATATCCAAATGTGTTTGGTTTTCTAACCAAACGTGTCCGAACCAGCATACAGTGATTTCATTCAGTAACGAATATAAAGACTTTAATCACTTAAAGGATGACGCCATTCATTTCGATTGATGAATCTACCTTCATTTTGCAATTTATTGAGGAAGTGAGTTACCTCACAAAACTTGGTTCATGCTTTACGTGTATGAACCACTGATTGGGGGATTTTGACCGCTTAATGTTGGTATTCAACCGCTGAGTAAGATCCTCTCCCTCTTATCAGGGAGAGTTTTATATCATAGCGCAGTGTGACGAGGAGTATATCCCTTTTATGGGTATCGCTTCCTGCTGGCTGTATATGGCCGGTTTATGGAGAAGGAAGTAAAAAATTAAATAATGGCTTGCTGTTCGTCTTACTGTGGAAAAGGAAGTTTTATGAAGAATAATAAATTGTTAAAACATATCCCCTGGATGATATTGGGGATAATTGGCGCATTCTGTCTTGGAGTCGTTGCGCTGCGTCGGGGAGAACACGTTAGTGCTTTGTGGATCATTGTCGCTTCCGTAGCCGTTTACTTGGTTGCTTATCGGTATTACAGCCTGTATATCGCCACCAAGGTGATGAAACTGGATGCCACACGAGCAACCCCTGCTGTTGTTAATAATGATGGTTTGAACTATGTTCCCACCAACAAAAATGTCCTGTTTGGTCACCACTTTGCCGCCATCGCGGGAGCCGGTCCATTAGTCGGGCCAGTATTGGCGGCACAGGTCGGTTATCTGCCAGGAACATTGTGGTTGTTGGCGGGGGTAGTGCTTGCCGGCGCGGTGCAAGACTTTATAGTGTTGTTTATCTCCTCCCGTCGTAATGGGGCATCACTGGGTGAGATTGTCAAAGAAGAGATGGGGCGTGTGCCAGGCACAATAGCTCTGTTTGGTTGCTTCTTAATCATGATCATCATTCTGGCGGTGCTGGCGTTAATCGTTGTGAAAGCATTGGCAGAAAGCCCGTGGGGTGTGTTTACTGTTTGTTCAACAGTACCCATTGCGCTTTTCATGGGGATCTACATGCGATATATCCGTCCGGGGCGTGTAGGTGAAGTCTCTGTGATCGGTATTTTCCTGCTGATTGCTGCTATTTGGTTTGGTGGGGTTGTTGCCGCAGATCCTTACTGGGGACCTGCGCTGACGTTCAAAGATACCACCATCACTTATGCATTGATCGGGTATGCATTTATCTCTGCATTATTGCCGGTCTGGCTTATTTTGGCTCCGCGTGACTATCTGGCAACTTTCCTGAAAATTGGGGTTATTGTTGGCCTTGCGATTGGGATTATCATCCTGAACCCTGAACTGAAAATGCCTGCTGTCACACAATATATTGACGGTACTGGGCCAGTGTGGAAAGGAACTCTGTTCCCATTCTTGTTCATTACTATTGCTTGCGGTGCAGTGTCTGGTTTCCATGCCCTGATTTCTTCGGGGACGACACCTAAGCTGTTGGCAAATGAAAAAGATGCACGTTTCATTGGTTATGGTGCAATGTTGATGGAATCGTTTGTGGCGATCATGGCATTGGTTGCTGCATCCATCATTGAGCCGGGACTGTATTTTGCCATGAATACCCCTCCGGCTGCGTTGGGGATTACCATGCCTGACCTGCATAACTTGGGTACTGCCGAAGCGCCAATGATTATGGCCTCTTTGAAAGAAGTAACAAGCCATGCGGCCGCGACCGTCAGTTCTTGGGGCTTTGTTATTTCACCCGACCAAATTTTGCAAACGGCAAAAGACATTGGTGAGCCATCCGTTCTGAACCGTGCAGGAGGGGCACCAACCCTGGCTGTGGGTATTGCTCATGTATTCCATCAGATCATCCCTGCGGCAGACATGGGCTTCTGGTATCACTTTGGTATTTTGTTTGAAGCACTGTTCATCCTGACGGCGTTGGATGCAGGTACACGCTCTGGCCGTTTCATGTTGCAAGATCTTTTGGGTAACTTTGTTCCGTTCCTGAAAAAAACGGACTCTCTGATTGCGGGCATCATTGGTACAGCGGGTTGTGTTGGCTTATGGGGTTATTTGCTGTATCAAGGCGTAGTTGATCCATTGGGCGGCGTCAAGAGCTTGTGGCCGCTATTTGGTATCTCTAACCAGATGTTGGCTGCCGTTGCGTTGGTATTGGGTACGGTTGTCTTGATCAAGATGAAACGCACCCGATATATCTGGGTAACGGTGATCCCTGCGGTTTGGTTGTTGATTTGTACTACATGGGCGCTGGGGCTGAAATTATTCAGTGATAACCCACGGCTTGAAGGCTTTTTCTTCCTGGCGAAAGAATATAAGCAGAAGATTGCCGAAGGGGGTGCAGAATTGACGGCTGAGCAAATCAGTAACATGAATCACATTGTTGTGAACAACTACACCAATGCGGGCCTGAGCATCCTGTTCCTGATAGTGGTATACAGCATCATTATCTATGGTATCAAAACTGCGATCAAAGCAAGCAAAAATCCAGAGCGTACCGATAATGAAACGCCTTATGTTCCGGTTCCTGAAGGTGGGGTGAAAGTCTCTTCTACGCACTGATGCAACACTAAAACTGCTACCGACCAAATCATTGCGTATCAGTAACCGCTATACCCCACATAATTGGCTTTGTATTATGTGGGGTATTTTTATGAACAGAGAACAAGCCTTGGAGAACAGTGTATGTTTGGTAATCTTGGTCGGGCAGGCAAGTATTTGGGGCAGGCTGCCCGAATGTTGGTGGGGGTTCCTGACTATGACACATATGTACAGCACATGAAGGAAAACCACCCTGATAAGCCTTATATGTCTTATGAAGAATTTTTTCGCGAACGTCAGAATGCTCGCTATGGTGGCGATGGCAAAGGCGGAATGCGCTGCTGTTAGTCAAAAATCAGGAAACGAAAATGCAACCAATATCAGTCACGATCCTGACCGGTTTTTTGGGATCAGGCAAAACGACGCTGCTGCGTCATATTCTTAATGCCAATCATGGTCATAAAATAGCTGTCATTGAAAATGAATTTGGTGAAGTCCCCATTGATGATGAATTAATTGGTGATCGCGCAACCCAAATTAAGACATTAAGTAACGGATGCATCTGTTGTAGTCGTTCGAATGAGCTGGAAGATGCATTATTGGACTTGCTGGATAGCCTGGATAAAGGGCAGATCAACTTTGACCGCTTGATTATCGAATGTACGGGAATGGCTGATCCCGGCCCGATTACGCAAACTTTCTTTTCCCATGAAATTTTGTGCCAACGTTTTTTGCTTGATGGCATTATTACGCTGGTGGATGCAGTTCATGCGGAGCAGCAATTAGATCGTTTTTCCATTGCACAGGCGCAGGTGGGATATGCAGACAGAATTCTTTTAACCAAAACAGATGTTGTTCCGGTTCATGATGCCTTGGTTGAACGTTTGCAGCGGATCAATGCCAGAGCGCCTATTCATAAGGTTATTCACGGTGAAGCAGATTTAGGCTTATTGTTCGATATCGAAGGTTTTATGTTGAATGATAAACTGACGGTTTCGACACCTGTTTTTCGATTTGTACCCAAGCCACAAAACTCGGTTCAATCGATAGTCATTAACTTAGCGCACCCCGTTGAACTGCCAGAAGTTTCCAACCTGATGGAAGAGTTATTACTGAGTTTTGCGGATAATCTCCTGCGGTACAAAGGTATTCTTGCTATTAAAGGAGAGCCTTGTCGGTTACTGTTTCAAGGGGTTCAGCGTCTGTATAGCGCGGATTGGGATAGAGAATGGCGCGATAATGAAGTACGAGAAAGTGTGTTGGTTTTTATTGGTATAGATCTGCCAGAACAGAAAATCCGTGAAAAATTTGCCGAATTGTTTGACGAATAATTGATTGAGTCATCACTTTTGTGGAATTTTAATTATCCTAATGAATTCGTCATATACCAATCTAACTTCAAGATGCGTGTGATTTCTCCCCGCGAAGAGGGGAGAAATCAGGTTTCATATCGTGTTGTAAATTGCAACTTGAAGTTTAATGCGTCGCTGAACAATCACCGTGTTCTGTGCCAATATTTAAATTAACGCGTCACAATGAATTTATTTCCATCAAAACGGAATTTTGGAAATATAAAGAGAGTTGTGTCTTTTTCTTTATTTAAATATCTCAATGGGGATGGTTCCATATATATTACTCTACCATCTAATACTATTTCTAATTACTCAAATTTTAATGGCAGTAATTCCACTTCGCTATTATTTGTAGTTTCGTCTAACCCTAAAGATAAGAAATATGATTCTATAGTTCCACCATTAGCCATAACAGATTCATTTAACATTTCAGAATGAATTTTTTTTAGTTTAGAAAGATCTTTTGACTGAAGAAAACTCCAATATTCTTCATAAGCTGACTCGAGTAATGCTTGATACGGTTGAGATAATGATGATGTATTTTTTTTATTGTGTGAAATTTTATATGAATTAACCCATTTCCATTCAGGGAAATCATTAATTATATCGAAGGTTTGCGTGTATTCATAATAGTAATTATCACTATCATGATGGATGTTTTCTTTTTTTGACACATTTCCCCAATATTTATTCATTACAATAATGT
>NZ_JADEUF010000057.1 GCF_015163655.1 Xenorhabdus griffiniae | reverse complement strand
AATGACTTTAATCGTATTCATGAGATGTTCTCCCGAAATTCAGTGCATCGGAAAAAAAGATGGCACTATTTGCTGCTGAAAAAGGGGACGTCCATCACATCACTACAAGTTAAAGCTGGCCTGCGATATCGTCCGGTGGCAGTAAGGGTATGCGCGATATCAACTTTTTTGCCTTGGCAATCTCCAGCGCTTCTTTCAGGATTTCCGTTTCCATCGTTTTACGGCCGAGCAATTGCTCAAGCTGCTTGGCCTTTTTCTGCAGCGCTTTGTATTCAGCTACACTGACGACTTCATCACGGGATTGAATCGCTGACATACCTCCCTCTTGCATCAGTTTTTTCCACTTAAACAGTAAACTCGGCGTAATGCCGTGTTGTCTCGCCACTCGTGATACTGAAACGCCTGGTTGCTGAGCCATGGCAACAAACCGGGCTTTCTCTTCGGCAGAATAACGACGACGGTGCTGTGCACCAGTAACAATTTCAATACGTTCTATGGACACTCCTTCAGAATAGGTTTGAGCCTATCGCTTAATTTAATTATAGGGTGTCTGTTTTAATTAGGGGGTATTACATAAAGATTTTTTTATTATTGAATATAGGTTTTATAATTTTAGAGGGTTATTTTTACTCTTAATTTAACTCATACTAATAACATCGGATAATAAAAATTGAAACCATTAATTAGCTAAAATTGAAAGTTAGCTATGCGTCACATAAATATCTTCTTTAACTATGAAAAAAGTTTTAAATCGCATTAATGTTATTAATTGCGTAGCTTAAATGTCACATTCAATTGATTTTTGTAAAGTAGACAAATCTTTTTCTACTTAGTTTTAGATGGTTATCATTTAAAAAAAATAAGTTTATAGGAGGATGTATTCATTCTCATGGGGATTGTTTTTTCGGGATTTTCCGCCGAATTATTTATACGGTTATTGAGTATTTATTGTGATAACGAAAATAGTCATTTAGAGAGATAAAATCCAAATGAAAACGCATATTCTACATTTTGACCTAGCTCAAAGCCATTTACGTACCCAAGCCAGTCAATTAAACCTTTGGGTTGGTGAATATAATATACCGTTGCAAGAACATGATGAGTCAAGTTTAGCCAGAGCAGCTGGAGAAAATCCTGCAATAGATATGGTTCTGCGTTACGGTTCACACAATATCAGCCATTTCGCCGAGGTACCTGAACACTATTTTTTACCTCATCACGTTACGCTAATTAAAGTGGTTGGTGATAAATCCGGGCCTTATCGTTCTTCATTACCGGTTCTTTATCATCTTTCTTATCATATTCCCAATGCTCATTTACATCGTTATGTCAAACGTAATAGAGAAAAACTGGCAGTAAATAATGTAGAGATGGCTTTGCCGGGTAAACTTAGTGCTCTCGGTGTTAATAGCCAACATTTAGCGCGAAATTCTATTCATTGCGGCGATTTGTGGGTTGCGACTAATGAAATGAAAACACCGTGGGATGTTGCTTGCTCTATTGTGTTTTCCCATCCGGAATTGTCTAACAGTCAGGCTTATGCAGCATCAATTGTCATGAATGCACATATTGCCCCACCGGAGGCAATAGACCCACTGCAATATAACCGAGTTTATGAACTGGCTATATCAATATCGAGTCAGGGACCTGCGACAGATACAGGCGGTTTTGCCACTTATGGCCAATTGGTTGACCCTGATGGCAACGCAATGTTTTACGAATTTGACTGGGTAGGTCAAGACGGACAGGTGATTTTCGCTGAAGGTGATCCGGTGATGCAATATAACCTATCGGATGAAACGGAGAATTATTCTGGTTCGCCAGCATCTAATGCGCTGAAAACTTCGCATAATGATGGTCGCCTGCAAAATCACAATTGGAGTGTCAGCCAAAGTGCGTCTTTGGACGTTGCCGAATTCAAAGATCAGGCTGCAGCATTGGCTGTTAAGCGGGACACCAACCAAATTTGGACTGCCACCAACCGTACTCCTAATCACGGTATGGATGTGTATGCCGACAGCATCCGTTACGATAGCAGCCAAAGCCATTTTTCCATTGATTTTAAGAACAATTACTTACGTCAGCTAGGTGTCTATATTCAGTTCTTTAAAGACACTAAGATGGAACAGCCGATCGATAATCCAAAGGTTGACGGTGATTGGCCGTTTTATTTCCCTCAAGAGCTGGCTGCGTTATTCGAAACGCCATCACAAAAGGCCCTGGGTGTATTGGCTAATGTCAATACGATCATGGGGATCCCGATGCCCACGGATCCCACTAACTTTGGCTTGCCCTGGCCGGCTGAAGCTCAGGCAGCTAAATTCTTGTTTGGTGGCCTGGGAACCTCCCGTTGGGAGAACCCGATTGTTTGGCCAGGTGTGATTTTGACCGGTATGTTCCAATACGGTATTCCGGCCCTGATGATGTTAGCTGGAGCCATGGTAACTAACAGCCAGTGGTATAAAGATTTTATTTCTAATAAGGATAACGTTGCCATACTGGCCGGTATTGCTTTCCCATTGATTGGCGGTGGCGCCGCTGTCGGTTCAGCGTTATTCAATACTAAAAAGGTGCTAACCAGTTTAGCCAGTATTGCCATTGGTATTCTGGCTAAAAAAGGGATGGAAGCGTTAGCGACTTATGTTACAGCCCAGGTAGCAGCCAGTGCGGCTGCGCAGGCGGTTCCGGTGGTTGGTTGGGCGTTCCGGCTAGCTGCGATTACGCTGGATGTGGCACAGATCGCTGTAACCACGGGTGAATTACTTTCCTCGCCCGCCACATTGGAAGTGGATATCAAGCGTCAGATGACACTTGCTTTTACTCTGCATCCTGATCCTGCTCATGGTGAAGCGGGCCGTCCGGAAACCGCAATCTGGCCACCGGTGGCAGTGCAGTGCCAGGTGACCGTTGAATATACCAACGGCACCTACTATACCCAGACTATTCCATTACCCGCGACAGGTTCCAATACACCACTATCCTTTAATTTCAATTTGGTTGGCTGGGGTGGAACACTCAAAATCAAGGCTAATGTCTATTCAGCCACTGGCTGGTTAGCGGGGAGCTACACCAGTGATCTGCTGAATGCGCAGCCAGACGACCCTAATGAAGGCATCATGCGCGTCAGCGGTAATATAAAAGAGATGTTGGTGCCGCTGACTCAGGTGACTCAATACGAATATTGGGAACAGTTGTCTTACGATAGCGGTAAAAAAGAGTACCAGTGGATTGAAGGCAGCGTGCCGTTGGAAACCCAGTCTTCAACCAATTGTAGCAATGTAGGCAATAACATCTGCAAGCTGGTCAATATGACAATCCTGAATTCAGATTATCAGGTTGGTTATTGCTATCAGGCTTCTGGTCAGGATATTCCACTGGAAGATCCATTAAGTCCACCAAATAGCGGCCAGATGTACGTGTTGCAAAACATTTCCACTTTGAGCAACGACTCGTTGAATGAGCGTCTGAAATTATCTGCGGTAGGTTTCAAAGTACAACCACTGATCAGTTATAACAGTTTTGGCGAAGGACCGGACGAAAAAACCATCACGCCTTATAACTTTATTATTGATTCACGGTTTGGTGAATATCACTTACGTCGGGTGGACTTGCGTGATGGCAGCCATAATTTTGGTTTGACGGATAATCCGCTTTCGTGGGGAACTTTCACCATTCCACATCTTGATGCGATGGTGGTTCATCCGAGCGGTTATGTCATTGCAGTCAGTTGGCAATATAGCAAGATGCAGATCCTCGCGTTGGGTGATCAGGGCTATCCGGATGCTCAGGCTCCAGCGGCACAGATTGTCTCTGGAGAAGGGGTTCGGCAAGGGCTAACCCATGGACCAATTGCCCTGACCGTAACGCCAGATGGCCGCATACTATTATTGGAGACAATCAATACCCGTATTCAGGCGTTTGATACTAAAGGAAACCCATTCCCGAGTTTTGCGGGTGCAACACTGTTTCAACTTACTACCGCTGATTATCGGGCAACACTGGATGCGCAGGAGTTTTCCCCGGCATTACAGCAAGCATTTCGTGAGCAGGGGTTGACATTCCTGTTCAGTAACAGTGATCCGAACTTTATACGTTCGCTGAATGCTGGAGTACTGGACGAGCAGATTATTGCCGCCTTTGCTGAAGATGGGATCTACCTGAGTTATAACCAGACGGCGGACGGTAACATTGATCCAGTCGGTAGTACCGTTGTTAACGTAATACAGCAAGGGCAGAGCTGGTCAGTATATGATCCGCAAAAACCCGCTACTTACACGCTGACAGCCAAGGGACAAACGGTATCTGTATATAACGATTTGAGTAATGTGCGGGTTATCGCTATCGGTCAAGGCGTCAAATGGCAAATTGATGATCTCAGCGGCGCTCGATCCTGGCTGTTAACCCTTAATGTAACGAATCCTGCTCAGATTACGGTAGCGGATTATCTATCCTATATGCCGCTGAATAAGCCAGCCGGGATAACTTATCTGGATGTTGCGGTTGAGTCGAAGGGATATATTTATGTCTTGTCATATCGTAACGAAGGACGGGATCCAACGGATTATGTCCTTGATATATATAATCCTGACGGTACTTTCCTGGTAACTGTCCCTGATTCGACATTAGTGCCTGATCCAGCTAAACGCCAGCATATTGTCGCTGCGCATCTAGCGATAGATTCGTTCCGTACTCTGGTGGCGATGAATTACGGCAAGTTCTTGGGTGAGAATCAACGTACCCAACCACAGATCAGCCAGTGGAAGCCAACTACACCAATATTCGATCTGGGTATCGATCAATTAACGATATTCCAGCAACACGATATGGATAAAATTCACGCAGTTTTTGCTGGCAACAAACACCCTCTTAGTAACAAAGCAACTATCGAAACTATCAATGAAAATGGTTATTTCATCATTACTGATGTTAATACCCGTTACCCAGTCATTTGCACCGTGGATGGCGATAATCAGCAGATTATTTCTGTTTACAGTTTCTCGGAAACAACTATGCCATTAAAAAACTATAGCTCAGGATTTAAAGAGGTCTTGCAATTATTAGGTATCCCAGAGAGCGATGTAACGGAGAAAGTTGTTGTTGCATCTTCGTCGCAAGGCTCTTTACGGCCTGACGATCCACAGTCGCTGGCTCCTTCTTATACGGCAGAAGTGTCGTCAGCAGCGGAGCTGTTGACCCTTTCTGGTATCCCCCCGGTTGAAGCGCCGATATCTTTTCCGGCAACTGTTGATGTTTTTGCGATTGCTGAATTGGAGATTGCTGATGACGGGGTTCTGAACATTAGCAATCCGACTTCAAGACCGATAGTGGTGGTGGTTGACACGTTGGCCCTTAAGCAAGGTGGGCAACTGATATGTGACGCCGCTGTGATTCTAAACGTACAAACTTATACCAAAACTCAGGAGAATTCCCATGAATAAAATGAAAACGGTTAACGAAACTTTGGCTGAATTGCGTGAGCATTATCATTTGACCGGTACCGAGCGGCAGCCAAAGCAATTGAACACTTCGGACTTTGACGGGCCAGTCATATTTTCTAACGATCCGAAAATAGCCACTGTGCCGCCTGCGTTTTTTATCGTACAAACCATACAAGAGCTGAAGGAGCTTGGGGGAGTGCCTGACAGTGAATATGGACCAGGCGGAATGGAACCACACCATCCATTACCTGAACCCTATTCTGCTGAACGGTTGGCGAATGTCACCGGTAATCATGCTGATATATGTAAAGCTTTCCGCGCTTATATCTATGGTTATTCTCCTTTGGTTAAAGATTATGAAGATATTCTGAACGCTAAACGTTTCCCGATGAAAGTCGCGTTATACAGTGGTGAAGATATCGTTGTCACTGCCAGTAATCCATTGATTGTTGGAAGTAAAGAGAGTCACGGAGAACCTGTTAACTTGAGTTTTAATAAGATAACGATTGAACCTGGCGGTAAGATTATTTATTTGACCAATGGCACGGTTGAAGCGAACGAAGTTGTCGTAGTTAATTCTCCAAATCCATATCTATCCCCAGGTGATAATGATGGCCCGAACTTCGAAAATATTGGCAGTAACGGAGGCGATGGCGGGAGTGGAAACAATGGGGCCAATGGAAGAGACGGCAGTAATGGTAGTGCTGGTAAAGATAATAAAAACTCCTGTGCAACGTCGGCTACCAACGGTACCGCTGGTGGCAATGGTACTGATGGCGCCAGAGGAAGTGATGGCGAGAAAGGTGGGAATGCAAATGATATTAATTTTAAAACAGATACCCTTAGCGGCTTTGTGAATATGCTGACGCAAGGTGGAAATGGCGGTAACGGTGGTAACGGTGGGAATGGCGGTAGTGGTGGAAAAGGAGGGAATGGCGGCGGCTCTACTGACAACTGTAATGCTGGATATGGTGGTAATGGGGGGAATGGCGGCAACGGTGGTAGCAGTGGAAATGGCGGTAATGCGGGTGACGGCGGCAACATCTATTTTACTTACCAGGAAGGCGGAAGTGCGACGTTCCAGGCCAAGGCAGTTGGTGGTAACGGTGGTAAAGGCGGCAATGGTGGTTCTGGGGGCGCTGGTGGTGCCGGTGGTTCTGGTGGTAAGGGTAGTAGTGGGGGTAGCCCAGGTAAGGGGGGGGCATCGGGGACCACAGGTGCAGCCGGAAAAGCCGGATCTATCGGTGCAATTTATATCAACGGCAAAAAACAATAACTGCAAGGGGAAGTTATGGTCGCAGATATTCAAATTTTGGGTATTAACGGTGTAAATGGTGCCGATGGGGCTAATGGCGCTGATGGTCAACGGGGTGCTGATGGTCAGAATGCTTCTCGTCGTAAGCCACCCACTGCCGGTAGCCCTGGTGGCGATGGTCAGTCAGGCCAGAATGGCCTAGATGGTCAATCCGGTTCTAGCTGGTGGTTTGCCCTGCGTTGTACCCGTTTTGACTTACAGAATATCGTACGGATTAGCAATAATGGCGGTAATGGCGGTGATGGTGGCATAGCGGGTTATGGTGGCAATGGGGGTGATGGCGGCAATGGTGGCCGTGGTAATTCGTCATCGTCGGGCAAGCCGGGGGGTATCGGCGGTAACGGGGGTAATGGTGGCAATGGCGGCAATGGGGGTGATGGCGGCGATGGGGGGCATGTTTGGGTCAGATATAACCAAACTAGCTTACCAAAACCGGTATCTGCCACTTCTAATGGCGGGAACGGAGGACTTGGTCAGCCCGGTGGTGCAGGAGGGATCGCCGGGCGCGGTGGGGTAAATGGTGACGGCTCACATGCACCCGATGGAGAATATGGTATTGGAGGGATTAGTGCCAGCGGTGGTCAGGCTGGGAGAGCTGGGAAGGTTTCTGTAAATCACTTGCTGCGAGGATAATGGCATGAGCGAATCTAGATCTTTTGCTGGCAAATGGCAATTTGCAGCGGCTTCTGGCCAACTGATTACTGTTCAGGAGGATGGTACGCTTAGCCTGTCAGCCAAGCAATCAGGGGCGATAAATCAAATGATTAATGCTTATGGCATGACTAGCTTTTGGTTACAGGCGGGCAATGGTCGATATTTGGTTGCGAGCGGTAATACTCCTCAAGCTAATCAACCGCGTGATGGGACGGTTGCCGAGATCCGGTTGGAAGAAGTAGGAGGATCTGGATTTCGCCTGCGTCGTATTAGTAGCAGTGGTGACAGCTATTTGGTGGTGCAACAATCTGGGCTGATTTGGCAAGCAGTCACTAGCAGTCCGCCTCTGTCAGCCCAATTTACTCGTACCGTCGTGACAAAAAGCCTGGAATATCTCAAAGATTGGGGAGCCATGGGCGCCGATCTACGTTTTGCCTATCTCGCCGAAGAGAATTTGAATGAAATGGTGATGATGGCCGTCGATTTGTCCAATGCTGACCTGCGTGGCTCCACATTGCTTGGCGCTGATTTAACTAATGTCAAAGTTGATAATTGCAATTTTAGCAGTTGTGATTTAAGTAAGACTGATCTAACGCATGTTCATGGTAAAAATGCACTTTTTGAAAAGTGTATCGTGGGTAGTGATACCAATATGCCTGATGCTGAGCTACCGAACGCCATTTTCCGTGGCTGTAAGAGCAGTGGGGGTCAGCCAGTATTAAATCGTCTAAAAGCGCCCGGGGCGAATTTCTCTGGTGCGTTGTTACCTTCGGTGATCATGGAGAATGCTGATTTATCGCAGGCGAATCTGGTTAATGTTGATCTCAGCGGCGCCAGTCTGGCTTCCTGCAATTTTACTGGGGCGATTATGACGTTGGTGAATTTGCAAAATACTACCTTGCAGACCTCGAATTTTAGTCAAGCCACGTTAGTAGGGACGGATTTTACTGAGGCGAATATCAATCATGTTAATTTCAGTGGCGCTAATCTGACCAACGCCCGGTTATCGTTAACCACCGGTTATAGTCAGCTTAACCTTAGCGACAGTACCTTATTAGCCACGGTGCTGACAGGGATGGATCTGGTCGATGCCACGATTACCGCTAAAACCAATTTTACTCAAGCACAGATGGATGGGGTCAATCTGAGTAAGCAGAAGTTGGATCAAGTCGTATTCCTGATGGCGTCAATGAAGAAGGTAAATTTGGATTATACATCACTCAATGGCGCCGTTCTGGTAGGCGCCAATCTGGCTGGTGCTACTGTCTTGGGTAATGTCTCCTTAGTGGGTGCGAATTTGTCCAATGCGAGTTTGGAGAATATTAATCTGACCGGTGCTCAATTTGGGGCCTTATCCACAGTGGCATATCTGGATGAAGCTGAGGTTCAAGCGCTGGATAATCAGCAGCTGCCTGAACAGTTACATCAAATGCTGTATCAGGGAAAGATGTTAATCAACGGTCAAGCAGAGGTGTTGGTTCGTCAGCCGGGCCAGAACTGGCTGGTGGAACATGATGGTAAACCGTTATTTATTCACTATCAGGATGGGCAATTAAACGTTGCGCAAGATAATGGCGGTAATGCGGCAATTCTTGCCAACACATTTATGCCTAATGCTATCCTGACTGGCGCTAATCTGTACGCGGTTGATATGTCTGGCGCTCATTGGTACGGCAGTAACGCCAGAGCCGATAACGCCAATTTGGAACAGGTCAATTTGTCGAATGCCAACTTAGCGACAATGAATTTCACTCAGGCTCGATTGTTTGGTGCGAATTTGTCCTATGCTAGTCTTGTGAATACTGATTTCAGCAAGGCAATGTTAGAACCCACCGAAGGTCTTAAGCCGGCATCTCTGGCCTTTGCTTCAATTCAAGGCACTATCTTTACGGAAGCTAAATTGACCGGCGCTAATCTGACCAATGGCGCGGTGGCTTTACCGTTTGAGGAAACAGGCAATAAGTTAACAGGTGTGCCTTTATTCAGTGCGGCGCTTGAGCTGATGAGTTCATTAAATAGTGGCACAGTCTCAAAAGAGTTGCGTCAGGTATTCACTGATAACGGCTACAGCCTGTTATCTAATGCCAAACTCATTGAAAAGCAAAGTGATCAATATTGGATTATTTCCAACCAGCCGCCAGACACCGATCTGAATTATCGAGGATACTGTAACTTTATGGTGATTCGGGTGAGTGAGGTCGGTAATAACCATCTGCAAGTTTGTGGTGGATCGCCATTACGTATCATCCGTACTGCGGCTGACAATACATTGCAACCGGTTAATGTCGCTTTTGGGGTGACAATTGATATCACTCAGGCAATGGATGAAGACACCACCTGCCCAAGTGGTTTGCGTTATCAGTTACTCAATACGGGTATCAGCTATCAGTCATTGATGATGCCGGGATTACCACCTCATCCGCCAAAATGTATTCCCAGTCCGGCGACTTGGTGTTGATAAGTAAGCACGATGATCTGGCAAACAACTAATCGGAGTAAAGAATACCACTATGGATATTAATATGATGAGAAGCGATAATATGCCGATTGCCATTATCGGTATGAGTTGCCGTTTCCCGGGGGGTGTTAGCTCTCCAGAGGAATTCTGGCAGCTGTTGTGTGGTTCAAGTGACGCAATTACCCCAGTCCCCCCTGAACGCTGGTCAACTCAGGCTTATAGTTCCCGAGATCGCAATTTGCCGGGGAAAATGGTGGCGCGAGAAGGCGGATTTATCGCTGATGTTACCGGCTTCGATGCGGCTGTGTTTGATATCAGTAATACAGAAGCGCCTTTTATCGATCCACAGCATCGTTTAATGTTGCAGGTGACTTGGGAAACACTGGAACGGGCGAGAATAGCGCCAAAATCGTTGGCGGGTCAGGCGGTTGGTGTCTATATCGGTGCTTTCACTCATGATTATATGCACCTGCAATTTACTGATTTGCGTCAAACTACCGGTTATACCTCAACCGGTGCAATGGGAACCATGTTGTCAAACCGGATATCCCATGCGTTTGATTTTCAAGGGCCATCCTTGACTATTGATAGCGCCTGTTCATCGTCCCTGTTAGCGGTCCATTTGGCTTGTGAAAGTTTGCGGCGCGGAGAATCACAACTGGCGCTAGCGGGTGGCAGCCAGTTAATGTTGATGCCTGATTTTTCGGTAGTAGAAAGCCGTACTGGTTTTCTATCATTGACCAACCGCTGTCATAGCTTTTCAGCTAATGCTGATGGTTATGTGCGTAGTGAAGGAGTCGGTGCTGTTTTGCTGAAACCTTTGAATGCGGCTTTACAGGATGGCGATCCCGTTTTGGCGGTGATCCACGGTTCAGCTGCCAATCAAGACGGCCGCACTCCCACGATTACTCAGCCAAGTGGCATCGCACAACAACGAGTGATTCGGATGGCCTGTGCTCAGGCGGGGATTTCCCCGGAAGAGATTGATTATATTGAGGCCCATGGTACTGGGACTGGGGTAGGTGATCCGATAGAAGCAGAAGCACTGGGGCTGGTCTGTCGGCCCGAACCGACAGACCGCCCATTGTTGATTGGTGCTTGTAAATCCGTAATTGGTCATACGGAAGCTGCGGCGGGCATTGCTGGATTAATTAAAGCGGTATTGTGTTTACAACGAGGACAGGTACCGGGCAATTTACATGTCGAGCCGCCTAACCGTTACATTCGTTTTACTGAGTTGGGATTGCAAGTTCCACAGCAGTTAACTCCATTGTCTGAAGGAAAAGTGATAGCTGGGGTGAATTCCTTTGGTTTTGGCGGAACGAATGTCCATGTGGTGTTAAGTAATAATGCAGAATCTTCCGTACAACTTCGGACGACGCAAGGACAAGCTTTCATGCTGCCATTGTCTGCGCAGTCTGAGTTTTCTCTGAAGCAACAAGCGCAGAGCATTGCTGATTTGCTGCAACAGCAGCCAGATATTGCCCTTGATGATTTGTGCTATAGCTTGGCGACGACTCGTCACTGCTTTCCGTTACGTAAGGGGATCGCATTCAGTAACCGAGAACAGTTGCGACAGCGGTTGACTAATCTGAATGTGTCGTCGGAGCATAACAATAAAAAAGTTGATCGTCTGGCTTGGATATTTGCGGGTATTGGCAGTGAAGATTGGCAAGACTCTATCGTTTGGTTTCAGCAATTTCCCGAATTTACTGAACAATTCGAGCGTTGTGAGGCAATTTGGACGGGATTTTCTGCACCTTCCTTATATGCGGCATTGATCTCTGCCGATGAACTGATGGAGCCGCCAATGCAGTTTGCTGTACAAATATCAATGGCTGCGCAGTTGCAGAAGTGGGGGTTCAAACCAGCGGCGTTACTTGGTCATAGTTCCGGTGAAATGGCGGCTTGTTATCTGGCGGGAATTTATGATCTGACGCAGGCACTGACACTGTTACATCAGCGTTATCATTATCTGGAACGTGTGTTGAATAAAGGCGGCGGATTATTAATTGTGGCGGCGACAGTTGAGCAGATATTGCCTCATTTGTCTGCCCCCGGTGCCGAGCCTGCCGTGGTGATAGCAGGGCGTAATAGTATCAATCGTTGTTTACTGTCTGGGCCTATAAGTGAATTAACCGCTGTTGCTGAGCGCTTAAAGCAGCAGCGTATCGCCAGTAGTGGGCTCAATTATAGAATTGCTTCTCATTCCTATTATATAGAGTCAATCAGGGCTGGGTTGACTGCGGATGCGGCAACCGTTCCCGCGGCAGAACCTTTGTTGCCAGTGTTTTCATCAGTCACCGGGGAGTTGATTAATGGAAAGTTGAGTCCCGATCATTGGGCTGACAATGTCGTCTCGTCACTCCGTTTTGACGATGCGGTAGAAAACATGCTCAAAGCGGGTTTCCACCATTTTCTGGAAGTTTCACCTAAATCCCTACTGAGTGCAGGATTAAAGGATTGGAGCCAGCCTTATCGAGGACAGGTGTTTGCTTGTCGCTCAGGGCAGAACTGGCCACAACTGTTAGGACAGCTGTTTGAAGCTGGGGTTGAACCGGACTGGCGGACTCTGATGCCTACCGCTTGCCCAATCGATCTACCCACTTACTCCTGGCATCAGCAATCTTATTGGTATGAACCAGAGATTAGCCGTCGCCGCCGATTACGTATATTGAGAGGTGTATTATTGGGCGAAGCTCAGCCGGGCAGCGATAGTTGGCAAGCTGAGTTGGCTGTAGAACAAGTGCCTTGGTTACTCGATCATGTTGTCATGGGAAATGCAATGTTTCCGGCTGCGGGCTATATTGAAATCATGTTGGCGGCGGCTCGTATCTGTTTTCCTGACGTTGGATTAGCGCTTGATAATATTGTGTTGCAATCGGCTTTACTGCTAGAGCCAGGCATAGAATTCAGGTTAAAGACACAGCTAGATCGCCAGCGAATGGAAGTGCAAGTACACATTACCCGTAATCTGGATGAGAGTGTACATTACCAACTTGCAGCCAGTGCACAGGTGAACATCGTTGTACCGGGTGCTACTGCTTGTGCTATTCCTCCATTAGCGGTAAATGATCGCTATCCTTGCATGTGGAACCAAGAGATGTTGTATCAGGCATTTCAACATCTACATTTCAGTTATAGTGGTGTTTTTTGTAATCTGCGCCATGCGTTTGTTGGTAAAGAAGAAACAATCTGTGAGATTGAATTACCACCTGCTCCGGAGGGAATGAATTTTCACCCAGCGGCTTTGGATGGTATCTTCCAATCATTGTTGGCGATTCAGTCTGCTGATGTTCACGCGCCAATTCCTGCTAGCGAGTTCCGTATCCCGGTCAGTATTCAGCATTTGCGTATCAATGGTAAATTGTCAGGTCGGGTTCATGCCCATGCCCGAAATACTAAGCAGACGCAACAACAATGGATTGGTGATATTGACGTCTATACTGATAGCGGTATGTTGCTTTGTCAGATCAGCGGGTTTTGTGTTCAGCGTGTTGGTAATAGAAAAAACAGCTTGTCTGCCAAACTGCACAATCTGGTTGTCGGCCAACCACAGTGGCGTAAACTGCCCGCTCAGCCATCAACAGAGTCTGTGACGCAATGGGCTATCCTTGGGGGTGAAAACGCTCTGGCAGAAGAGTTAGTTGATGAGTTGCAACGCCGTGGTGGGTGTGCCTCGTTGTATTCTGGTCTGCCTGACAGTTATCAGAAAATTCAAGAATTAGTTGATACTCTTCCTGTTGAAACCGAAAGGATCCTGATCCTCTGGCCGTTGCAGGCTCCGCGGATGGCTTATCATTCGTTGATCCATTTGTGTGCGGCGCTGGCCGAACGGTCGATAAAACCACGTTTGTGGATAGTGACTCAATGTGCTCATCAAATCACTGAGCAGGATCAGCCAGATCCATTTGCCGCCGCATTATGGGGAATGATGCGCGTTATTGGTCAACAAGAGGCAACTGCATTATGGGGTGGATTACTGGATATTGACAGTATCACGGCTCCAGCCAAATGGTGGGACGCGCTATTGATAGGTGATGGCGAGGATCAATTAGCTCTGCGCCATGATCAGCGTTATGTGCTACGCCTTGTGCCATTACCTGAAATACCCGCACTACCACCAGTGCGTTTTCGTCCAGATGGCTGCTATCTGCTGACTGGTGCTTTTGGTGATATGGGGCGTAAATTGATCCCCTGGATGGTACAGCATGGTGCTCAACATTTGTTATTGGTCGGGCGTCGTTTTGCCCTTGATACGGCTGATCAAAAGTTATTGGAAATGCTACATCAACAAGGGATCGAAGCTAATTATCTGCCGGTTGATCTCGGTGATGTGGAAAGGACCCACATTTGTTTGGCTGAGTATCGACAACAAGCCAGCCAGCCGCTGCGTGGGGTGATTCATTGCGCTGCGCATGTTGAAGATCAGGGATATCGTGAACTCAGCCCCGAGGCGTTTGATAGAGTATTTGCCACTAAAGCATTAGCAGCCTGGACATTGCATCAAGCGTTGGCTGATGCACCTTTAGAGCATTTTGTTATGTTTTCCTCGTTGGGGGCATTATTGGCTTTACCGGGTATGGCATCTTACGCAGCGGCTAACGCTATGTTGGATAGTCTGGCCTGTTTACGGCGTCAGCAAGGTTTACCTGCGTTAAGCCTTAATTGGGGGCCATGGGAAGCGGGGATCGCTTTGCGGGATAGTCGAACGCTGCCAATATTGGAAAATAGTGGCTTACAGCCATTTGGTTCAGAGGAGGGATTAGCTGTTTTAGACCGCTTGTTTGCTCGGATTGAGCCGCAACTGGTGCCATTCTTGACGAATTGGTCAAATTTGCTGTCCAGCCAGATGCGTCACCTACCGCTATTGCGTGATATTCAGCAAGAAAATGTGGTTCAGACTTTACCCATAGAAGCGGCGCTTGCAGTGAGTGATCTGGACGATGTCGTTAGCTTGCTACAAACCTTTTGTGGTGAGATTGTTGGGACGTCAACAGAAGTATTCCATCCCGACCTACCTTTGACTAACAACGGTATTGATTCATTGAATGGTTTAATGTTGGTACAAAAAATCAACAAACAATTACGTTTGGATATTCCGCTGGAATTGTTGTTAAGTGATAAGCCGCTGGCTGAACTTGCATCATTGATTACATATCGATTGCAAGTTAAGGCAATTACGAAGTAGGACTAGAGGGAGCATTTGAACAGAAACTTACGGTTTCACCACTGATAATGATGCCCAAACCGTAAGTTTCTTCACGCAGATGACAGAAAAATATTATGACTGCTTTGACGCTGACAACCAGCGGTACAGCGTGGGGATTGACACTCCAAGGTTATTGGCGACGTTTTTTGGAGGAACACCGCCTGCCAGCAGTTTTTTAGCGGATTCCAGCTTGCTGTTGGTCATTTTGGGCTTCCGCCCAAGTTGCCGGGCCGCGTCCAGCCCAGCACGAGTGCGTTCTATAATCAGTTCACGTTCCATTTCAGACAGACTGGCCATCACATGAAAGAAAAACCGTCCTGATGGTGTGCCCGTGTCAATTGCATCAGTGAGACTTTTAAAATGAATCCCTCTTTTGTGAAGTTCACTAACCATATCAATAAGCTGTTTTACGTTACAGCCCAGCCGGTCGAGTTTCCAAACAACCAACGTATCGTCTTCGCGAAGTATTTCCATTGCCATCGCTAAGCCTGGGCGCTCAGTACGAACGTCGCTTACTTTATCTTCATAAATTTTTTTACATCCAGCTTGGGTTAACGCTTCAATCTGTAAATCAAGGTTCTGATCTCGCGTTGACACTCTTGCGTAACCTATCAGCATAAAATCACCATCCGAGTAGTTGTATCCACGGCCAGAACTCTTGCCCATGTCTGTCTTTAATTTTTTTAACTATCTCAGTGGAAAGACGATTGTCGATCCCATTCAACAAGCTCTGTTGGCGGTTTGAAATACGTTTCCGAACCTCATAATCGTTTTCACTAAACAGTGCTTCTTGGCATTTCATCAGTGATGCCCGCTCAGCTATCACACTGGAATGATTGAATAGCCAACGCACGAAAGCAAAACTATCCGGGTGATGAAACCACAGGTTGCCGCACATTTTCATATAATCGGTGGCGGTAACGTAATTTGCGATTGGTCCAGATAGCCGATGGGGATGAAACCGCCATCGTGGTCGGGCCGGAAGGGGAGGAAATTTTCGTCAATCAAGACGGTGCGATTAAAGTGCATTTTCACTGGAACCGCTATGACCAGCCGGATGATGGCGCTTCGTGCCGGGTACGTGTAGCACAGGGCTGGAACGGTAACGACTTTGGTTTTATGGCCATCCTCCGTATCGGGCAGGAAGTGATTATCTCTTACCTCAACGGGGATATCGACCGACCGATAGTCATTGGCTGCGTTTATAACGGTCTGAACCGCCCGCCGCTGGATTTACCGGCAGAAAAAACCCGCACCACCTTTAAAACCAAAACCCACAAGGGCAAAGGCTTTAACGAACTGCGTTTTGAGGATGCAAAGGGCAGTGAAGAAGTGTTTATTCATGCGCAAAAGGACATGAAAAGCCAGGTACTCAATGACGAAACCAGCAATATTGGCCATAACCGCACACACCACATTAAAAATGATGCGCATTTACGCGTGGATAATGAATACCGTGTCCAGGCAAACAATGATATTTCTCTGTCAACTGGGCAAAAGCTCCATATCAAGGCAGACGATGCCTTGCTGACACAAAGTGGCAATGAAATTCACCTCAGCTCAGGTGCAAAAGTGGTGATTGATGCGGGTTCTGAACTGGACCATTCAGGCCGCAGGGCATTTCTTGAAAATTGATGCAGGTGGGATCACCAGCAGCGCTGCGGTTAACTTTGGCAGTGGTGCCCCAGGTAATGGTTCAGGCTGGGGCGGAAAATTGCCGGATATGCTGGATAAGCTAAAACAAATCAACGCAGCACAGGCTACGGAGGCTATCTTAACATCGCCACCGGAGAAAATTTGTCTCAGTTGCTTAATGAAAGCCGCATTAGGCGGTTCTGCAATGGTCATCAGGGGGCAGTCATGATCTCGATATCACAGGAAACATGGCAGGACTATCAAAAAACACATCCTGATATGAAAAGGTATGCACTGATTGATGGGCTACAGTATGAACGCCTTTTTGATGCGGAGTTGACTTAACATTGCGGGACTGAATAACCCGCTGTTTAGGCGTTACCCTGATGCAGAAATCGCCTTTGCCGGGCTGTGGTTATTTGATATAACCCATAACATCGTATCCGTGGAGAAATTTTTAAAACTGGAAAAAACTTTCCCTGCTGTTTCATGGTGGTACACCACACTTTCATTGGATGCGCTGACCCGCCACTTCGAACCTTATTTGAATGTTCAACTGGAAAGCGGTGAAACGGCGCTGTTACGTTTTTATGATCCCCGCATTCTGCATCAAATTCGGGATATTTTCAGTCAGGAACAATTAACCGAATTCACACAACCTATTGATGAATGGAATTACTGGCTGGATGGTCAGTTTTATTCGGTAACCCTACTGGCAGGTGATAGCGACGCTGGAAAAAGACGCTATCCGCTTTCAGGCTAAGTGGCTGCCCGCCGCAGAGGAGGGCGATGAAGAAAACCGCTGTACCCGGGAGGCCGTAGCACAGGCCGTGCAACAACGTTGTCAGCAGGCAACGCAGGCCACGGTGATGGCCGTCAGCAAAAAACGGGAGAAAACCCCGCCACCGCTCTGTTTTGATTTGGGGACATTGCAGCAAACGGCATCCCGTCTCTGGGGGATGGGTGCCAGTCAGGTACTGACGATTGCTCAGTCCCTGTATGAAACCCATAAAGCCACGACCTACCCACGCACGGATTGCGGGTATCTGCCTCTGTCCATGCAGGCGGATATTCCGGTTGTATTAACGGCACTGGCGCGAACCGACCCGGCCATGACTGATATTATCAGTCAGCTGGACGAACAACTTGTTTCGCGGGTCTGGAATGACAAAAAAATCACGGCGCACCATGCCATTATCCCCACACGTCACGCTTTTGACCTCACCCGGTTAACGACCGACGAGTTACAGGTTTATCAGCTTATTCGTCAGCATTATCTGGCGCAGTTTCTGCCCGCGCAGGAAACGGATGTGACGCTGGATATCGGCGGGCAACATTTCCGGGCGAAAGGGCGGGTTAATGTGACCACAGGCTGGAAGGCATTATTTATGGAGAACTTCGCGGAAGATCAGGAAAAATCAGAAGCGGATCCCCCACTGCCGCGCTTTCATCAGGGTGACTGCTGTCAGATTATTGGAGTAAACATTCAGTCGCTGCAAACCAAATCGCCGGCCCCGTTTACTGAAGGCACGCTGATTGCCGCGATGAAAAATGCGGCCAGTCTGGTCAGTGATCCGCAATTAAAACAGATTCTGCGTGAGAGCGCCGGGTTAGGTACGGAAGCGACCCGTGCCGGGATTCTGGATACGTTGTTTAAACGCCGGTTGATTGAGCGGAAAAAGAAAGCGATTCAGTCAACACCACTGGCACGGGAACTGATTGCTGGGTTACCAGATGTACTGACCAGTCCGGGTATGACGGCATTATGGGAGCAATCGCTGGAGGATATTGCGCAGGGCAAATCGTCGCTGGCGGTTTTTATGCAAAAACAGGCGCAGTGGCTTGTGCATTTAGTCGAACGGTGCAAGGCACAATCCCTTCACCTGACGTTGCCGAAAACCCCAGCCTGCCCGAATTGTGGCGGCCGAATGCGGCAACGGCAGGGAAAAACCGCGCCGTTCTGGGGTTGTGTGAACTATCCGACCTGTAAAGGCATGCTGAATGACAAAGCGGTCACGCAATCGCGTAAGGCCAGGCGGGCAAATCAACGGACATGAAGATCTGGTTGTTGATTGACGTGCTGACGGGATGCTCCAAAAATCACCCTGTTTCTTAAATGATCGGTGAGCCTGTAACGATCGCCTCCGGGTGGCTGTAAAACTCCCGTAGCCTGAAAGGGAGTGCCTCAACGCGGTACATCTGCCCACCTTTGGAAGCAGATATTGTCAGTCCAACGACAATGGACAATGAAGGTTCATTATTCTTTATCAGAATGTCAGCAACGTACCTGTCTGACACCCGGCGGGGAAAATCATTCCCGTCAGGGGGTGGGATTTTCTCCGTTGCACCTTATTTCTTGACCTCCATGGAGAAAATCGTATGTCTGAGAACACAACGTCGTTAACCAAAAATGACTATTTCAACCTGAATATTAAGGGACTCGGCTATTTGAATAATATCCGCCATGTCAGCACGGCCAATGGCACGTTCTTGAGTTGCGTGATCAATGCGTTAAATGGTCCCGGTGATAATCCGGTCTATGTGCGTTTTGATATTACCGTGGTCGGCAAGGAGGCGACCAGTCTGATTGCCCGTTGTCAGAAATCGGTGGATGAGGACAAAAAAGTGTTACTGGGGTTTACCTTAAGTAACCCTTCAACCGATATTTTCACCCTGAAACGCGGAGATCATGCCGGTGAACAGCGCGTCAGCCTGAAAGCCCGTTTGATCAAGGTGGATTGGATTAAAATCGGTCAGGACAAGGTCTATCAGGCCGAACAATCCGACTCGACACCGCCACAGAACGGTGTTGCACAAACCGAATATGCAGAAAATTCTTTCTGATATTTGTTATCCCTTTGACTTGCCCTGAATCGTCGTATCCAGGGCAGGTTCCTTTATCAAATAACAGGATACCGTTATGAAATTACCGTTGTGTGCCCTGCTCCCGTGAATCTATGGAATATTTTGCCAGCCGTGAACAGGCAGAGTTTGCCCTGAAACAAGGGCGCTGGACACAACGTCAGTCATCGTAACAGAGAGGAAATGTATGTCTTCACGTGGAATTAACAAGGTGATTTTAGTCGGAAATTTGGGGCAAGATCCGGAAATCCGCTACTTGCCTACCGGTGGCACTGTAGCAACGTTGTCACTGGCGACCTCGGAAAGCTGGCGCGATAAGCAAACGGGCGAAATGCGGGAAAAAACCGAATGGCACCGGGTGGTGATCTTCGGCAAATTAGCAGAAATCGCCGCGGAATACCTGCAAAAAGGAGCCCAGGTTTATATCGAAGGTTCTTTGCAAACGCGAAAATGGCAGGACCAACAAGGGCAGGATCGCTATTCAACGGAAGTGGTGGTGAGTGTCAATGGCACAATGCAGATGCTGGGAAGTCGTGGCGATGCAAAACAGCCGGCTGCTCAGCAGGTTGGGCATAAGCCAGCACCGAAGCAACCGCCTTCTCAACCCGCCAATAAGGAGAGAAAAACGACTCGTGCGGTACAACCCGCTGCTTTACCGGAACCGGAAGAAATGGATTGGAATGAGGAGATCCCGTTCTGAGTGGTTTTTACTATCAACAAATTGCCCTGTTGCAACAGGGCTTCTTCATAAAATTGGTCAAAAAGATGAATAAAAATCAACCTTTCAGAGTTTTTTGGTATTACGTGTTATGCTAATGAATTAAAAGCATTTTTAAACATAAATAGCATTTTTTGTTAAAAAATAATGCGACACCTATGTATACTTAAGCACAAGTACACCTGCCACGCTGAGTCCCTTACTAGGGAATGCGCAAATTGGCGGGTTTTTTTTTACCTGAATTTTACTTTCCAGATATTTTATGACTACCCCTACGCAAAAGAAGATTTATCAAAAGCGCCCTGAAGATATTTCTTTTCTGATTAATAAGCTCCAGGAATGTGGCCTGATTATAAAAGATTACAAAGTGGCAGAAAATGCCCTGACATTTATCGGTTATTACAGATTGCGTGGTTATTTTTATCCTTTTTACATTATGGATGATCAGCGTATACCACAACCGATTGAACCCAAGAATTTTGTTGCAGGAACGACGCTTGAAGATGTTATTCAGCTTTATGAATTTGATCGCAAACTACGTTTAATTATACTCGAACAAATACAAAAAGTTGAAATAGGGTTGCGGACCTGTTTGTCTGAGCATATGAGTGGAAAATATGGTGCTCATTGGTTCATGAACTTATCTGTTCTGAGCAATGACTACCATTATGAAAATTTTTTGGTCAAATTAATGAAGCCAAAGAAACGTTTATTGAACATTATAAGAAAAAATATCACACCCCGAAATATCCGCCTTCCTGGATGATTACAGAAACATTGAGTTTTGGTTCATGGTCGAAAATGTATAAGTCGTTATTACCTGTTGACCAGAAAGCGATCGCACACAAGTTTAATGTTAAAAATTATGAAGTCATGGCGTCCTAGTTTCACACATTAAGCCATATTCGTAATCTCTGTGCACATCATAACCGTATCTGGAACCGATCTTTTCGTGCATTTCCGCCTAAAAAAGGCAGTGAATTAGCGCAACATATTATTAATCCATCCACGCTTTACAGTAGGCTGGCTGTGTTGAAATATCTTTCAGATCAAGTGTCTTACAATGATGGACTAAAAACACAATTAACTGAATTGATGAAGGATAAACCCTGTTGTGTGAAATGGGAAAAGATGGGGTTTATTGATAATTGGGACAGGACATCACTTTGGCAACAAGATATTATCCTTCCCTTTACTTAATATTACCGCTGTAAAGAAAACAAAATCAGTGCATTATATTATGCTTATAAGCCATTGACGAAAACGTTCAATCTCCCTGATGTGTCTGCTGTTTTTATTTTCAACTACATAGTATGTAGCACCAGAAAGTGTGTAAGGGAAAGGTGATACCACTAGACCATCTTTTAGTGCTTGTTGAACCATTAATTGACTGGTGATAGCGATCCCCTGACCCGCTATTACAGCTTGCACAGAGTGAGTTTCATCAGTAAAACGTGCACCATGCATTATATTTAATTCCTCGGGTCCAAAATGGGAGCGCCAAACATCCCAGTCTGGAGATGGCTGTGGGATACGCCGGCCATCGGTATGGATCAACGGAACTCTCAGCAGGTCTTCTACGGTTTTTATTCTTAAAGTAGGGCTGGAGACCAAAATAAATTTATCTTCAAGAATGGGGTAACAATTTATTTTATTCTCAGTGGGATATCCGTAGCGGATTGCCATATCAATCCCTGTGGTTTCCAAATCAACAGGGTCATCATCTGCATGCAGTCGTAGATTGATATTTGGAAATTGTCTACGGATTTCTGCCAGATGAGGAATTAACCAACAGGTAATAAATGCGGTGGTAGCCGTTAAGGTTAAGGGAGTAGGATTATGGAGAAAAGTCATTTCATCAATAGCAGCATGAAGTAATGAAAATACCTGACTGGTAGCGGTGAGTAATATTTTTCCTTCTGGTGTCAGATCAACATGTCGTGGTGAACGCTTCAAAACACTAATCATTAATTGATCTTCAAGTAATCGGATTTGATGACTAATCGCAGTAGGCGATACATTTAGCTCATTTGCTGCCAGTTTAAAACTTTTCAGACGAGCAACAGCATCAAAAGCGCGTAAGGTACCTAAAGGGGGTAATCGTTTTTTCATGTTAATTTATTCTCATCTTTAGCTGAAAATAATGAATTTGATAGTGCTGATTTTGTAGTGATATTGTTCAGTTAATAGCAAATGGTAATGAAAATTATTTATTCTACAATGAGGAAATTATTATGAAAAAGACAGCGGTAAAAGAATTGCGCTTGGTGGTCATGACAGAAAATTTTGATGAAGCATTATCTTTTTATCGTGATACGCTGGGACTAAATGAGATTAGCTCAGTTCCTCCAGATAATGGAAAAGTTGCTATACTGGAAGCAGGAAGAGCGACACTTGAGCTTGTTGAACCTGATACGGCTCACTACATTGATCGAATTGAAGTGGGTAGGAAGGCTTCAGGTTGGATACGTGTCGCATTTGAAGTTGATGATGTGATTCAAACGACTTCTGATTTACAAAAGGCAGGCGCAGAGATTATTGGCCCTCCTTGTCAAACGCCTTTTCATTCCATTAATAGTCGATTGGAAGCACCCGCTGGACTTCAACTGACATTATTCCAGCGCAATTAATCAGGTAATATGTATTACCAATAACGCCATGGGGTGTTGATTATATTTGACACATTTTTCTTATTTTAAGGAAGAAAAAAGAGATTAAAATAATTGGGTGATTATATTCTCAGTATTGCATGCAATAATAAATGTATTCAATGTTGTGTGAAATAGCAGGTTGGTTCAATTTAAGAGCTCCGATAACTTAATTACTTATTAAACTTACACATTCGATTATTGAATTAGATAACTTAATCAGTTAAAGTAAAAATGCTATCAGCAAAATCTGATAGTCAAGGCGTCGCGGCCTTGTTATGAGTAATCCACTGGTAGGATGTTTCTACCAGTGTGCCTGTGATCGCCCCTTCAATGGCGGTTCAGGCAGGGAAGGCTAACACCTTGCCGGTTGATTACTCCCGGTCCGCGAACCCTGCCTTGAATCGCCACCATCAATAATTAACAGAAGGGGAAGCAGGTATGATTAACACTCACCAAGACTGGCACCCAGCCGAAATTATTTGTGCATTACGCAAACGTGGTACCACACTCGCCGCTTTATCCCGTGAATCGGGACTCAGTTCTTCCACCCTGGCAAATACCTTATCCCGCCCGTGGCCCAAAGGGGAATGGATCATCGCCACCCGTTTGGGAATGGAACCCGCTGAAATCTGGCCCAGTCGTTATTTCGATGACTACGGTAATTTTATTGAGCGAAAAGTCCGTCAGCCCGTTGATGAAAGCCAGCCAGTGGCGGAATAATGCGCTGATATCATCATGTGAAATGTGATAATATCTGTTCAGCGGTTATCCATTCTTTTTTATTCTTCCATATGAAAGGTTAAAACCACCGACTTTAGTCGGTCAGCTTTAGCTGCAATACTGTGTTGTACTGGAGGTGCAACATGGATTACAGATACGGCAGTCACA
>NZ_JADEUF010000056.1 GCF_015163655.1 Xenorhabdus griffiniae | reverse complement strand
GTATATATACACATTAAACTTCAAGTTGCAATTTACAACACGATATGAAACCCGATTTCTCCCCGCAAAGCGGGGAGAAATCACACGAATCTTGAAGTGAGATGGGTATAAATCACCTAGTCATTACTATCAGAAATAGGTTTTTAATATCGTAATATATTGCCAGCAATAATATATAATGAAAAGTAAAATACAGTGAGCCAATATTTAAGCAAGTAATAAGTCAGATAGACTTACCCAACTATCACGCTATTATTGAATTACTTATTCAGACTCATAAAAAACACATGAGACTGAATACTACTTTGCCATTTATGCACTAAACGTAATTATGCTCAGTACTCGTATGCACCGAAATATGTAATTTGAAGTAGTCAACTGCACGAAATATCAAAAAACGGAGTTCTATAGCAGAGAGTCAATATCAATTAGAATGGCTTCCCGCTTATAGTCCGGACTTGAATCCCATAGAACACAAATGGGGTAGGGCAAAAGCGATAAGAAGACAAAAAAGATGTTCGGTTGATGAGTTGTTTACCGAGCACATCGAATGTGTCAGGTTATGTTGATTCTGCTATAGATTTGGTTGTTTTGGATCAAAAATTGATACCCGGACGTCAACAGGACGTCTGATGTTCAACATGCTGGCTTCAATTGCAGAATTTGAAAACGATTTACGCAGTGAGCGTCAGGCTGAAGGGATCGCAAAAGCGAAAGAAAACGGTGTCAGATTTGGACGCCCTGCTAAGTTAACAGAGACTTTGCGCCAGGAGATTTATCTCCGCCGTCAATCCGGGACTACGATTGGTCAGCTAGCCAAGGAGTTCAAACTCGGCGAGGCGACAATTTACCGCGTTTTAAACATATTTAAACACACTGACAACCCGTAATTAACAAAGAGACATCAGTTAAAGATGAAGACTATGAAATGCAGCTTATATAAAAAATTACTTGCTGCTTGTTTATTAACCTGTAATAGTGATTGTTCGTATTGTTATGGAATCAATATCATTTAATACAACATATTATGGATAAAGCCGAAATTCTGGAAAAGAATGGTTGGGTCGAAATCAATATTGATGATTTTGCGCAAAAGGTGAAGGGGATTTTACGGGAAAGGTATCCTTCACTACGCTGTGTTGCCTGTGAAAAAGCAGTGCATAATAGTGGCTTAGTAACGCCTAATCCTAATTATAGTCCTAGATTCTCCCATTCATCGCCACCAACAAATGGTGAATTTTGCCCACTAAGTACTGAAACACGCCGTTTCCGTGGTTTTTCCGGGAATGAAAAAACAGTGTCTACGGAAATCGCAGCATCTCGCCGAAAGCGATTTATGCAATTTGATAACCTCTGTCGGGCTTGGCTTGTTTGTAGGTCGCTACGTGGCGGTAAAGGGAAACTTGATCAAAAGTCATTCATTCGTTTGGTTAGGATCGCTGACAGTTTCGGGATTTGGCACTATAGCTATCTACCGGACTGGGGAATTCCTCTTCTCCTTATGTTAATGGATAACCATCCAACACCAAACGGAAACTCTGCTTTTTTCTATATCCTTAAAAAAAACATAATCCGTAGGGGCGTTAAGTGGCAAAACCTGAATGTTCGGCTGGAAGCACATTGGGTAAGCGATGGTAAACCTATTGTTCCAAATCCTAAGAAGCCAGCTTCATTCCTGCTTGAGATTCCCTTCAAAGAGGATGTTGTTAATGACATCCTAAGTAAAGAGGATCTTTCGTGGTGTACTGAGGATTTGCTTAAAACTTTACATTCTTTTAGTACCAATTAAACCGATGGCTGGTTAAGGAATAGTCACAATGGCGAAAACTATCACATTATGTGGATATACCTTCAAATCAATTAAAGCGGCGAAAGACTATTTCCGAAATGAAAGATTAACCCATCCATACCGTGCCCCTATTACTCAAGGAATTCTTTTTGAGCGTTTGATGGAGCTTTTTTTGTTTTATTGTAACCATAGCGAGATTGTCTGGCATTGCACCGAGAGTGAGGTGGCTTACTTTTATGTAGCCAATGTTGTTGTACCGGATAATGATAAAAAGACGATAGAAGCCAGTACCAAAGCATTCTGGTGTCATTTTAATAACGGGAAGCCTGACCGGGAATTTTCAGTCGATATGGCATTAGTTTTTATGGCTAACTACTCCTGAATCCGAATTGTAAAGTGGTAAAGTAATTTTGGTCACTGTATTGTTATGGGATTCTAAATCATAACCGACCAATATGTAGCACTACATATTGGTATGATAGATCTCAATTGTGCCCACCTTCGCAGTGGGCTTTTTTATATCTGGGTAAGGATGATTGCGGGTTGGTTAACGGGTGTGTCGGCTGATTTCGTTCTCAAGGGCTTTATTGACCACCGCATTAATGGTCATGCCGCTTTCTTCCGCGATTTCTGCCAGATGGCGATGGGTATCAGGATGTACCCGGACATTGAACACACCTTTGAACGGAATATCCGGTTTTTTGTTCAGTTCCTGACAATCCGCAAGATACAACTCCACGGACTGTTTAAATTCGTCTTCCAGTTCCTTAATGGTCGTTGCCTGATAGGTGACTAAGTCACGGATATACGCCAGTTTTCCGAACAGATAATTATCCTCTACTTCAAATTCAATCGTACCGATATAGCCTTTATAAGTCAGGTGTCTCATAGCAAACCTACCTCTTTTAATGTGTCTTTCACTGCCTTGATTGTGCCGCCCTTAATGTAATTCTCTGGGTGTGGGCGGTGCATCATGATAGTGTGATTGATGCTCGGGTTGTAAAAACGTACCCGTGAACCCTGCATTTCTTTTTTTTCATAGCCCAACAAATTCAGTAATGAAACCAGTTCCGACCATGCAAAGGTTTTTCGGCTATGTAAAAACGCCTCTTTCAGTTTGTCCAGTTTACTCATTGGTACGCTCTCCTATTGTGACTAATTGTAGTTACATGATTTTACGCCGTCAAGTTGCCGCGCTGATGAGCGGGACGTAAACGTCGCAGAACGTACACAACGACATTAAAGCGAGTTAATAAACTAGCTCAGGGAATTAGATTTAATTCGCAGTTATCGTGAATCGGATAAAATGGATTGTAAGCTCATTTGTAATGAGTGCGAGCCGAAAAACCGGATAAATGCGAGCATTACACGTAGGATGTGTTTCAAATAGCTTAAATTGCATTAGTTCAAATGTGATCTGACAGCTTTCTCGTGCAGTACACAATCAAATCTTACAGTCAGCTATGCGCGAGGAACGGAAGTTCGAAAATGCTCTGCAACTGATATACATAACATATTGTTGTATTCTGATTGGAAAATTAATAATCATTTATTTTGGAGGATTTTAAATAAGATCCGCTATAAAAGCTTGAGCGGGTCTTTGTTTAAATTACATTTCGTGATTACACAACCCCATTGATGCACCTATGATGCAATAGAGATCTTGCCACCGAACGTATACAAGTTCGCTACCCACATATGATGTATCTTCATTTCCACGTCGCAGTAACTTACCATTCTTTAGGCTTTTAAATTCATGGTTCCCAATTTTCTCAAGTGTAAGTGTTGAAGGAAGAACAGAGCGAAAAGGTTCGATATAAACAGTGTCGTCCCCAACCAACATAAACTCATCGAATAGGTGGGAAAAATTCACCATATGCTCGCCTAATATTAAAGAGTAAAATTCATCTTCAATATAGGAAGGAGGTCTATTTCTATACCAAGATGGGCCTTCACCTGATATCGGTCTACCTATGTTAGGTTCCATGTGGATTCTGTTTCCTAAAATTGTTCGTCAGAATAAATGTAGATTACCAATAATGAATTTAAAAGAGATTTGTGATAACAGGACTTCATCAGGATTAGAGTTTTACCCAATGGATCCTAATTAATTTAGGAACAAGTATTAATGTCCGCTTGCCGCCCAGAGCTGCCTGCCAGATGAGGTTTAGCCCTGTGCCGTAACAATATCAGATCAAATTTAAGTTAATACACTTAAATATCAAAATCACCCATCCTTAATTGACACAACCCCGTTAAAGCAACTAGCCAAGCCCGCTAATCCAAGGATCAATGTTTCTCTCTATGTGCTTAATTGCTATATCGAGAAATACTCTCAATCAAAGCAACCAAAAAAGCGCAATATTTCCCTGTTGCAGCAGTCTTTTTCTGCAACAGGCATCATGACCAGATTTACCGCATGAGACGAGACGATGGATACTCAGAAGAAGATATTTTGTGTCTCTTTGTTAGGACGTGAACAGGTTCAGGCCACAGCTGTATTTGATAATGGCCTGTTGGTGATCGTGAAACTGGAAAAAATTACGGGGCCGTTTGGAACGTGGAAGCCAAAGCTGAAAAAAGAATTACAGAAAAAACACGAAGACGGTTTCCATCTGCTGGTTGAAGAGCGGGGAGACGATTTCAGTGAGTACGCCCATAAAATATTATTGGAAGATTCGGACTCAGCCGAACGGCGGGGCTACCTGCATATCGCCTTTGACCATTATTTTAACCTGATCCGTATCGGTGGGACGTCTGACAATCGTCAGCAAGGCTGCCTCGTCCTGAATGCCGGGCTGGAACGTCATTGGATCCGTGAGCAGATGGTGAACGTAATACCGGATAACCGTGGCCGGTATTGCTATGACATTGACCACAGCAAGTTCTGCAAAAGACGTTGGATATTAACCCTCATGCTTTTGATTGCCTGTTATTCAAAGCGAATCTCAATGCCTTAGAACATCCTGATAAGGATGATGTTGTCGGCAATCTGGAATCAAGAGAGGAAACATTTTCTTATAGTAGCCCGACCATAACACGAGCCATAGAATTGCCTAACGACAGCAGTTCTATTCAGATGATGGCATTGGGTGATGGTACAAATGAAGGGGAAAACCTCTTCCTGATGCTGATTAAAGAATTGAATGTATCGAATAACTCATATGCTAACAGGCACTGCATTTGAATTTGATGCACGGGGTAACTCAATTTTGCATGTTGAGGGCGATAGTTATCACTCAACAACCGGAAATATAGAAAATCATGCGACCGGTAATCTCACTGAAACAGCCGGTGGATATGCCTGCACGGTTTGGGCACTAATGCGGGTTTGCAGCGTATGACTGGGCTGGGTTCAGGTACGATGGCCAGAGATTTGATCTATGTGCGCCAGCGTTATATGAATGTTGATGCAATGCGTCGTGCAATCGCTATTATTGCCGATGGCACGTTGCGGGCACGTAATCCAACTATCTGGGGTAGCGGCACCACGGCTTGTGCATCTGACTCCAAACATTTCGGTGCATGGGATCAGAATCTTACGACACAATGGCATGTGCGCTACGGCGGGCGGGGGATCATGATTTACTGGCATGTTGAAAGCAATTCGTTATTCATTCATTCACAGCTCAAGTCACCCTCCTCATCGGAAGTCGCCTCCATGATCGAAGGCGTGATCCATCATTGCACTGAGATGGAAGTTGAACGGCAGTATGTTGATTCTCATGGTCAGAGCACGGTGGCTTTTGCTTTCTGCCGGTTGCTCGGTTTTCAGTTATTACTTCGTCTCAAGGCTGTCCATTCACAGAAATTATATCGCCCGGGGAGCAGTAAAGCGGATATCTATGCTAATTTACAACAAATTTTGACTAAATCCATCGATTGGGAGACAGTCCGGCAGCAATATGACCAGATGGTAAAATATGCTACCGCACTGCGTTTGGGCACAGCAGAAACCGAAACCATTTTGCGGCGTTTCACCCGAAAAAATGTGCAACATCCTACTTACAAGGCATTCAGCGAGCTGGGAAAGGCGATAAAAACTATTTTTTTGTGTCATTATCTGAATGATGAAGCATTGCGCCGGGAAATTAACGAAGGGCTTAACGTGGTTGAACAATGGAATGGGGCAACTGATTTTGTTTTCTTTGCACTCCGGGGTGAAATGGTGAGTAACCGCCGTGAAAATCATGGAATCAGTATGCTGGCACTGCACCTGCTCCAAAACTGCATGATTTACATCAACACGCTGATGATTCAGGAAGTATTGTCCCAACCTCATTGGGAAAGGAAATTTACGCTCCGAGATTATGCTGCTTTGACGCCATTGATATGGGAACACGTCAATCCATATGGACGTTTCGACCTTGATATGAATGCCCGTCTTAACCTTCCATAATCGAAATGGCGGCTGGTGACACGACTGTTGGGTCTACCCCATGCCCTAACGGGCATAAATGCGCGTAGAAATCGCGCTACGCAATTTTAGCTGTTCATCTGTGTTTCTCAACTGAATAACGAAAATTTCTCAAAATTGTTTTGAGGCGGTTTTAGCATATGTATTTCTAATCTTTGTAACTACCATTATAAAAATTGATCACTCCGTTGGATTTTCATCCGTTACGTTATCTTATGTTTCTATGGCATTGGTAAATAGCGTACATCTAATTGATTTTATTATTGAATAAATTAACTACTACTCGGTAGAGCAGAATTGTCTGCTAGATAGTCTGTATCCTATTGTTTCTCTGACTGAAATCAGGAAGATTACTTACAACCCCAATTAATTTGAGCCAAAATCTGTGCTGATTGCGAGTCCGATAATTTTCAAATGCGAGCCGTTACACGTACTTAGCGGCAAACCTCCGGTGAAAAAAATTGCTAAAGTTATTTTATTTAATATTTATTTACTTAATTATCATTAAAGAATCTAAACTTTAAAAACCATCTTTCAAATTAAATAGGCTATATTTTATGAAAAAGATCCAATTTATAATTGACCCATCAAAATCATATTATTTGGTTGAAGATGTACATCCCACTTCATATAAATCCCGTTTGAGTGTGGTTGCTCATAGTGGTTTCGGTAGGATTGGCCTAAGACTAGGAGGGGAGTTAAAACATATAACCGCTAAAGAATTAGCTGAAGATTTAGAAAAACACTACAAGCATAATGAATACACTCATATCCGATTATTATTTTGTTATGGTGCAGATGAGCCTAATAGACTACTAAAATTTTTTTCAATATGGAAAGAGCCTGTTGCAGCAACAATTTCAAAGGCATATCCTAAATCAATAGTAGAGGCGTACAAAGGAACACTTCTTATGAAGTGTATCACGAAAATCAGTTCATCCAGCTTAAATACCAGTAAAGAAAATATGCACTATGATATACCAAGAAATGATAATATAGAAAATAATTTCAGAATAAATAGTAAAAATAAAAATGTAGTTACTCTAAATAGAGTTATAGATCCAGCCTTAGCAGTAAGTGCACTAATAAATGGAAATAAAGATGAAAAAAATAAGTTAATGTGTGCAATGTTGCATATTGAAGAAACCAAAGTGTCTTTTGAACCAGTTAATTATAAAAACTCAGATGGCCCCTATTTTTGGCTTGATGGTAAGGAGACAAAAAGAGAATTGTAAATTTATAAGCAAGGTTTTGATTTCAAAAAATAAATAATCTTAATTAGTGTTATATACCAATCTCACTTCAAGATGATGGTTTTAAAATCTGGAAATTATCAGTCAGTCGAGTCGTCAATTCTTTTGCTTTTTCTGGCAAAGTGACATGAAAAAAGTGACGAAGGGTTTCACGAAATGTTTTCGTATCCGGAAAATAAACATTGTTACGCACTTGCTCATTCATATACTTCCACAATCGCTCTATCGGATTGAGGTTTGGGCTATAAGGCGGGAGGTAATGCAACTCAATATTTAGGACATACGCCATCTCTTTCACCAACTCGGCGCGGTGGTAACCCGCACCATCCAGAATAAGATGGATTTTTTGCGAAAGCGGGTAAGTTTCCCTGAGCACCCCGAAAAAATACGCGATGTTTTCAGCATTGATACTCGGATATTCACGGATCACCGTGTCTTCAATGCGTTGTAAATTGAGGGCACCCAGAATATTGAGACGAGTACGACTGCCAGTGGTTTCGACCACTTTTACCTGATTCTTTCCCGCTTTCATCCAGCCATAGCTGAGCGTTGTGGACTGTGAAGGATGTACCGCATCAATAAATAGGATAGGCTCATTCTGACCCGCTCCGTCTTTCAGGGACGGGTAGTCATCAATAAATTGTTGCTGTTTATTCGCATCGAATTTATGCGGCACTCCCTTGGGTTTTTTGTAGCTGAAACCTTGGCGGTGAAGCCATTTTGTCATTCCACCCACGCTGAAAGAAACTTGCCAACGTGTTCGGACATAGGCCACAATTTGAGCGGTGGTATGCAGCAAATTTGCCGTCAAGTAGTCAATCAGGTCGGCGGTTTGTTCGGCAGAGAGATGGCTTTCAGAGCCGCCATTTTCCGGGGTGAGCTTTTCCAGCGCGATGAAATCTTTTAGGTGACGGCTTACCGTACTTTCATGAATACGCAAGGCCTGTGCAATCATCTGGGCAGTCCAGCCCTCTGACGCCAAAAGCACGGCCTTGATGCGATCACAGACTCGACTGTTTCGAGTGGTATCATGCATCAATTCGAGGGCACATTTTTGTTCTGGTGTCAGATGAATTTTCAGGGTTGTAAGCCGGAACCGTCCATAATTTTGTCAGTACGATGCCGAAAATCTGATAGATATCTGAGTCAATGAACTATGTCTCAGTGCTGGCGGGGCTTTATTATCTAGGTTTTCCCTTTACCGAACACCAGGGCGCGAGCATACTTTTTTAACGCCGATTGAATGAACAGTAATGACGTGATCTAATTATTCTTATTTCTCTTTTTAATCCTTGCCCATGAATCCGAACCAGACCCTGATTGAATATTTAACCGTTGTGAAAGAAACTCGTTCTAAGCCAGAGAGCCACCGCCACGAAAAACGGTGAAATCAGTATCGTACGGAAGATGCTTGACCTCCTTGACCTGAAAGGCAGCATAGTGACGCTTGATGCCTTGCACTGTCAACGCCAAACGCTGGAAAAAATCCGTGAGAAGAAGGCCCATGTTGTTGTTCAGGTGAAGAAAAATCAGCCCCATTTGTGGGACGCGGTCCAATCGCAATTTCAGGCGGTGTTTGATGCCGGGAAAGAGAAAATTAGACGGAAGTCAGGCAAGTCGCCCATGGGCGACGTGAAGAGCGTTATGTGTTTCCATTAAAACCCAAATTCACGCCAGAACTGGCAGAGAAGTGGCCGACCATTCGCAGCATGATTGCGGTTGAACGTCACCGGACACAGCAGGGTAAAGGGACAGTGGAGACGTCTTATTATGTGAGTTCGCTTTCCCCCAAGCATAAGTTATTGGGACACGACATTCGCCAGCATTGGCGGATAGAGAATAGCCAGCACTATATCCTTGATGTGGTCTTTAAAGAAGATGATTCACGGATTGTTCTGGATGGCGCGATTGAGAATTTGGCGTTATTCCGGCGTATTGTGCTGAATATGGCCAAACAATGCGATTGCGGAGCACCCAGCCAAAGAAACAAGCTTAAGAAAGCGGGATGGTGTGACGATTATAGGGCAAGAGTTTTCTTTGAGTGAGTATTAATCAAAGTATGCTCGCGCCCTGACTGAAGGTCAACAATGGAAAATCAATTACAAACCTATTTTGGATGAAACAAAAATGCAAAAAATTATTATTTCAAACAAAAAAGAAAAATCAAAAGTTATATATCCAAGTGGTAAAGTAGAAAAAGGAGATAGACTTGATTATGATCTTATAAAATAAAGCATAGAAATAGATTGATTGTTAGTAAATAAGCGGTTTTACAATGCACTAAATTATCAATTGAGTGCAAAATACAAACCGGTTTTTTTAAATGAAATGTAAACCAACCTTATCTATTGTTTAAAAAATAAAAAAACTAATAAGCATAATTAATGCTAACACAACTTACTGTCATAATTATGAAGAAAAGCTAAAGTATAAATTCAACTTGTTGGCGAACTTAACATACCTAATTTTATTAAGAATTATAAAATTACTAATTTACTCCCTCTGGCTTAATGAAAAAACAGGAAAGAGGGATAATAAATTTGTTTTTGATCAAAAAACATTCGCAATTTGTGATCTTGCTCTGATATTGACGCTTCTGTGTGTAGTATTAAAATAACAAAAGAAATGATTTTATACTTTATTTGGATGGTAAGGCTTTGCCTTACAGAAGATTATATTTCTTTTGGGGGAATAAATATTATGAAAAAATATATATTATTCATAGCGATGATTATGGCGCTGAGTTGTTCAGCTTGCTCAAGTGACACGAAAATAACCAGGGAAACACATTTTTTAAACCCTAACCCTATTGTTCGTAGGGGACAAGCCATCAAAAAATTAGGCATCGACTACATGAAGGAATGTGGAAGAGGTTATGTGGTCGGGGTATGGTCAAATGCTCATAAATGGGATCAGTGGGCAGTCTGGTTATCAAAAAAAGGACGGAGTTGGAGTAATGATGATGTTAAAATTTACTGGCCTTACAGTCATTTAGAAAGTGACTATGATAGTGGGAAAAATGCTTACGCAACTATTCTGGCAGCCCAAGCCAGTGGACAGATGGTGGCACTTTTGGATGATGATTATGGATCTCGATGTAACGCATGGGGTTCTGGTTGGTATAGAGGTCCGCAATTTGATTCAGTACAAGCTTGGTTTCCATAATCGTGAATCATTTTTCTGGTTTCTCTGAAAATTGATAAAATTTTAAGAGAGGAACATTTGATGAATATTTTAAAACACCTTTATTTATTATGTATTGTATTTTTATGCACAGTGCAATCCTATGCTCAGCCACCAGGACAAGTTTATACAGTTTACCGAATGGATTTTCGTCCTCTAGAAAAAATCATCGCTGAAGGAGGATTTCGTCCCTGGGGGACGGATGATGATGTTGCGCAGCATGTTCAGGAGGAGGAGATTGAGCCGCAGGATGAGCAAGCTCCAGATCCGGCTAACATGTCAGCATTTGTTGCAACGTCTGCCGATCAAAGATTTGCTTATGAGTGGGGTGTCGAGTCTTCATATGCTCAACATGAGCCATTTTATATTTATTCCATACGGCCAACCTCCAATTTTTATAGTGTGATTTTAACATTCAAGTACCTTTATCAGCAGACAAATAATGACAAATATTTAGAGTTGATTGATGATTATGGGCATCAGCAAGAATATATAGCAGCTCAAGGTGGTATTGATATCACGCAAGTTCATGGAGTTCAGAGATATGAGTATGATATCAGCACTAGAACTTATATTAAAAGTGGTGATTTTATACCTAATCCATCTTATCAGCAGGCTGTGACAGTACCCAATGCTGGTCCGTATATACAGCGCACCCAACCACAAAATGAAATAATCACGGCTGTATCTTATTGTGCTCTCAATCTGTCTTTACCACGTTATTCATTTCGTCTTGTAGCGAGTACGCCTGACAAGTATCCGTTTTTAAAAAAAGTAAGGATATGCCATGACAGTTTATCGACAATTGCTTTTTTAAACGCCAGTTTTTTGTAATCGTGCTCAATTTAACTTCACTCCACCTTTGAACAGGTGGAGTGATAATCAATTAGGGGTTGTGAGATGAATCATCATTGGATGTAACAAGCCATTCTCTAATGATCTAAAAATCAAGAATAATAGAAAAACAAACAGATGTTGGTTTAATTTTGCGTTTTATGGATCTGATTGTTTTTACAGTTATTATCACAATATAAAACATTATAAGTTCGACTAATTGGTATAAACTCTTTTCTTTTGGTAAACTTTTACTATTAATATAGTGATTGTTGTCACACTTATCGTGAGTGTACGATTTTTCATTCGGCTTACGATCACTTTCTCACAATGACAATAAACTGCATAAATAAACTTTACTGTCACGCAGTGATGAAATACAAAGCTGTCATGTTCAAACATGAGTAAGGGCATGATATGGCAAATCGAGAAAAACAGATATTGCAGATTATTAGGCGAGATCCTTTTATTCAGCAGCAGGAAATCGCCGACATTCTTGGAATTAGCCGTTCATGTGTCGCGGGGCATATTATGAATCTGACTAAAAAAGGGAATGTTAAAGGAAAGGGTTATATTCTTTCAGAAAATAGTTATGCTGTAACGGTCGGTGCCGCTAACATGGATGTTACCAGTTACGTATTTTCTGAATTAATCTATGAAGATTCTAACCCAGGTAAAAATAAATCTACGGCAGGTGGAGTAGGGCGAAATATTGCGCATAACATTGCTTTATTGGGTCAAGAAAGTTATCTGATTTCTGTTATTGGCGATGATATTTATGGAAAAACACTATTTGAACAAACAAAATTATCGGGTGTTTATACAGATTATCTTCATCAATTATCAGGTAAAAGTACATCGACTTACCATTCATTGATTGATGAGCGAGGTGAAATGCGAATTGCTGTTAATGATATGGATATACTGGAACAACTTACGCCTGCTTTATTATCTCAATCTCAGTCTTTAATTCAAAACGCGGGTGTATTGATCATTGACTGTAATTTAACGGAAGATGCATTAGAGTGGTTATTCAATCACGCAGGAAATATTCCGATTTTTGTGGATACTGTATCGACATTTAAAGCAAACAAAATCCGTCATTGGTTATCCTACATCCATACCTTAAAACCTAATCGACTCGAAGCTGAAATATTAAGTGGAATAAAAATAACGACCTTGGCAGATGCTACCGATGCGGCAGCCTGGTTTCATCAGCAAGGTGTTCAGCGACTCGCTTTGAGCATGGGAACAGAAGGAGTGTATTACAGTGAAATGGGCGGAGCGGCAGGGCGTTCGCCAGCCATTCCAACCAATATTGTCAATGCCAATGGGGCGGGTGATGCAATGATGGCTGGCCTGGCATATTGTTGGTTGGAAGGGATGGCATTAGAAGAAAGCATCCGTTTTTCACAAGGCTGTTCTGCGCTGACTTTATCTTCAGAATTAACTAATTACCCAAATCTATCCTGTAGTAGAGTAAAAAAACTGTTGGAATTAACATTATGAATAAGAATATTGCGTTAAATGAGTATTTAGATATTTCTCCAGAGGTGGAGCACGCATTGGCAACTAATTGTCCTGTCGTTGCGTTGGAATCGACAATTATTTCTCACGGTATGCCTTATCCGCGAAACAGAGAAACTGCTTTAAAGGTTGAACAGTGTATTCGGGAAAATGGTGCAGTTCCGGCAACTATCGCGATTATTGAGGGAAGAATAAAAGTTGGGTTATCCCATGATGAAATTGAATTCTTGGCGAAAGAAAGGCATCTGGTTAGCAAAGTTAGCCGTCGTGATTTACCTTTTGTTATTGCGGCGGGCAAACATGGTGCAACGACGGTGGCTTCAACTATGATTATTGCACAAATGGCAGGTATTGCTGTGTTTGCGACAGGAGGTATTGGTGGTGTTCATCGCGGTGCTGAACGTTCCTTTGATATTTCGGCTGATTTACAAGAATTGGCTATGACCAATGTTGCCGTTGTATGCGCTGGTGCTAAATCCATTCTTGATTTAGGGTTAACGGTGGAATATCTGGAAACTCATGGTGTGCCTCTGGTGGGTTACCAGACAGAAAAACTGCCTGCATTCTTCTGCCGTAGCAGTCAATTCCCTGTCAGTGTAAGGCTTGATGATCCTCAACAAATAGCCCAGGCCATGAAAGTAAAATGGCACTCAGGGCTGAAAGGTGGAATTGTGATCGCCAATCCGATTCCTGAGCCATTTGCTATGCCGGAAGAACGGATCAATCGCGCGATTGAACAGGCGGTTCATGAAGCAGAAAATCAAGGTATTGTGGGTAAAGAAAGTACACCTTTCCTGCTGGCGAGAGTCACAGAAATAACTGGCGGAGAAAGTTTACAGGCGAATATTGAATTGGTTTTCAATAATGCTAAATTAGCAGCTGAAATTGCGCTTGCTTATCAAGAGATAAATAAAACACAATAAATTCCGTCCAAATTTTTATCCAAAATCATAATAAAATATACGCATTAAACTTCAAGTTGCAATTTATAATACTTGATGTCTTCCCGTTTTGCGGGGGAGGCAATCACACGCATCTTGCAGTTAGATTGGTATAAATGCCAGCCTGAAAAAACTTAGAAATATATTCGTTATTTTTCGGCTGGCTAAAAAATGGGAATGTCATCATGGATATTTTACGCAGCTTATTGGGTGTGGTGCTATTACTTTCTCTTGGTTATCTATTCTCAGTCAATAAAAAAAGAGTCAATTTACGTACAGTAGGGGCTGCATTATTTCTCCAAATAGCGCTTGGGGCGATTATGCTTTATATTCCTGCGGGAAAATGGTTGATTAATAATGTGGCTAATGGTGTTAATGCGGTTATTGCTTACAGCTCGGCAGGAAGTTCATTCATCTTTGGCAGTTTAGTTGGACCTAAAATGAATGAGCTGTTTGACGGTGCAGGGTTTATTTTTGCATTTCAAGTATTGCCAGCGATAATTTTTATTACCTCACTAATATCTATCCTTTATTATCTTGGTATCATGAAATGGATCATTAATATCTTGGGATATGCGTTCCAGAAATTGATGAGAATTAGCAAAATAGAGGCTTTTGCGGCAGTAACAACAATATTTCTTGGACAAAATGAATTGCCGGCCGTTTTAAAGCCCTTTGTCAACAAAATGAACCGCAATGAGCTTTTCACGGTGATGTGTAGCGGTATGGCGTCGATTGCCGGTTCGATGCTGGTTGGCTATGCCGGATTAGGCGTCCCGATAGAATATCTTCTGGCTGCATCATTGATGGCGATCCCTGGTGGTATTTTATTTGCCCGTTTACTCAGTCCAGCGCTGGAGCCTTCACAAGTCCAATTTGAACACATTTCATTTAGTGAAAAGCGGCCCGCCAGTATTATCGAAGCCGCTGCTGGTGGTGCGATGTTAGGGCTAAAAATCGCGGTTGGCGTAGCAACGGTGGTCATGACCTTTGTTGCCCTGATAGCGTTAATTAATGGCCTTATCGGTGGTTTTGGGGAGATGTTCGGCTGGCAAGGCGTAAGTTTGGAAAAGCTGTTTGGTTATCTTTTTTCACCGTTAGCTTACATCATGGGCGTTAATTGGGAACATGCAGATTTAGCCGGGAGTTTGATTGGGCAAAAACTGGCAATCAACGAATTTGTCGCTTATGTAAACTTTTCTCCCTATTTAAACGATCCGGTGGTGGTTCTGGATGCTAAAACCATTGCTGTTATCTCATTTGCGCTTTGTGGTTTTGCCAACTTTGGCTCGATTGCCGTTGTGGTCGGGGCTTTTATTTCGGTCGTCCCTGAACGGACATCAGATATCGCCCGACTTGGCCTTAGAGCATTGCTGGCCGCGACTTTATCCAATCTTATGAGCGCCACGATTGCAGGGATGTTTATGAGTTTATCGGGCTAATCCCTATCCATGAATCTGAATAGGCGCTAACATGTTTTAGGTGTTAGATAACTCACAGTAAGTTTTCCGCATTTCAATATACTATACCAATCTAACTGCAAGATGCGTGTGATTTTTTCCCGCGAAGTGGGGAGACATCAAGTGTTATAAATTGCAACTTGAAGTTTAATGCGTATAAAAGAAATCAGGATAACTTGGTATTTCGATAAGTAGGAGCGTGCATATGTACAAAACTATTTTAGTACCAGTAGATATTTCAGAAGAAGATCTAACCAACAAGGCCGTTGACTGCGCTCTTAAAATTGCCAGGGAAACAGGGGCCAAATTACATTTTTTACATGTATTACCTATTTCATCGGCGATCATTAATGCTTATGCACTCGGCTATATGGAAATTAAGGACAAGGCGACTATCAAGGCAGAACAGGACTTGAAAAAGCTGGTTGATTCCATTGAATTACCAAATCGTCAGATCTCCTATTCGATTGCATTTGGTTCACCAAGAGACGAAATTACAGCTACAGCGGATGAAATTGGTGCTGATTTGATTGTTATCGGCTCAAGACGACCTAATATCACGACGCATTTGTTAGGCTCCAACTCTGCTGGAGTTGTCAGATATGCAAAAACATCTGTATTAGTAGTGCGATAATTATTGATGGTGAGAAGATAATTTGTTGATTTTACTGCTTTTAACTGATGCTCAATAGCTAGCGGTTATATCCGATTACAGGGGAGTATGTATGTATAACACGATTTTAGTTCCAATTGATATTGTGGAAGATATATTAACTGATAATGCAATCAAGCATGCTGAATATTTAGCAAAGATATCTAATGCCAAGGTTCATCTTTTTCACTCTGTGCCAGATATTTCCCGATTTTCCGTGAATTATAGTTACCACTATGATTTATTGAGTGCTTTTGCCAAAAAAGCAATAGCAAATTCTGAAGAGGAACTGAAAAAAGTCGTAGAACGCATTGATATACCTAAAGATAGGGTATCATTCTCTGTTGCCTTCGGCTCTCCGCGGGATAAGGTACTGTCTACAGCGCGTGAGATTAATGCAGATTTGATTATTGTCGGCTCCCGTCGGCCTGATATCTCAACTCACTTATTGGGTTCCAATGCGTCGGGCATTGTAGGATATGCTAATATCTCTGTTTTGGTTGTGAGATAACCGATGGCATCAAAAAACCGTGCTTGGATATCTCCCCGCGTAGCGGGGAGGTATAAGACACATCTTGAAAGACGATTGGTATAGCAGGGTTTATTTGAGTTATGGCAAACTACAGAGAAAAATTTGGTTAATCAGAAAACGAATTCAGTGTAATATCTAACTGATTCTTACCGGCAATAATAATCTGAATTTGTAAATTGTTTTCTGAACTGTTAGTGGTAATGACGGTCACCTCTTCATTCCCTGAATATTTCTTTACAACGTCCAGTAATTCTTGCTCAAGTTGTTCAGTTTTAGTGCTAATAGTCATTTATCCTACTAAATTCAATTAACTATTTTAGGGATGTCTTAATATTATCCAAATAATTGGAGCTCAATAGTTTAATAAACTTAATATTTTGTCGCTTAATATGCCAATAAAATATGTTAGTCGGTAGATTATACGCATTAAACTTCAAGTTGCAATTTACGACACTATACCCATCTCACTTCAAAATGCATATTGTTTCTCCCCGCGAAGCGGGGAGAAACAATGAGTTATGTTGTCTTATAATGAGCAACTTGAAAGGTAATGCGTATATATGAAATCACACGCATTTTGACGTTAGATTGGTATAAATCATCTTATTATCAATTGCGTTAAATAATGTGTTGATGTTTTCCTAATCGTTAAAGGGAAAATCGACGAATAATATTTGTCATTTTAGGGTATTGTCAGGCAGGATAATAGATGGATGTTATGCACAATAAATAGGTATTATTTTGAATAGTAAAATAGGCCAGTTGGCACGTTATCTTTTGGTTTTTGGATTAACCCTCTCTTTTCATGCATGGAGTGCACCGACCAGCTTCGAACAAGCTAAAGTTGAATTAAGAAAAAATGTTTATAACGGACAAACAAAATCAGGCATAGGCACACTATATTGTGGCTGTGATTGGCAGTGGGTTGGCAAAAGTGGTGGGCGTGTTGATCTGGCTTCTTGCGGTTATCACGTTAGATCACAGCAAACAAGGGCTGCACGTATTGAATGGGAACATATGGTGCCCGCTTGGGTATTTGGGCATCAGCGTCAATGTTGGCAAAATGGTGGGCGAAAAAACTGCGTTGAAACCGATCCTGTATTTCGCATGATCGAATCAGACATGCACAACCTGGCGCCATCCATCGGTGAAGTTAACGGTGATCGCAGTAACTTTGGTTACGGAATGCTTGCCAAAAATATACCTAATATGTATGGCTCATGTAGCAGTAAGGTGGATTTTAAATCACATTTGTTTGAACCACGCGACAGAGTAAAAGGTATGGTTGCCAGAGTCTATTTCTATATGCATGACCGCTATAATTTGACTATGTCACGCCAACAGCAACAGTTGATGATGGCGTGGGATCGCCAGTATCCAGTGGATGCCTGGGAGCGTGAAAGAGATAACCGAATCGCCAAGATTATGGGGCACCATAACCCCTTTGTGACTGGTAGCAAAAAGTGGGAATTGGGGCAGAGCAGTGCGTCAAAGCAAAATAATTTGCATGCAGGAAATAGCCAGATATCAACCCAAGGGGTGACCTCAAAAACGGCGCAAAATGAGGGCATTAAGGGCAATAAAAATAGCCAGATTTATCATTTTGCACACTGTGCGGGTTATAAAACAGTAGCAGATAAAAACGCAATTTACTTCCACTCAGAAGCCGAAGCTAAAAAAGCGGGATATCGCCTGGCAGGTAATTGTAAAACTTAACCATTGAGCTTGTCATAAATAAAAAACTGTCATTATACTGACATCATAGTCCGTTAGATTACACCAAAGAAAACGGAAAGATGCGAGGAATGCTAATGACAGATACTAAAACTGCATTCTCGGTTAGGAGCCGGCGCTTAAGATCATGTCACTGATAAAAAGTGACGATCTTAGCGTCGGTTTTTTTATGGGCCTTTAATGAGCTTAAAAGGGAGCTCCTATCTATAAATAACATCGATGTTAAGACACCGTAAAGTGAGGCTAACAATAAGGTGTGCAACTATGGGTAGACAGAAAGCAGTGATGAAATCTCGCCGTGAAGTCAGAAGAATGTTAAAAAGGGAATCACGTTATCGGGATAACGATAATGTCACTTCACTGGTGCAGCTAGGAGGTGTGGAGGCTATCGGAATGGCGCGTGAAAGCAGGGATACTTCAGAAATTATGCCGCGCAGCGAAGTGCAGTATCGTTATATGCGGGCGATCAATAACAAGCAATTGATTATTGCTAATGGTGAGGCGGGTTGTGGCAAAACTTACGTTAGTGCCGTAATGGCGGCCGATGCCTTAATCAATAAAGAGGTTGATAAAATTATTGTGACGCGTCCGGTATTACAGGCAGAAGAAGATCTTGGTTTTCTGCCAGGAGATATGGCAGAGAAATTTGCCCCTTATTTCCGTCCGGTTTATGACGTGTTATTAAAACGTATGGGAACTTCATTTTTGCAATATTGTTTGCGTCCTGAAATTGGCAAAGTAGAAATTGCCCCTTTTGCCTATATGCGAGGAAGAACATTTGAAAATGCATTTGTGATCCTTGACGAAGCGCAAAATGTTACCGTTAATCAAATGAAAATGTTTTTAACGCGGTTAGGAGAAAATGTAACCGTGATTGTAAATGGTGATGTTAGCCAGTGTGATTTGCCAACAAATATCACATCAGGATTGGTGGATGCATTAAAGCGGTTTTCTGATGACGAAGCTATCAGTGTGATCCATTTCTCCCAACAAGATTGTATTCGCTCGAAATTATGTCAGAAAGCATTGATGGCTTATGGTTGATAACCAATAAATTCCAAATTGTGGCTTGCAAATCAATGTAATTGTTTATATCTCCCCGCGAAGCGGGGAGAAACAATGAGTTATGTTGTCTTATAATGAGCAACTTGAAAGGTAATGCGTATAAACGTTATTTGCTGATCGGGAACCCATTTTATTTTGCTGTTATTCAGCCTAATAATAGAAATGGCTCACTGAGGCCGAGGGGTTTTTTAGGTTCATCAGGCGCGGAACTCATCGTGGCGCGGGCATCCTTGCCCATAGAGACACAGGATAGATTTAAGCAAGCCCATCAAAGGTTAAAAATCAGTGTTGCAAAAATGGGGTGATCATAGTTTTCCTATTTTATAGCCATAAAATTTATCAAATAAGTTTCACATCTATACGGTGTTACCCTTGACCAGATACGTGACCGTATCAGATGCGGGACAGATTGTCATGGAAATGCTGCCTGAGTAATAAGTTATCAGCCGATAAGTACAGAAGAAGCCCATACAGCGATCTGAAGCGGGCATTTAACCCGCTTTTTCACACAGCCAGGAGGATGCCAATCAACTCGGTTTAAATGCGACTAAATCAATCAAAGCAGATATACCAGAATGACCTGTCCCTTCTTGGAGTTCAGTATCATATTCATCTAATTTGATTATGTTGAAATCCCCAAACATTTCTTCCAGTAACGCCCGTGTGTAACAATATTCAGGTTCCCTCGGCCCACCAGTTCCATATTCTATCTGCTCTGGTCTGTAACCCTGCATCAGTATCACCCCGCCTGGGCGCAGCGTCGTTTTCATTCCTTCGAAGATTCTCCTGCGCATAGCAGGTGGTGCGAACTGAATAAAAATGGCAACAACAATATCAAACTGTTCCGGAATCCAGCGCCAATTTTCTATGTCAGAGAGTTTGAAATTAACCGACACATCCTTAAGCGTAGCTAGTTTTTTCGCTTTGTTCAGACCTTCTGCGGACACATCGAAAGCCGTCACATTCAGCCCCTGCGAAGCGAGCCAGATGCTGTTTCGGCCTTCGCCATCCGCGACAGATAACACTGATTTCCCCGGTGATAGCAGGTGCTTACAAGAGGTAAGAAAGATGTTCGGTTCGGTACCGAAGATGTAATCAGAGCATGAATACCTTTCGTTCCACATCAGTAATTTAACCTTATATTTGAAAATTACTAACAAATAACCCCGCCTCAAGCAGCAAATGATTTAAGTTTATATGTCGCAAGCAACGGAGAATTCAACCCAAAGAGATTAAACACGATATCCGGTAGATTTGTTTTTTGTCATACCCCCCATATTTACCATAACGTCCGGTTAAAAAATTTATACTCCCCGCTATGCGGGGAGATATAAGACGCATCAATTCAAATATCGTGTCAGTTATTAAAAAAGTGAGTTATCACTTGACCTTCATCCCCGCCATTGTCATTAGCGCGCGGAATAACGTAGATACGGCGTATAAAGCCAATACGCTGCAAAACCAAATTGTTACCATCCAACCCAAACGCTTCCATAGTGAAGGGCGTTGTGGCGCTGTTTTAATGGTAGCCTTGTTCATGAGTGATTTTTCCTCGAAAGACATAATAACTCCAAAAGGTATAAGTCAAAATGATCGGGATGATGAACAGTGCACCTACCAGCATAAAGCCCAATGATTGAGGCGGGGAGGCAGCCTCTTCATAGCTAATAGAAGGAGGGATAATGTTCGGCCAAATGCTGATCCCCAATCCAGTAAAGCCCATGAAAATCAATAACAGTGCTGTCAAAAATGGGGTGTAATGGCTTGAGCTTGGTTTAGATTTCAATAGTTGCCAGCTCGACCACAATACCAACAGTGGTACGGGCATGAAGAAAAATAGATTCGGTAGACTGAACCAACGTTCAGCAATCGTTGAGTGAGCGAGTGGTGTCCAAATACTGATAATGGCAATAATGGCTAGCATCAGCAAGGTCAAGGCGGGCAGAACACGATACATCTGTTGTTGCAGATGACCTTCGGTTTTCATTACCAGCCAGCCACATCCCAATAAGGCATACGCGATGACAAGTCCAATTCCACAAAACAGAGGAAAAGGAGCCAGCCAGTCAAAATGGCTACCGATATAAACACGATTTTCGACAGGAAAACCGGCAATAACGGCCCCAACGACGATACCTTGCATAAACGTGGCGAGAATTGAACCGGTAATAAATGCTTTATCCCAGAGATGTTGGTGTCTTGGTGTGGCTTTGAACCGAAACTCAAAGGCTACCCCACGAAATATCAAACCTAATAACATAATAGTCAATGGAATTGCCAGTGCATCCAAAACTACCGCATAAGCCAGTGGGAACGCACCAAATAATCCTGCACCTCCCAAAACCAGCCAGGTTTCATTGCCATCCCAGACGGGAGCAACAGAATTCATCATCAAATCACGATCGGATTGCTCCTTAATCGCTGGATATAAGATGCCGATTCCAAGATCAAAACCATCCATTACGATATACATCATGGTACTAAATATAATGATCAGGAACCAAATGAGAGGAAGATCAATACCCATTTACTGACTCCTTATTTGGGACTACTTGTGGAAGGCCTTTACGGATGAGTTTCATCATATAGGCGTAACCCACGCCGAATACGGCTCCATAGACTACAAAGAAAATAAGTAGGCTGATGCTCATGTGGATTTCACCGTGTGCTGATACCGCATCTTTGGTGCGCATTAAGCCGTAGACGACCCACGGTTGCCGGCCAATTTCTGTGGTAAACCAGCCTGCCAGGATCGCGATAAGGCCAGAAGGTGCCATTAAGAGCATAAAGCGGAGAAAGAGCGGGTTTTCATACAGGCGTTTTTTATGACGCAACCATAACCCCCAGACGCCGGCAAGGATCATCAAAATGCCTAATCCCACCATGATGCGAAATGACCAAAACACCATAAAAGCATTTGGGCGATCTTCTGGGGGAAATTCTTTCAGTGCTGGAACTTGCTTATCCAGACTGTGTGTCAGAATCAGGCTGGCAAGATAGGGGATCTTGATTGCATAACGTGTCTCTTCCGCTTCCTGATTAGGAATGCCAAATAGAATGAGTGGGGTGGCTTCACCAGGATGGTTTTCCCAATGACCTTCCATGGCAGCAACTTTAGCTGGTTGATGTTTTAATGTATTCAATCCGTGCATATCGCCAATGATGGCTTGCAATGGGGCAATAATCAGGATCATCCACATCGCCATTGACAACATTTTCCGCATAGCGGATGAATCATTGCCTTTTAGCAAATGCCAGGCAGCAGAAGCCGCAATGAAAAATGCTGAAGCCAGGAATGCCGCTGTTCCCATATGCAGTAGACGATAGGGGAAAGAGGGATTGAAGATCACCGCGAGCCAATCAACAGGAATAACCTGATTATCTATAATTTCATGGCCTTGTGGTGTCTGCATCCAGCTATTAGAGGCCAATATCCAGAATGTCGAGATAATCGTGCCGAGCGCCACCATACAGGTTGAGAAAAAGTGTAGCTTTTCTCCGACCCGATGCCAGCCAAACAGCATGACGCCAAGGAATCCAGCCTCAAGGAAAAATGCGGTCAGCACCTCATATACCAACAACGGGCCGGTAATAGAGCCGGCAAAATCAGAAAAGAAACTCCAGTTGGTGCCGAACTGATAGGCCATCACCAAGCCGGAAACCACGCCCATACCGAAATTAACCGCGAAAATTTTTGACCAGAAGTGATATAACGTTTTGTAGTCCGTATTACGTGTTTTAAGCCATAAACCTTCCAATACCGCCAGAAAGCTCGCTAAGCCTATCGTAATGGCTGGAAAAATAATGTGGAAAGAAACCGTAAATGCAAATTGTATCCTTGCGAGTTCAAGGGCATTCAACCCTAACATAGTGACCTCTTATTGAAATCTTGGATATATGGATAAACGAAGTTAGAAGGTACGGACAAGTAGAACACAAGGTATTTGGGTATAATAGTGACAATTATTTGTTTATTGACTATAACAGTTTTGAGTGAAAGTCAGTCATATGATGTGTTGTGAGTAATGAGTGCTATATGAAAAAAAGAACATACTTATCATAATATTACCATTAGTGGAGGAGGGTAGATGTAAATAAATGTTTTATTCATTAATAAAACTAGTAACTATACGCGTTACCTTTCAAGTTGCTCATTAGTAAGACAACATAACTCATTGTTTCTTGAAGTGAGATGGGTATAAATAGCGTTTCAAAATGATAGGAATTCCAACATCTGATACTCTCAGTATTATGAAAACCTATTTAGCTTTTAGAATTATAAATATCAATTATGTAGAAACTGATAAAACACCGTTGTGTTAGCTTTGTGTCAATCGAATATGGAGGCTGTAGAAAATGGTGTAACTTATTATAACATAAAATCTTTATGGGTTAGACCATGCATATAATGAATTTAATAAAGCTTGTGCTGAAAAATGATGGCAGCGGAAGATGAATATTTGCAATCCCAAGGTAAACTGCCAAATGT
>NZ_JADEUF010000055.1 GCF_015163655.1 Xenorhabdus griffiniae | reverse complement strand
TACCGATTCGGTTTGTTGACAAAATCGACATTTCACTTCTACCGTTGCCATCTGATTTCCTGAAAAAGTGAGGAGTATACATGAGAAACAACAAATTGAATACGTGACCGAAAATTTTGCCGACGCTATGATAAACAAGTGCTTTCATAGGCTTTGTCCATGTCACTCCTCTTGCTCTTTAGCTGCTTGAGTTTTCTCTTTATCGGTCATTGCCTGTTTCTTTTTCAATTTCTGCCAGATGCGGCTTTCCTGCCCTCGCCACAGACGTTGAATATTATCGTGATGACGTACAAGTACCAGACATGACAGCATGGCAACCGGAAAAGTGAATTCAGGTTTGAACCACCAGACGTAAAAAGGTGCAATTAATGCACTGACGATGGCACCCAATGAGGAATAGCCGCTTAACAGCACTGTTAGTACCCATGTCCCTGCGATCAATCCCATCAGATCCCAACCGATGGCAGCAATGGCACCGAAAGCGGTTGCAACGCCTTTCCCTCCCTTGAAATGGAAGAAGATGGGATAAATATGTCCCAGACAGGCAGCAATAGCGGTAATACCTAAATAAAATGGGGAAACGTTGAGTTTGTATGCCAGCCAAACCGGTATTAGCCCTTTTAGGACATCACAAACCAGCACTGCCAATGCAGCCCATTTACCACCAATGCGCAGTACATTTGTTGCCCCAGGGTTGCCGGAACCATGCTGACGGGGATCGGGAAGCCCTGCCAAACGGCAGATCAATATCGCGCTGGATATAGAGCCACATAAGTACGCGAAGATGATCATGCCAAGCGCGATTGCACTCATAAGATATCTCCAATGAATAAGGGTCGTTTTCTTAAGTCTAACAATGGATAATACGCACATTTCGTCGGAAGTGGTATCTGGCGAACCGAAAAATGGGGAAAAGGTCGTGATGGATATCGTATTTATTGAAGAATTAACTGTGATTACCACTATTGGTGTTTATGACTGGGAACAAACAATTAAACAGAAATTAGTGTTCGATATCGAAATGGGGTGGGACAACAAACGAGCCTCTTCCAGTGATAATGTTGAACACTGTCTGGATTATGCCAAGGTGAGTGAGGCGATTATTAATCATGTGGCCGGCCAACGTTTTGCTCTGGTCGAACGAGTCGCAGAAGAAGTGGCCGGTATTTTGCTACACCAATTTCACTCTCCTTGGGTTAAGGTTAAGGTCAGCAAACCAGGCGCGGTTGCACATGCAAAAAGTGTCGGCGTAGTGATTGAGCGAAGTGCGGGCTAATTGAAAAAGCGTCCCAATTTAATGAATGGCTTGGGACGCTAAATTGATGGGGGAACTTAATCAATCGATAGTTGTTTCCAGTCTGCGATGGCAATGTGTCGCTGACGTTCCAATTCTGTGCGGATCTCGGCACCCTGAAATCCACGTGCAATCACTTCTTGGACGCTGACTTGGCTGGCAATGGCGAACACTTTGCGTAAATACTCAGCTTGTGGGTAAGGTGAAGTTTCTGCCCCTGGGTATCCACGGTTGTCTGCTTCGCTACAGGTAATCAGTTGTTCAATGCGTTGTGGTTTGCGCCAGGCATCCACGGCATTAAACAAGTCCAGCAAGGTTTCTAGTGGTAATTGCTCTACGGTATGTACCCAATTGTGATATTGTGTCACAATCGTGGCTAGGTCGCGTGCTGAGTTGGGAATACGCAGTCGTTCGCACATTTGTTGCAATGGCTTTATTGCGATATGGCTACATAGTGAGGCGAAACGAATGTCTGTCTCTTCGCTCAATTGGGTGGATATTTGCAACACGCGCAATGAATGAAGCCCGGTATCATGAACGCCAAACAGCTTATCGATTTCAGGAAAGAGTACAGCTAACGCTCCGCAATCACGCAGAATCTGAAAATAGATTTGTGGTGATTGTGAAGTGAGCGCCTTTTCCGTTTCTCGCCAAACGCGCTCAGGTGTTAATGAGGATAATTCACCGCTGGCGACCATCTCTGTAATGAGCGCTTGTGTTTCTGGTGCAATTGAAAAGCCTAAATGGGCAAAACGAGCCGCAAAACGAGCCAAACGCAGCACTCGTAATGGATCTTCTGCAAACGCAGAGGAAACATGGCGCAAGATACGATTGTTGAGATCATTGGCACCATGATAAGGATCGATTAACTCGCCTTCACGAGTTTGTGCAATAGCGTTAATTGTTAAATCACGGCGCAGCAGATCTTCTTCCAGCGTCACATCGGGGGCTGCATAACAGGTAAAACCGGTATATCCCTGACCGGATTTCCTTTCAGTGCGTGCCAGCGCATACTCTTCATGGGTTTTAGGGTGCAGGAAAACAGGGAAATCTTTCCCAACTTGTTGATATCCCTGAGACAATAATTCCTCTGGGTTGCTACCAACGACAACCCAGTCCCGTTCGGTAATGGGCAAACCCAATAATTGATCGCGAACGGCGCCGCCAACCAAATAGACTTTCACTCTTATTTCCTTCAATCAGCTCATCCAACGATCTTTCTTTTTCCGGCGAGGAATAATGTGTGGCAAGATAAGCCCCAAAATTAGGCCAATTCCCGCAACTCCACCGCCATAGGCAAACCACTGTAAGATGATCTCTCTTTGTTTATCATCCAACTGCAAATTGGCAACTTCGACCTTTTTCTCAGCCACGGTTAATTTACTCTGGAGCTGGGTATTCTCTTTTTTCAGATCACTGATGATCTTATCGCTGTTTGCCACTTTGTTCTGCAATTCAGCGGTACGTTTATTCCACTTATCGTCAATGGTGGCCAGATTCTCAGTCAGTGTTTTGATCTTTTGTTCCATTGCAGGAAGACGTTCATGCAGGCTTGGAATGGCGCTGAGTTCACTTGCGAGTATCCAGCTTGTACGCCCTTTGCGGTCCTGAATTTGCAGGAAACCATTATCTGATTTAGGGCTGACTAATATGACTTCTTCGCCGGCATTCAATGAGCCAATGATACGGTTTTTAATGCTGGGGCCGCTACGAATATAAGCTGATAACTCATCGGAAACATAACGCTTTTCTTCAGCGTGTACGGATAATGGAAGAGTAAAACTCAATAACAAGATAAATAATCGATGTAGTTTTTGCATTCTGTGCTCAACTGTTCTCTGTGTATGGATCAATCAAGTATGGACTAATCGTAATTTAAACTACTTAAAGGATAGTAAAGAGTTAAGTTTGTGGGTGCAATCAGTAAACCAGAATGAATGCGATATCAACTGGCCGAATACACGCCTTTTGCGGTTTTTTTTGGCGAAGTGAAAGTGATGTTTGTTGAGATAACACCCTATTGTGGTTTATTTTTCTCTTCTGTGAAAGAAAGTGTAAACAGGATTAAGAAAAAAAATTCTGTAATATCCATTGAGGAATAAAAAATATGAGTTCTGTAGAAATAGAATTGAAGCTGTCTGTGAAGCCTGACGCGATACCGGCAGTTCGCCAGCAGTTATTGCATTTTCCTCATGATTACACTTCCCCACAACACCTGACTAATATTTATTTTGAGACGCCTGATAATCAATTGCGGCGTTGGGATATGGGGTTGCGTATCCGTGGTTTCGACGGACACTATGAGATGACCATCAAAACTGCGGGTAAAGTAATAGGTGGGTTACACCAACGCCCTGAATTCAACATTCCTTTATCCCAACCTAAATTAGACCTGACACTGTTTCCCGCCCCTATCTGGCCTGAAAATACCGATCTCGCCCATTTACAGGCACAATTGACGGAATTATTCAGCACCGACTTTAACCGTGAAAAATGGCTTGTGACCTATGGAGAAAGCGAAATTGAAGTGGTGTTGGATCAGGGAATTATTTTTTCTGGCAATAAAGATTCAGGAGATCAAACGTCACCTATTTGTGAGTTTGAACTGGAGCTAAAAAATGGAAATATCATCGATATTCTGTCACTGGCAAACAGACTTGCTTCGCAAAATGGTCTGCGTTTAGCAAACCAAAGCAAGGCGGCACGGGGGTATGCGCTTGTTGGTTTATCCCATAAGACATTGCCAAAAGTACCGAGAGAGTTGGAATGGCGGCAGCCGTTGTCTGTGCTTTTACCTGAAATTTTGGCGCAATGGCAGGAGCAAGAAGAAGGATGGCTGGCGGGTTTTTCAGAAGGTAAAACGGGATTAGCGCAGGTTTTGCAGTGGGTGATAAAGCTGATTGAAAGACAAACTGAACGTTTACCGATCTTGGATTTATTACTGGAATTAAAGGCGGCTTTATCCATGAACAATGCGGAGGCTGAAACATTGTCTTATAGCACTTCTTGGTTGCAATGTAAGCTAGCATTAATGCAGTGGCTGCTGGCTCAGTCCCGATAATCCCTTTTATTTAAAAAAACGGTCATAAGGAAAACCAGTTATGCGGCCACTTTCATCGCCTTTAGCCCGACAATTACAGCATATCATTGCGGATCTTCCGCCATTAGGGGAGACAATCACGCCCTTTTCACTTGATGAACAGGCGGTGTTGTCATTGAGTGAGTTTGTGGCAGAAAACGTGTTATCACATCCCGCATGGCTAGAGGATATTCGCCAAAATCCGCCCCAACCGGAAGAGTGGCAACATTATTCTCATTGGCTGGCACAAGCGCTGCTGGCGGTAAATGATGAAAATGGTTTAATGCGATGCTTACGTCTTTTCCGCCATCGGGTACTGGTCAGAATCGCATGGTCGCAGGCATTGCAAAGCAGTACGACAGAACAGACATTGCAGCAATTAAGCATGTTGGCTGAAACCTTGATTATAGCCGCCCGTGATTGGCTTTATCTGCGTTGTTGTCAGGATTGGGGAACACCTGCCAATAGTGATGGAGTGGTACAGCCGCTGCTGGTTTTGGGCATGGGGAAATTGGGGGGTGGAGAACTTAATTTTTCCTCTGACATTGACCTTATTTTTGCTTATCCAGAGAATGGCGTAACGCGAGGCGGGCGTCGGGAAATGGATAATTCCCAGTTCTTTACCCGCTTAGGGCAGAAATTGATTAAGGCACTGGATCAACAAACCGTAGACGGATTTGTTTATCGTGTCGATATGAGATTACGTCCATTTGGTGACAGTGGTCCTTTAGTGTTCAGCTTTCCGGCATTGGAAGATTATTATCAGGAACAAGGGCGTGACTGGGAGCGTTATGCTTTGGTGAAAGCGCGTATTTTGGGCAATGATGATCGGGTCTATTGTCAGGAATTACGCCAGATGTTGCGGCCATTTGTTTTCCGTCGTTATATCGATTTCAGTGCAATTCAAGCTTTGCGCAATATGAAGGGCATGATTGAACGGGAAGTCCGTCGTCGGGGATTAAAAGACAATATTAAATTAGGTGCGGGTGGAATTCGTGAAATTGAGTTTATCACTCAAGTTTTTCAGCTTATCCGTGGAGGAAGGGAGCCGAACCTGCAATCCCGCTCATTGCTGCCGACATTAAAGGCTATCGACGATTTGGCTTTATTACCAACGGAACAATTAAAGCAGCTTGAAGACAGTTACCTGTTTTTACGGCGGCTTGAAAACTTGCTGCAATCTATTCGTGACCAACAGACGCAGACCTTACCGGATAATGAGTTGGATCGTGCCCGTCTCTCCTGGGGCATGAATTTTGCCAATTGGGATGAGTTACTGGCAGAAACCGAGCGCAAAATGGGTGCGGTGCGAAGTATTTTTCAACAGTTGATTGGCGATGAAATAGAAGAGCATAGTGAAGCGTCCGGCCATATCCCGTTCAAGAGCTTATGGCATGAAGCTTTGCACACAGATGAACTTATCGCATTGATCCCTCATCTTGATAAAGAAAAAGCCCAGAAAATGCTTGATGTTATGGCGATCTTCCGTCAGGACGTCAGTAAGCGCACTATTGGCCCACGAGGAAGGGATGTGCTGGATCAGTTGATGCCACGTTTGCTGGCAAAGATTGCAGCCAGGGAAGATGCCGATACCGTTTTGGCGCGGATTACTTCTCTGTTGCTCAGTATCGTCAGCCGCACGACTTACCTGGAGCTGATACTGGAATCAGAGCAGGTTATGATCCATGTTATCCGGCTTTGTGCTGCTTCTCCGATGATAGCCAGCCAGCTTGCCCGACATCCGTTGTTGCTGGATGAGTTACTCGATCCCAAATCACTGTATCAACCGTTGCCGATGGAAGCTTATCGTGATGAGCTTTATCAATATTTATTGCGCCTTCCTGAAGATGATGAAGAGCAATTGCTGGAGGCGTTACGTCAATTTAAGCAGGCACAACTATTGCGGATTGCAGCAGAAGATATTGCGGGCGTCTTGCCAGTGATGAAAGTGAGCGATCACCTGACTTATCTGGCGGAAGCCATTATTGAGGCTGTTGTGCAACTGGCGTGGAATCAAATGGTAAAACGCTATGGCGCACCGACTCATTTATCCCAGCGGCAGGGGTTGGGTTTTGCCATTATTGGTTATGGCAAATTAGGTGGCTGGGAGCTGGGTTATGGTTCTGATTTGGATCTGGTGTTCTTGCTGGATTGTCCAATGGGGGTGATGACAGAAGGCCCCCGTTCCATTGAGGCGCGCCAGTTTTATTTGCGCCTGACTCAACGCATTTTGCATTTGTTCAGTACCCGAACTGTGTCGGGAGTATTGTATGATGTTGATGCCCGTTTGCGGCCATCCGGTGAATCGGGCATGTTGGTCAGCACTCTTGAAGCCTTTGATGATTACCAAAAAAATGAAGCGTGGACCTGGGAACACCAGGCGCTGGTTCGTGCACGCATGGTTTTCGGTGACGAGAAAATGCGTCATGATTTTGAACGCATTCGCCGTGAAACCTTATGTCTTCCCCGTGATCCCGATCTTTTGCGCCAACAGGTGCGTGAGATGCGAGAAAAAATGTATCGGCATTTGGGTAGCCGTCAACAAGATCAATTTGATATCAAAGCTGATCCAGGAGGGATCACGGATATTGAATTTATTGCGCAATATCAGGTGCTGCGTTATGCACCGGAAAATATCAGGCTGACTCGCTGGTCTGATAACGTGCGAATTTTCGAATTAATGGCGCAGCATAATATTATGGATGAGCAGGAGGCGATGGCGCTGACGCAGGCTTACATTACCATGCGTGATGCATTGCATAATTTAGCGTTGCAAGCGTTATCCAGCCGAGTTGCCGTTGGACATTTCAGCCAGCAGCAAGCCTTGGTGCGTGATAGCTGGCAAAAATGGTTGGAGAACGACCATGCATAAATGTTCCGAGCCAGAGTAGCCGTTTTTCCTGATCGCGTTTGCTGGCGCTAAGTCTGGTTATGGTAATATCCGCAACAGTTTATTTTGATATTTGGAGCATGGGATGAAAGTAACACTCCCGGATTTTCACCGCGCAGGTGTTTTGGTTGTTGGCGATGTGATGTTAGATCGCTATTGGTATGGCCCAACTAGCCGCATTTCACCGGAAGCACCCGTTCCGGTCGTTAAGGTAGAAACCATAGAAGAGCGCCCTGGTGGTGCGGCTAACGTCGCCATGAATATTGCTTCCTTGGGGGCGAATTCACGTTTGGTCGGTTTGACGGGCATTGATGATGCAGCGCGGGCATTGAGTGAGAAACTGAGCAGTGTGAAAGTCCGTTGTGATTTTGTTTCTGTTCCAACTCATCCAACTATCACGAAACTGCGTGTCTTATCGCGTAATCAACAATTGTTGCGTCTGGATTTTGAAGAGGGCTTCCAGAATATAGATGCCCAGCCGATGCTGGAAAAAATTCAGCAATCCTTGCCTCATATTGGCGCTTTGGTACTGTCGGATTACGCTAAAGGTGCGCTAAACCAGATTCAGGCGATGATTAAGCTCGCCAATGAAGCGAATGTTCCCGTGCTTATCGATCCAAAAGGCAGCGATTTTAGCCGCTATCGTGGAGCAACCTTGCTGACGCCAAATATGTCAGAGTTTGAAGCCGTTGTAGGGCACTGCAAGGATAATGATGATCTGGTGCAGAAAGGCATGAAGCTGGTGCAGGATTTGGATCTAAAAGCGCTGTTGATCACACGTTCTGAACGAGGTATGAGTTTATTGCAAGTTGGACAGCCGCCTTTGCATTTGCCAACTCAGGCACAGGAAGTCTTTGATGTTACCGGTGCAGGAGATACGGTGATAGGCGTATTGGCAACGGCATTAGCTGCGGGTAAGCCGTTAAACGAAGCTTGTTACCTCGCCAATGCAGCGGCCGGTGTGGTGGTGGGTAAATTGGGTACGTCCACTGTATCGCCGGTTGAACTGGAAAATGCGGTGCGTGGACGTGCAGAAACTGGATTTGGTGTAATGAGTGAAGCCAAACTGAAAGAAGCCGTTGCACAGGCGCGTCAGCGTGGTGAACGGATTGTCATGACGAATGGTTGTTTTGATATCCTCCATGCGGGACATGTTTCTTACCTGTCCAACGCCCGTAAATTAGGGGACCGTTTGATCGTTGCCGTCAATAGTGATGCATCCACTAAGCGCCTGAAAGGGGAAACCCGTCCGGTGAATCCGCTGGAACAACGCATGACAGTATTATCAGCGCTGGAATCTGTGGACTGGGTTGTGGCATTTGAAGAAGATACACCGCAGCGCTTAATCGCGGGTATCTTGCCAGATATTTTGGTCAAGGGTGGGGATTACAAGCCTGAAGAGATTGCCGGTAGCGAAGAAGTTTGGGCTGCGGGTGGTGAGGTTAAGGTATTAAACTTCGAAGATGGTATTTCCACAACCAATATCATCAAGACCATTAAGAGCCAGTAAGTTTGGCATCATGTGCCGTTATGCTTTTGGGTGCATAGCGGCATATCACCTCACACAATTGTCTTCATGGCATTCTCTCTTGCCACATTATTCAGCCTGCTGTGTTTTCTTACCTGCTTCTTCAAGGTGAGCTTCCAATTCATTCAGGCGTTGTTCCATTGCGGCCAGTTTTTCACGGGTGCGCAACAAGACTTGTGTCTGTACATCAAATTCTTCGCGGTTAACAAGATCCAACTTGCTCAACTGGGATTGCAGAACAGCACGCAATTTTTTTTCCACATCATCGCCAAATTCTTTGACACCTTTTGGCATGGCGTTGTGGAGTTGGCGAGCAATTTGTTCAATTTTCTTTGGATCGAGCATGATGATCATCCTTTATATAATGTAATGATGTTTTATAGCGTAACGGTATTGGCAGTATTTTAATACCCCTATGACAAAAGCTTAAATGATTGCGAGCCAGGTTTCATATTTGATTTTGTTGATTGCTCCTGCCGATTATTAGCGCTATAGTGAAATTGTTTATCTCAGGGCAGGGTGAAAGTCCCTACCGGCGGTAACGTAAAATGTCGAATAATCATTTTATGCAGCCCGCGAGCGCTCTGTTTGTCATTATCCCTTTGTTGTTTTAGGGTAAAACAGAGGTCAGCAGATCCAGTGTGATTCTGGAGCCGACGGTGATAGTCCGGATGGGAGAGAATAACAGCATCAATCGAGTGCTTGCGCTCGTCTGTTGTTTCTGTTGCCATATTTTTGCGCAGCACGAACTCCTCAAAATTGCCCTGATTCTGGTAATCCATACATTTAAAGAGGTTTCTTTACCATGAATCAGACGCTACTTTCCTCATATGGGACGCCATTTGAACGTGTTGAACGTGCGCTTGCAGCTTTGCGTGCGGGTCAAGGCGTGATGGTACTGGATGACGAAAACCGTGAGAATGAAGGTGACATGATTTTCGCCGCCGAAACAATAACGGTAGAGCAAATGGCATTAACTATCCGCCACGGCAGTGGAATTGTTTGCCTGTGCTTGACCGAAGAGCGCCGTCAGCAGTTAAAACTGCCCATGATGGTGGAAAACAATTCAAGCCAATATCAAACCGCTTTCACCGTCTCAATTGAAGCCGCACAAGGCGTGACAACAGGGGTATCTGCGGCAGATCGCATCACCACGATCCAGGCCGCTATTGCCGATGATGCACAACCCAGTGATCTGAGCCGACCTGGACACGTCTTTCCTCTGCGCGCGCAATCGGGAGGGGTTTTAACCCGTCGCGGTCATACCGAAGCGACTATTGATTTGGTTAAAATGGCGGGGTTCAAACCAGCAGGAGTGTTATGTGAATTGACGAATGACGATGGATCAATGGCTCGAGCTCCTGAAGTGATTGAATTCGCAAAGCGACATAATATGCCGGTAGTCACGATTGAAGATTTGGTAGATTACCGTTTAAACATGGCAAAGGTAGCCAGCTAACGGGTTTTAAAAGAGTCCCTAAATAATACTGGAAGACATACGCATGTACTTTGAAAGGCTACAGTCCACACCCTGTAGCCTTTCAATATTTCTAAGGCATTCCATCATTTTTGATTGACGATATTCAAGGAAGGAATGTCCTAATCCTGTCATAATTTTTTTGTCATAATCCGAATTCATTATTCGAATGTTCAATTTGTTGTATAAGGGGCGAAAATGAGTCTCCTGAGAATGCCTGCTCTATTCATTGGTCATGGCAGCCCAATGAATGCTATTGAAAATAACTGTTACTCACGTGCCTGGTTTGAACTGGGGAAGAAATTACCCAGGCCAAGGGCGATTTTGGTTATTTCTGCACACTGGTACACGAAGGGTACAGCCGTGACAACGATGGCACGGCCCCGAACTATCCACGATTTTGGTAATTTTCCCAGAGAATTGCATGAAAAACAGTATCCGGCTAAGGGATTTCCTGAACTGGCTGTATTGGTACAGGATATCCTTGAACCGATTGAGGTTGAGACTGATTTTGAACAATGGGGATTGGATCATGGCTCTTGGGGGATATTGGCAAAAATGTATCCTGATGCCGATATTCCGGTTGTCCAATTGAGCATAGATCGTAATCAACCAGCTTCTTTTCATTATGAAATAGGTAAAAAATTAACTTTATTGCGAGACGAAGGCGTCTTAATCCTGGGGAGTGGAAATATTGTGCATAACCTGCCGGCCGCAAAACTGGGGGCAGAGCCTTTTCCTTGGGCCATCTCTTTTGAGCAGTTTGTGCGTGAAAGTTTAACCAGCCTGGAAGAGCCTCATCCTTTGTTTAATGCTTTGGACAGGGAAGATGGTCAATTATCTAACCCAACACCAGAACATTTTTTGCCATTGCTGTATGTGATGGGGACATGGAATAAAAAAGAGCCAATTTCAACACCCGTTGAAGGAATTGAAGACGGCTCTTTAAGTATGTTATCGATTCAGCTTGGCTGATTGAATCAATCCAAAATAATATGCGGGTAGAAGCGTGACAGATCTTGAGTAATTAATTCTCGGTCTTCACGGATACAGATACCCGCAGATTGATCATCCACTAACCAGCTACCGACCAGCGCATAGTTACCCTCAAATTTTGGCAATGCGTGGAACTGTTGGATGATCATGCCTTCCTCTCCATAAGGGCCATCCGCACTGGCGATTTCTTGGCCGTTTTCAATGATGCGAATATTGGCACCCTCACGGGAGAACAGTGGCTTAATGACATAGCTGTTCATGTCTGAAGGGCGTTCATCCGCAAAATAGGCAGGCAACAAGTTAGGATGATTTGGGAACATCTTCCACAGCATTGGCAGCAGTGCTTTGTTGGAGATAATGCTTTTCCATGCGGGTTCTAGCCAACGGACGCCCGCATCAGCCAGCTTGGTGGAAAACATCTCACGCAGCATAAATTCCCACGGGTACAGCTTAAACAGGTTACTGATCACTTGATCCTGCAAGTCGGTAAACTGCCCTTTCTCACCCAACCCGATATCCTCAATAAACAGGAATTCGGTAGGAATACCGGCTTCCGCAGCACAATCCTGCAAATATTGGATGGTGCCACGATCTTCTTCAGTATCCTGACAGCAGGCCATGTGCAGCAGGCCAAACCCATGTTTTTCACGTAACTGTGCAAAACGTTCAATCAGCTTTTCTTGCAGGCTGTTGAACTGATCGGCGTTTGACGGCAAATTACCGGCATTCATCTGGTCTTCCAGCCAGATCCACTGAAAGAAAGCTGATTCATACAGTGACGTTGGGGTATCGGCGTTGTTTTCCAGTAATTTCGGGGGATTTTTGCCATCATAGGCCAAATCCAGACGGGAATAGAGTGAAGGTTGGCTGGTTATCCATGAAGAACGGATAAATTCCCAACAGTGTTTTGGGATCTGGAATTTAGTCAGCAACTCTTCACTATCGACCACTTTTTCCACAACCTGCAAACACATTTGGTGCAGTTCTGCCGTTGCATCTTCAATTTCTTCAATTTGATCCAGGGTGAACTGGTAATAAGCATCTTCACTCCAGTAAGGCTGACCATACATGGTGTGAAAATTAAAACCAAACTCTGCTGCTTTTTCGCGCCAATCCGGGCGTTCGGTAATACCAATGCGTTTCATCTTTGCTTAACCACCCATAGAACGGGAAGAACTGGAACTTGAGCTGGCAGATGAACGCTGCATGGCAGATTGTTTCGCCACGGATTCACCGAACCCACCACGGGTAATCGTGGTTGTGGTTGCTGGTTTTGGCGCCATCGCCGTTTTTGGCACGGTCATGCTGCGACCACCTGCGGTGGCAGGGCCATAGCTTTTACCTGTTGCATCGACAAACTTACCATTCGCTGGGCTGGAAGCCGATTGTGATGTGAACAGCGGTTGTGATGGTGCAGAGCTACCACCCATTAAGCGCCCCATCATATAGCCTGCCATCAAAGGCATCCAGAAACTGCCGCTACTGTTTTGTGCCTGTGCCTGCTGACCGACACCCGCCTGAGCTGGGGTTTGCGTACATTGTTGTTCACCGAATTCAGCCACACACTCTTCGCGAGTCGCATATTTCGGTGCGGTTTTTTCCGCTTCTTTCAGGGCGTTGTTGTAAGCGGTTTTGCATTGTTCGCTTTGAGAAGGATTCGCCTGGGAGCACTCATCGGCATTCGTATAAAGTGATACCGTTTCATCATTTTGTTCACAGGCAGCAAGCATAAAAACAGCACTGACAGCAAGCGCGACAGGTGTCAGGCGATAGCTTCTCCACGTTTTACGGAAAGAATCGCGGTTTATCTCTTTTGTCCGTTTCATTGTCATAGGGGCATCCATCTTGAAGGTCTCTGATTAAGATTAAGAGCCTTACCCCATTTTATTGTGTTCAATGGGAACGGCTCTCAGGGATGTGCTAAAAAACAGCCCGAGAAATTGCGGGCTGCTTTCTATTAGTATAGCGTTTTTAATATAACGTTTTTCAATGGAGAACGATAGTGCATTAATTCAGCGAATTGATGGTGTTTTCATCTCTTTAATGATATTGCTGGCAGAGGTTGAGATCTGCGCGCCTAGCATCTTATTCAACTCTATCAAATCATTTTCATTCAAAACGCCGCGTGCCTGTTTATTTTGTAACAGGGAAAGCAAATAGTCGTAACGTGCTTTAGACAGATTCTGCTTGGCTTGATAAAGTTTAGTTGTCGAATCCAGCACATCGACGATTGTGCGGGTTCCTACCTGATAACCGGCTTCCATTGAATCCAATGAACTTTGCGCAGAGAGTACCGCTTGCTTGTTGGCGTCAACACTACTGATCGCAGCAGCAATGTTATTGGTAGAAGAATGCACTTCTTGTGTGACTTTACGATACGTATTTTCCAAGTCCTGACTGGCGCTGACAAAATTATATTTCGCTTGCTCTACTTGAGAATAGGTAGCTCCGCCACTGAACAGCGGTAAGCTCAAAGAAAGCTTAACGCTATTACCGCCTCTATAATCGTCCATTCGTTTATTTCCGCGCGTATGATCGTTAGTAATACTTGTATCTGCGCTTAAATTAACCGTTGGCATATAGCCTGTCTGCATTTCTTTGATTTGTTCGCGTCTTAGATCTTGCATTAAGCGGGCTGACAGCAGGTTCAGGTTACGGATTTCTGCTTCTTTGAGCACTTTATCACCCGATTCTGGTTGGTTGGTTTTGAACAGATCAATATTTAGTGCAGCCAACTGTGGGTAGTAAGTGCCTGTAATCATACGCAGTTTTTCCAGCGCATTCTCCAGATTGTTGCGATCAGAAACTTCGCTTGCCAGAATCGAGTCATATTGAGCGCGGGCATTCTGCACGTCAGTAATGGCAACCAGACCGACATTAAAACGCTGAGTGGTTTGATCCAGTTGACGGTACAGTGAAGCTTTTTGCGCTTCGGTAAATGTCAATGTATCAATTTTATTCAGAACGTCAAAATAGGCTTGTGCAGTGTCGAGGATTAATTGCTGTTGAGCTGCTTGATATTTGATGTCTTCAATACCCGCATTTTTCTCTGCTTGATTCAGCTGATTCCATTTTGCCATATCAAAGATGGTTTGCGTCAGTTGCAGACTCGCATTTGTGCCATGAGATTCTGAATTTCTGGCATCGCGAAAACCCTTGCCATAATTGACACCCGCATTCAGACCTAATTGGGGTAATAAAGAGCTACGAGCTTGATTAATCTTTTCAACTACTGAATTACGGTCGGCCTGTGCCTTAAGCAATTCAGGGTTTGTTTCTTTTGCCTGCTGATAAATCTGGAGTAAATCCGCAGCATGACTTGAAGTACTAAAACCTACCAGATTCATAGCGATAAAAAGAGAGAGCAATTTTTTCATTTGCGTTCCTTGTTGTGCAGCTATTTTGCTTAAGTTGCCTCTGCATAAAAACTAATACCACAGATTCTAGCAGAGAATGCCAGCAGGGTAGGGTGGCTGTTTGTGCCATATTGCCTCATTTTTCTGCTTGTTTGTATCATCAAAATGAATTTATTTAGATCAATATGAAAAAATACCTTTTAATAATAGGAAATTTTAAAAACTAATCAGGTGATTTTATGAGTAAAGATCTTGTCTCGCCATATACTTTTACTAAACAAGATGTCGAAATGATTTCTCAAAAAACGCTTTACCGCGGTTTTTTTAACATGACTGAATATCAATTCAGGCATCGCTTATTTCGCGGTGGTTGGAGTGAAATCATTAAACGTGAGGTTTTTGAGCGAGGTCATGCCGGCGTTTTGTTGCCTTATGATCCGGTGCGCGATGAAGTTGTTTTGATTGAACAAATCCGAATTCCGGCGATTGAAACCAGTCATACGCCGTGGCTGCTGGAAGTGATTGCTGGCATGATCGAAGCGGGAGAAGACGCTGAACAAGTCGTCCGTCGCGAAGCCGTAGAAGAAGCAGGAATTGAGGTTAAGCGCTGTCAGCCTGCATTAAGTTATCTTTCCAGCCCTGGCGGTACGACAGAGCGTATGCATATCTTTGTTGGTGAAGTCGATGCCGCCACCGCGTCAGGGGTTCACGGTCTGGAAGGTGAACATGAAGATATTCGCGTTCTGGTTGTGAGTCGTGAACAGGCTTATCAATGGGTAGAAGCGGGCATTATCGATAATGCGGCTTCAGTTATTGCAATACAGTGGCTGGCATTGCACCATGAAAAACTTAGGAAAAAGTGGTTGGGTAATCATTCCTAATTTATGTTGGAAAACGGGAAGTGTGCCCCAGCCAGCAGATCTTTTGCACCAAGACACGTTAAAATCATCCTTATGATCGACAGGAAAAGGAAACCTTTTGGAAAGCCTGCTTGAAATACCTGTGGCAGAAGGCGCCACAGCCAGAATACTGCAAATTACCGACACGCACCTTTTTGCTAATAAGGGAGATTCATTGCTGGGAGTCAATACCTATCGCAGTTATCATGCGGTATTGGATATGATTTTGCAGCAAGATCTCGATATTGATTTGATCGTTGCGACAGGTGACTTGGTACAGGATCAGACCATTAATGCTTACCAGCATTTTGCTGAGGGTATTGCGCGTTTACCTGCACCTTGTGTTTGGTTACCCGGTAATCATGATTATCAACCCGCGATGGTTGATACGTTGGCAGCAGCAGGCATTTCACCTTCCAAGCAGATATTTATCGGTCAGCATTGGCAGTTGATTATGCTGGACAGTCAAGTGCAGGGTGTTCCTCATGGTGAGTTGACGGATTATCAGCTTGAGTGGATGAAAAAATGCCTGGATGAACACAGTGATCGCCATGCGATTATTATGCTTCACCATCACCCGATTCCGTCTGGATGCACATGGTTGGATCAACACAGTTTGCGTAATGCTCCCAAATTATCAGAATGTTTGAAAGGCAAAACTCAGGTGAAAGTTATACTGTGTGGGCATATCCATCAAGAAGTTGATGAAACTTGGAACGGTATTCGAGTTATGGCAACCCCATCAACCTGTGTGCAATTTAAGCCACATTGTACTAATTTTATGCTTGATACAGTGGCTCCGGGGTGGCGTTATCTCGAACTGTCTGTGACTGGCAATAATAAAGAAGCGAAATTGCAGACACAGGTTCACAGACTTAAGAGTAACGAGTTTTGCCCGGATTTAGATTCGGACGGGTATTAATGTCGACATTACTCTACTTACATGGTTTCAATAGTTCCCCACAATCAGCGAAAGCGAATGCGCTGAAAACGTGGTTACACCAGCAGCATCCTGAAATTGACATGCTGGTGCCGCAATTACCCCCTTACCCCGAAGATGCGGCTATCTTACTGGAAGAACTGGTGATGGCACATGCTGGTGAAAATATCGGGCTGGTAGGCTCTTCTCTGGGGGGGTATCTGGCTATCTGGCTTTCTCAGTGCTTTGGTTTGCCCGCCGTGGTTGTCAATCCTGCGGTACGTCCTTTCGACTTGCTTGAGAATTATCTTGGGGAAAACGTGAATCCCTATACCGAAGAGCGCTATACTCTCGAACCAAGCCATATACATGATCTCAAAGTGATGCACATTGACCCGCTGGAATCACCGGATCTTATTTGGTTATTGCAGCAAACAGGGGATGAGGTACTCGATTACCGTCAAGCCGTTGCTTACCTGATGCAGTGCCGACAGACGGTTGAATCTGGTGGAAATCATGCTTTTATTGGCTTCGAATATTATTTCCCTCAAATCATTGACTTCTTAGGGCTAACCAGTGGCAATAGTAAAAAAATTGCCAAAAATAGGTAAACGACTGGTATTATCAACAGTATATCAATACTGATTGGCCCTCTAATAACGAAGCAACCGACAGAATTACAACATGACTCAATCTAGTTACAACGCAGAGGCCATTGAAGTCCTCAGTGGCCTGGAGCCAGTTCGTCGCCGTCCCGGAATGTATACCGATACAGCCCGCCCGAACCATCTGGCACAGGAAGTGATCGATAACAGTGTGGACGAAGCTCTAGCTGGTCACGCGAAGCATATTGAAGTAATCCTTCACAGCGATCAGTCTCTGGAAGTGATAGATGATGGCCGTGGTATGCCGGTTGATATCCATCCTGAAGAAAAAGTTTCTGCTGTTGAATTGATTTTGACCCGCCTGCATGCGGGCGGAAAATTTTCCAATAAAAATTACCAATTCTCTGGTGGCTTACATGGGGTTGGGATCTCGGTGGTCAACGCCCTGTCCAGGCGCGTGGAAGTGACTGTTCGTCGTAACAGTCAGGTACACCAAATCGCCTTTGAAAATGGTGAGAAAGTACAAGAATTGGAAGTCATCGGCAGTTGTGGCAAACGCAATACCGGCACGAGTGTCCATTTTTGGCCAGATGAAAGCTATTTCGACACGCCCCGTTTTTCTGTCACCCGCTTGGCGCATTTACTAAAAGCCAAGGCGGTGCTGTGCCCGGGAGTGGAGATTGTTTTTAAGGACAAACTGAACGATACCGAGCAGAAATGGTGTTATGCCGACGGGTTGACAGATTATCTACTGGAAGCGGTCAACGGGCTGGTAACATTGCCACAGGCCCCTTTTGTCGGCACATTAAGTGGAGATACGGAAGCGGTTGATTGGGCCGTGCTCTGGCTACCGGAAGGTGGAGAATTATTGACGGAAAGCTACGTCAACTTGATCCCAACGGTACAAGGCGGCACCCATGTTAACGGCTTGCGTCAGGGATTGTTGGATGCCATGCGTGAATTCTGCGAATTCCGCAATATATTACCACGTGGAGTTAAACTCTCTGCCGATGATATCTGGGATCGCTGTGCTTACGTGTTATCGCTTAAAATGCAAGATCCGCAATTTGCCGGCCAAACCAAAGAGCGTCTTTCTTCTCGCCAGTCTGCGGCTTTCGTTTCTGGCGTGGTAAAAGATGCATTCAGCTTGTGGCTGAACCAGCATATTCAAGATGCGGAGCAACTCGCTGAAATGGCGATTGCCAGTGCGCAGCGTAGAATGCGTGCGGCGAAGAAAGTAGTACGCAAAAAGCTGACCAATGGCCCTGCCTTGCCGGGTAAATTGGCAGACTGTACTGCGCAAGATCTCAATGTCACTGAATTGTTTTTAGTGGAAGGGGATTCCGCAGGAGGCTCTGCGAAACAAGCTCGTGATCGTGAGTTTCAGGCGATCATGCCACTGCGCGGAAAAATCCTGAATACATGGGAAGTTTCTTCGGATGAAGTTCTGGCTTCGCAGGAAGTTCATGATATTTCTGTTGCGATTGGTATTGATCCGGATAGTGACGATCTAAGCCAGCTACGCTACGGTAAAATCTGCATACTGGCGGACGCAGACTCTGATGGATTACACATTGCAACATTGCTGTGCGCCTTGTTTGTTCGTCATTTCCCGACATTGGTGAAACGCGGACATGTTTATATGGCCATGCCGCCGCTATATCGCATCGACCTCGGCAAAGAAGTACATTATGCGCTGGACGAAGGGGAAAAAAGCGCCATCCTGGATCGTTTGAGCCGCAAGCGGGGCAAACCGAACGTTCAGCGTTTTAAAGGGTTGGGTGAAATGAACCCAATGCAGTTGCGTGAAACCACGTTAGATCCTAACACTCGCCGTCTGGTGCAATTGACTATCGACGATGAAAATTATCAAAAAACCCTCTCAGTCATGGATATGCTTCTGGCGAAGAAACGTTCAGAAGATCGCCGTAATTGGCTGCAAGAGAAGGGTGATTCCATCGATATCGAAGTTTAGCGCATGAATTTAGTGCATCAGATAAAGTGCACACAGAGAAAGATAGCGCAAAGGTAGTCAATACAGATCCTGAGGAAATTATTACATGAGTGAGATAACTCACGACGGTGTGGAGCGTCAGCCGCTCCATGCGTTCACTGAAAACGCCTATTTGAATTACTCCATGTACGTCATCATGGACAGGGCGTTGCCTTTTATCGGTGATGGCTTAAAGCCTGTTCAGCGTCGTATTGTCTATGCGATGTCAGAACTTGGGCTGAGCAGCAGTGCCAAATTTAAAAAATCAGCCCGTACTGTCGGTGATGTTCTCGGTAAATATCACCCGCATGGCGATGGGGCCTGTTATGAAGCTATGGTTTTGATGGCACAACCTTTCTCATACCGCTATCCGTTAGTCGACGGACAAGGCAACTGGGGGGCGCCGGATGATCCAAAATCCTTTGCGGCGATGCGTTATACCGAATCCCGTTTGTCTAAATATGCTGAATTGTTACTGTCTGAGTTGGGGCAAGGAACTGTAGATTGGGTGCCAAACTTTGATGGTACATTGCAGGAGCCTAAGTGTTTGCCTGCACGTCTGCCCAATATCTTGCTCAATGGCACCACGGGCATTGCCGTGGGGATGGCGACCGATATCCCGCCACACAATGCGCGTGAGGTCGCGAATGCACTGATTGCCATGCTGGATAAACCTGATTTATCGCTTGATGAGGCGATGGAATATGTTAAAGGGCCGGATTATCCAACAGAAGCTGAGATCATCACATCAAAAGAAGATATCCGCAAAATCTATAAAAATGGCCGTGGTTCGGTGCGGATGCGGGCGGTTTGGTCAAAAGAAGACAGTAACGTAGTGATCACCGCCTTGCCTCACCAGGTATCTGGCGCGAAGGTATTGGAACAAATTGCCAGCCAAATGCGGGCGAAAAAGTTGCCGATGGTGGATGATCTGCGTGACGAGTCTGATCATGAAAATCCAACTCGTTTGGTGATTGTTCCGCGTACTAACCGCGTGGATGTCGAGCAGGTAATGAACCACCTGTTTGCAACCACTGATTTGGAAAAAAGTTATCGCATCAATCTCAACATGATCGGTCTGGATAACCGCCCTGCGGTTAAGGGTTTGGTTGAGATCCTCAGTGAATGGCTGGTTTTCCGCCGTGAAACCGTGCGTAATCGCCTGAACCATCGTCTGGAAAAAGTGCTTAAGCGTTTGCATATTCTGGAAGGTTTGCTGGCGGCCTATCTTAATATTGATGAAGTTATCCATATTATTCGTAATGAAGATGAACCGAAGTCAGTATTGATGCAGCGTTTTGACTTAACCGAAACGCAGGCCGAAGCCATTCTTGAACTGAAATTGCGTCACCTGGCGAAACTGGAAGAAGTTAAAATCCGTGGCGAACAGGATGAACTGGCGAAAGAACGTGACAAGCTTCAGGCGATTTTGGGTTCTGAACGTAAGTTAAATACCTTACTGAAAAAAGAGATTATTGCCGATGCAGAAAGCTACGGTGATGACCGTCGTTCCCCGCTGAAAGAACGCACGGAAGCGAAAGCTATGAGTGATCACGATATCCTGCCGTCTGAGCCGATTACTGTCATCATGTCAGAGATGGGCTGGGTACGTAGTGCGAAAGGGCACGAGATTGATCCGACCGGCTTAAATTACAAATCTGGTGACAGCTTCCGCAGTGCGGTGCGTGGCAAGAGTAACCAACCCGTGGTCTTTATTGATACCACAGGGCGCAGTTATTCCATTGATCCGTTGGATTTGCCATCAGCCAGAGGGCAGGGAGAACCGTTAACGGGCAAACTAGCGTTGCCGGCTGGGGCATCGGTTGAGCATCTTTTGATGGCGAAAGAAGATCAGAAATTCTTGATGGCATCTGATGCGGGATATGGTTTTATCTGTACTTTCAATGACTTGATTGCCAAGAACCGTGCGGGTAAGGCCATGATTACTTTGCCCGAGAATGCTAAAGTGATGCCGCCGTTGGAGATTAACAACGAACAGGAAGACATGTTACTGGCGATTACCAAAGCGGGCCGTATGTTGATGTTTCCAGTGACTGATTTGCCACAGCTTTCAAAGGGCAAGGGCAATAAGATTGTTTCTATTCCGGCGGCACAGGCTGCATCCGGCGAAGATATGCTGGCTTGGTTACTGGTCTTGCCACCGCAATCTTCTATCACGCTTTACTTTGGCAAACGCAAGTTACTGCTTCGCTCTGAGGATTTACAGAAATTCAGAGCAGAGAGAGGGCGCAAGGGAGCGTCTCTGCCACGTGGGTTACAGCGTGTTGAGCGCGTTGAATTGGTTTGTAATACAAACAATTAAGCTGCAAATTGCAGAGTGAAGAAAGGCATCTACCAATCGCTTCTCAAGATGCGTCTTATATCTCCCAGCGTAGCGGGGAGATATAAACCATCATATTGATTTGCAATTTACAACACTCTATGAAATCACACGCATCTTGAAGTTAGATTGGTATAAATCGTAATTTTAGGCCAGTGTAATGAATGCACTGGCCTTTCAACAAGGGGCCGCTATGCTAGCAATCATTCGGGGAATTATTGTTATTCTGCTTGGGATACTGATCGTTATTTTTGGCTGTATCTACTGTTTATTCAGCCCACGTAATCCACGTCATGTTATGACTTTCGGGCGTGCGTTTGGCAAATTGCATAAAGTGCTTGGCATTAAGCTGCTGGAACGTGTTCCAGGGGAAGCACGGGAGTATGGGCCTAGTATTTATATTGGCAATCACCAAAATAATTACGATATGGTTACGATGTCGAATGCGGTGCAGCCACGAACCGTTACCGTGGGCAAAAAAAGCCTGGTCTTTATTCCCTTCTTTGGTCAGCTATATTGGTTGACAGGTAATATTTTGATCGACAGGGATAATCGGACAAAAGCTCATGGCACGATTTCACAGGTTGTCGATCAGATCAAAAAAAATCGAATTTCGGTTTGGATGTTTCCAGAAGGAACACGGAGTCGTGGCCGTGGATTGATGCCTTTTAAAACAGGTGCCTTTCATGCTGCCATTGCCGCAGGTGTACCTATTGTACCGGTTTGTGTTTCTACAACACACGATAAAATAAAACTAAATCGTTGGGACAATGGCACCATTATTGTTGAAATGTTGCCCCCGATTGACACCACTAAATATACCAAAGATCAAGTTCGTGAATTGGCAGAACACTGCCGACAAATAATGCAAACTAAAATTGAAGAATTGGATAAAGAAGTCGAGGCACTTAATCAGCGTAGATAGCCAGTTGAACTGATTATCGCTATAATTTTTCGATAATTTTAGAAATTTTCTCCTATTCGCGATATGATTGCGTTTAATAAATTAACGTTTTTATTAAACGCAATCGATAGAATAATAAATTCTGATAGCCACAATATCAGAGTATTCATCCCTGCAATTATTTGAATTAGGCAATCATTGGGAATTGCTATTCGGGTTGTATTTCTATCGTAAGAGACTATTCCTTCTGTGGAGATCTTCTGTGGAGAAAGTATGTCACTGAGTCGGCGCCAATTTATTCAGGCTTCTGGTTTGGCAATGTGTTTAGGGGCGCTTCCTTTTGTCGTTCGGGCCAACAAGAATCAACAAACAAAATTGCCGCTCCCTCCCTTACTGGAATCCCGCAGAGGGCAACCCCTGTTTTTAGCCATACAAAAAGCCACTTGGTCGTTTAATGGTCACAACAAAGCGCCAGTCTGGGGCATCAACGGACATTATTTAGGTCCAACCATTCGGGTTTACCGAGGGGATGATGTCAAATTGATCTATAGCAATCGGTTATCTGAACCGGTTTCGATGACCGTCGGGGGCTTACTGGTGCCTGGCACTTTGATGGGCGGTTCGGCCCGTTTGATGGCGCCGGGGGAAAATTGGTCGCCGGTTATCCCGATAGATCAAGTTGCATCGACCTGTTGGTATCACGCCAATACGCCAAATCGCATGGCACAGCATGTTTATGCCGGCCTTGCTGGTATGTGGTTGGTGGAAGACGAAAGTAGCCGCAACCTGCCTTTACCCAGACATTATGGTGTCGATGATTTTCCGGTTATCTTGCAAGATAAGCGATTGGACAATTTTGGTGTACCGCAATATAACCCACCGGCTAATCAAGGTTTTCTTGGTGATACCTTAATTGTTAATGGTGTCGAAAATCCTTTTGTGGAGGTTGCCAGAGGTTGGATTAGGTTACGCTTCCTGAATGCATCTAATGCCCGACGATATCAATTGCAGCTCAGTGATGGGCGTCCTTTCTACATGATTGCCACTGATCAAGGTTTATTGCCTGCGCCCGTGGCGGTACAAGTATTGTCACTTGCGCCAGGGGAACGTCGAGAAGTCTTGATTGATATGTCAAAAGTGGAAAGTGTTACCGTTACTGCGGGAGAATCTGCCGGTGTCATCGATCGTTTGAAAGGCTTATTTGAACCTTCGACCAAGCTGCTGTCAACGACGGTATTAACCCTGAAAGCCAGCGGATTGCTCCCTTTGGTGACAGATCAACTACCGACTCAGCTTATCGTTGATAATCCACAGATCAACTCCACCATTCAAAGTCGTCAGATTGATTTGGGTGATTATTCTCAAGGAATTAATGGTTCACTACTGAATGCACATCGAATTGATATCACAAGTCAACAAGGCGCATGGGAACGTTGGATAGTCACAACGTCAGTGCCCCAGCCTTTCCATATTGAAGGGGTAAGATTTAAGGTCATCAACCTGAATGGCAACCGCCCAGAGCCACAGGATTATGGCTGGAAAGACACCGTTTGGATCGATAGTCGGGCAGAATTGTTGGTTAATATGATGCAGCCGTCTTATGAACATTTTCCTTTCATGTATTACAGCCAGATATTAGAAATGGCAGATCGTGGGGTTGCCGGACAGTTAGTTGTTGATCCTGCTGGTTTTTAAATGAAATTTTTGCTTTAGCTTTACTCATTTTTGGCACTGTTTTAGATAGATGCTCTGTAAAATTGAATAAAGTTGACGCGATGCTCAACTTTAACACCCAATAACGAGCGTTTGTTGAAGCCAGTCGCGTTGTTTTTTACCTTGTTTAAAGTTGGCAAAAATACCCAATGTGTGAGAAAGCAGCTT
>NZ_JADEUF010000054.1 GCF_015163655.1 Xenorhabdus griffiniae | reverse complement strand
TGATCCCACCAGAGAGCTATAGCGGAGTAAGTTTACAGTAATCAACTCAACATCCCAAAAAGTAGAAACCTCTACAAAGCATCCTCAAACGGGTGCTTGATAGAGTTTTGTGTAAGTTTTGGTCTGGTGTGGTCTCGCCCGAATAGGGGGTTATATAAACCAAGCCAGTTGATTATGCTAAATGAGGCAAAAACGATGATGATAATCCGCATTAATGAAGATGGTAGCACCTCGATACAGGCTGCTGGATACATGGCTTGTTACGATAAAGAAGGTAAGCCCAAAATGACGATAGGAGACGCCCCTCAACATCTCATCATTCACAATGGGTTCAACCCGAAAGCAGAAAAGGAACAGGCAACTATAGCAGCCGATAGCTTCAAGGTCTGTGACTCGGAAAGGAAAGTAAGAGCAGTTGCTGCTCCATTGAAACTGGCAGTAGATACAAACGCTAACGCCATCATCAATGAGGCGAAGAGGGCTTTTGAAGTAGCTTGTGGGGTTCACTTTAACTCTGCGGTTATTAATTCAGCGAAAATAAACAACATCCCCGATGATGATCATATTCGCCAGATAGTGCGCGAAGAGATACGCCAGTTTGTCAATCGTGAACTTAGGCAAGGCGGGCTGTTTTCAAAGTAAGGAATAAGAATGGCAAAACCAGATTGGGAGGCCATCGAATCGGCTTACCGGGCTGGGTTGATGTCACTCCGAGAAATTGCGTCCCAGCATGGTATATCAGAAGGAGCTATTCGCAAGCGAGCAAAGCGTGATGAATGGACAAGGGATTTGGCGGCTAAAGTCAAATCTCGCTCTGATGACATGGTACGCAAAGAAGAGGTACGCAATCAGGTACGCAGTGAAACAACACTCTCTGAACGCGTACTGATTGAAGCGTCTGCGGAGGTGATTACCAAGGTTCGCATGGAACACCGTGGTGATATCCGCAGAGCCAGAGATATTGCTAATGCGCTATTTGATGAGCTTGGTGCGGAATGCGCAGATATCGATGCCTTGAGGCAATTGGGGCAGCTAATGCACGAACCTGATGATAACGGGCGAGACAGGCTCAATGAACTCTATCACTCCATTATCAGCATGCCTGAGCGCGTGAAATCAATGAAAGCGCTGAGTGAGACACTAAAGAACATTATCGGGTTGGAACGTCAAGCATACGGGCTTGATGATATGCAACCGAATAAAGCGATTGATCAGCTATCGAATTTAATGGACGAACTTTCCAAGGGATAATCATGAAGCCGGAACATTTAGCGTTACTGCGCGATAAACTCTGGCGGCTCAACAATCTCTACTGGATAACCAACAAAGAAGGTCGCCCTGTCAGATTTAGGATGACGCCAGAGCAGTTGGAATATTTCGAAGGCATCCACACCCGCAATATCATTCTTAAAGCCCGCCAGTTGGGATTTACTACGGAAGTCTGCATTATTCAGCTGGACGCCGCCCTGTTCGAATCCGCCAAGTGTGCCCTGATAGCGCATACACTCAATGATGCTAAGCGCCTGTTTCGGGAAAAGGTCAAGTATGCCTATGACCGATTACCGGACGAGATTAAAGCGGCTAATCCTGCCAGTAATGATGCGGCAGGAGAATTGGTTTTTCGCAAAGGTGGTTCATTGTATGTCTCAACCTCGTTTCGTGGTGGCACATTACGCTATCTGCATGTTTCCGAATTCGGCAAGATTTGCGCTAAGTTTCCTGATAAGGCCCGCGAGATTGTCACTGGGGCATTTGAGGCGGTATCAACCGACTGTTTCACAACGATAGAAAGCACCGCAGAAGGGCGAGCCGGTTACTTCTTTGACTACTGCCAGACTGCTGAGAAGGCACAGATACAAGGCAAGCTACTCTCCAACCTCGACTGGAAGTTTTTCTTCTTTTCTTGGTGGAAAAACCCACTCTATGCGATTGATCCGGTTGAGCCAACCCCGCAGCGACTGGCTGATTACTTTGCTGAATTGAAAGCAAAGCACGGCATCAACCTGACCGAACGCCAACAGGCTTGGTACTACGCTAAAGAGAAAACGCTCGGCGACGACATGAAGCGGGAATACCCGTCAATACCGACTGAGGCATTCCAGCAATCAGTAGAAGGCGCTTACTATGCTAAGCAGTTCCGCTGGTTGTATGAAAATAAACGCATCGGCAAGCTACCGGATAATTCACATCTACCTGTCCATACCTTCTGGGATATCGGTGTGGGGGACTCAACGGCTATCTGGTTCGTGCGTGAGGTGGGTGATGAGTTTCATGTCATCGACTATTACGAAAACTCAGGTGAAGGGCTGCGGCACTACATGAAGACGCTGAAAGATAAAGGTTATACCTACGGTGAGCATTGGGGGCCACATGACATCGATAATCGTGAATTCGGTGCCGATGCGAAATCACGCAGGGAACTGGCTCGCGAAGGGTATGAAATCGACGGGCAGAGATATTCAATGATATTCAAGGTAGTACCGAAAGTGGCGGTTGATACCGGTATTGAATCGGTGCGTGAAATTTTGCCTAACTGCGTATTTGATGAAGAAAAGTGTAGTGAAGGAATATCCCATCTGGAAAGCTACCGCAAGGAGTGGGATGACAAGCGCGGGTGCTGGAAGGATAAGCCGCTGCATGACTTCACATCGCACGGTGCTGATGGCTTCCGTTACTTTGCTGTTGCCAAGAACAACCGCAAGACAGTTGGAGCATTTTTCTTTTAAGGAGCGTCTTTCATGAGTAAAAGCAAAACGGAGTTTTTGGTTAATAGCCTAGCTGACACTATCGCCAAACGGATGATCTATGCATCGGGTGGTATCAGCGGCAATACAAAACGCACCAATATCTATTCTGAATTTGGGTATCCCGAACAGCTCAGATTCAGAGAATATTATAACGCCTATGAACGTAATGCCGTGGCACATGCTGCTGTGCATCGTTTACTGGATAGTTGCTGGCAGGATAATCCGACCATCATTGATGGTGAGGAAAAAAGCGAGTCAGACGTCACCAGTTCATGGGAGACAAAAGTAACAAAGTTATTAAAGCGATTCTGGCCGAAAATCAAAGATGCTGATCGCCGCAATATGATTGGTCATTACTCGGCGCTGCTCATTCAAGTTCGGGATAGCAGGGCATGGAGTGAGCCTGTCGATACCACAGTAGTATCACGGTTAAAAGGCGAAGCGCTGGTTAACCTGATACCTGTCTGGGAGCCTCAACTCACAGTGTCTGAATGGGATACTGATATTAATTCAGAAACCTACGGACAGCCGGCGATGTTCAACTTTGATGAGCGGACGATCGGTCAGGTTGAGATACAAGGGCCAGCAAAACAATTAACTATCCATCCATCGCGGGTCATTATTTTGTGCGAGGGGGCCGAGGATGGGAATATTTTCTCAGGAACGCCATTGCTCAGGGCGGGATATAACAAATTGCTGGATGTTGAAAAAGTCTCTGGCGGTAGTTCTGAGGGATTTTTGAAAAACGCCTCTCGTCAAATTGGGGTGGAGTTTGATAAAGAAACTGATTTACACAGCATCACCACTGCGGCAAAACAGGCAGGCTATCCAGATCTCGGGGCAGCACTGGAGGATAAAATCCATAAGCTGAACAGGGGGACGGATTCAGCCGCCGTGATGCAGGCCGGAAAGTTAAACGTATTGTCAGTCACGCCGGGTGACCCAACGCCAACATGGGAAGTAACTACCCGTGAGTTTTGCGCCTCTGTGCAAGTTCCGTTCACTATCCTGTTTGGCACCCAGACGGGAAAGCTGGCCGGTGATAAAGATGACGCCACGTGGAAAGTGCGCTTGAACGGTCGCCGCTGGGGATTTCTGACCCAGTATGTCACTCAACTGATACGGCGGTTGTGGGAAATTGGCGTCATTGAACCGCCAACATCGGGCGAGGTCACTATTGCATGGTCTGACATGCTCGCAGCCAGTGAGCAGGAGAAGATCGACAACATGATTAAGATGGCTGATGCAGCATTGAAAACTCAGCAGGCATTCGGAACGCCGATATTTACACCGAATGAAATACGTACCGTGGGTGAGCTGGAACCGTTGGAAGATGAACCCGAACCGCAGGGCATAACAGGAGATCCACTAACTGATGACCCAGGCCAGAATCGGAACCCCGATAATACCCAGAAATAAAAGCGACCCCACTCAGTCCTACCGCGCAGTTAATAAAATGTTCCGTGATATCGAGCGGCGGTATTACGACATCAAGACGGCTCTCAGGCAATTATTCGACCAGCGATTAAAAGGCAGAACGATAGAAAGCAACGCCAAACTATCCTATGTCATGCACGGCAATACGCTGTATCACGTTAATACAGGGGCCTATGTCTATGACATGACATCAACGCAACTTGCGGATCTGCTAGAGATTCTACAGATTATTTTGGATGATTATTTGCTGGATGGAGGGAAGGATCAGTTATGGGCGTTTAGTTATGTAGCTGATGAATACAAGCGTGGGACACATAGCGCCTATACCAACTTGTCAGCTCAGTCCACCGTCTACGCACAGCAAACCACCCTCTCAGTATTGCTATCAACCCCAGCCTATCAAAATCAGATTGCTACGGCATTTGTAGAAGCCTATAGCGACTGGAAAGGAATTTCTGACGCTGCCAGGGCTGATTTATCGAATGTAATAACTGATGCCATAGCTCGTGGGGTGAGTCCAAGAGAGACGGCCGCTATTGTCAGTAAGCGCCTTGATGTCTCAATGGGGTTAGCAAAGAACATCGCCCAAACGGAACAAGTTGGCGCATTGCGGCGTGCTAACTGGAATGAAGCAGATTGGGCGCAAGAACGATTGGGCCTAAATATCCAATTACTTTGGTTATCTGCCCTGAAGCCAACCACCAGATGGTGGCACGCAGTAAGGCACGGAAAGACCTACACCAAGCAAGAAGTTGAAGGGTTTTACTCTAAAAAAGGGAATCGTTACCGCTGTTTTTGTGCACAGCAACCTGTGGTGCTGGACGATGACGGCAAGCTGTATAACAAAGGGTTAACTGAACGCCTAACGGAAGAGAGCAAGGCGTGGGAATCTGAATCATCTAAGTAATAATTCAATGAGGTCAAGAAATGGGATTCTTTGGAATTCATGTTAAGTCACTGGCCTTAAACTCCTCCAATATCTCAACTGAAATTATTGATGGTGATGAGCATATCGTCATTCGTGGCGTAGTGCCTGTCGTTGATGATGTTGTGATGAACGGGGGATTATATCCCGCCAGTGAAATTAACAAGAGCTATCAGTCAATGGAGGGTAAACAGGTTCCTTACGGACACCCGAAAATTGACGGTCAGTATATATCTGCTGACACACCAAGGGCAGTAAATCAATTCCATATCGGCGCATGGGCTGAAAACGTCCGCAAAGATGGTGACAAGGTTGTTATGGATGTGAAAGTTAATCGGCGCTTTGCTGATTCAACTGATAAGGGAAAGGAATTTTTATCCCGTATTGATGATGTACTAGCGGGTAATAGCTCCGAACCAATCCATGTTTCAACAGGGCTACTATTACAGCGCGAGCAGAACAAAGGCAAGTCTAAGGGTAAGGCGTATACATGGATTGCCCGCAACATGCACTTTGACCATATTGCCGTATTGTCAGTCAGCGAACCGGGTGCAGCCACACCAGAAGAAGGTGTTGGAATGTTTGTTAATGCTGCGGGTGAAAAAATTGAAGTTGAACAGGTCAATTTGTCTGATGCCTCAAACTGCACCGAAGAAAGGCTGATAGATAAAGCGAGGTTTTTCTTTACTAACGCCTCCAACTTCTCTTTTGACGATATCTATTCCGCACTGAGAACGAAATTAAAAGCCACCTATACCGATGATGACTGGCCTTACCCTGAGACAGTCTGGCCTGACAAATTCATCTATTACCGATCCGGTAAAACCTACCGACAAAAATATCTCATGAACGATGACGGTACAGCCGAACTCGTTGGGGAGCCTATTGAAGTTGTGCGCAAGCCGACCGAATACGAAGAAGTCAAAACCAACAAGGAACACAACCCGATGAAAGACATGATCATCAATGCCCTGAAAGCGGCAAATCAAGCTACCGATGGCAAATCAGATGAAGAGCTGTTGACAGCGTATAACGCGCTTAAGGAGAAAGAGAAGCAGGATAAGGACAAAAAAGAACAAGAAGAAAAGGAGAAAAAGGAAAAGGCGACAAACTCAAACGACATGCCTGATTGGGCAAAGCTGATGAGTAACGAGCTTAAGGATCTGAAAAGCGTCCTGACCGCCAATGCAGACAAAGAAAAGGCTGACAAACGCGCCGCTGTCAAAGCGAAATTTGGTCTGGATGACACCGCCGTTAACGCACTGGATGGTGCGGCACTCGATGGCTTCTATGCACAATGCCAGTCCTCAACGGGACTGAATTCTGCGTTTACTAATAACAATTCTGAATCATTTACCTCTATGCCGGAGTAATAGAAATGGCGAAAAACGGAAAACATGTAATTCATGCGGGCGGTGTGTTTATCAACCCTATGCTAAACCGAGAAGGTGCGGCGGCGGTGGATACTCTGCCCGGCACTATTGGGTATTTTGACAAAGGCAAGTTCAAAGCTTCAGTAGATGGCAAAGAAGCGGTGATCCTTTATGTCGCCAATATCGACTATCTCCGTTGTCAGACAGTGGATGATCCTATCACGGCGGGTGGTGTGGTTGTCGGCATTCACCCAATGACGGGGATGTTCCTGAATGTCCGTGCGACAGAGGGGATCTACAAAAAGGGGCAGGCGGTAGCGGTCGCTAATGGTCAGATTAAAGCCATCAGTGATGGAGCTGCATTTGCCTATATCGAAGAAGACAGCATCACCGCCAAAGCGGGTGATCTGGTTCGTGTGGTTTTTAAGTAAGGAGGCATGAATGTTTGTATTTTCAACCCAAAGGGCAACCGAAACCGGAAACCTTGAGGCTAATCAGGCTCAGTTTAATGAACTGACATTAGCACGGAACTCTTCTGCTCAAGCGGTCGCGGATTTTATTTCCCGCGCTCGCTTTCGTAGTGAAAATGCTCCGCAACTCGATGCAGTCAATGCTATCGACGATATTCGTCGCCTGTACCGGACGTATGACCAGACCGTGCTGGCGGAGTTCGAGCCTAACACTGAGTTTACACTTCTGAATGACCTGATGCCGCTGTCGCGCTCTGTTCGTCTGGAAGAGTCTGTCTATGAGTACGCTCGTACAGGTGGCAAAGGCTGGGCGCATACGTCCATGAGTGGTCAAATTGGTGCCGCATTGGATGCGCGTGCGTATTCATTCGATGGAACAATGGTGCCGATTCACGACTCTGGATTCAAATTCCAATGGCGTGATCCGATTTTTAACAAAGGTTCAGCGCTAGCATCTTTGGCGGATGCCCAACGGGGTTCGGTTGGCAGCGTTCGCCGTCAGTACATGGACTACATCTTCAACGGCTTCAAAGACAGCGAAGGCAACTATGTTCAGTTTGACGGCAAAACATGGAAAGGCTTGAAGGCAGATGAACGCGTTGGCATGGTGGATTTGGGGGCTGCTGGCCTGAATATCGATTTCACCAAATCGGATGCCAAGTCCACTCGTGAAGGCGCTATTGCACTCCGTGACACTCTGCGCCTGAAAAACTTCATGTATGCCGAGCAGACTTGGTATGTCTCCGGTGACATCCTGTCTCACTGGGAGAAGATTTACTTTGATGTCAATGCAACTCGTACTGTACTGGAAGAAATCAAGCGCCTAACTGGTATCAAAGAAATTAAGGAAGATTTTGAACTGAAAGGTAACGAAATTCTGGTTGTACCTTTGAGTGCTGGCGTTATCTCTCCTATCGTTGGTCAAGCATTTGGTACGGTGGCAGACCCTCGCCAATACTACAACTCAGACTACGTATGGCGTACATGGGGTGCGGCTGGCCTGATGGTCAAGACCGATATCAACAACAAGCACGGCGTTCTGTTCGCTAAAGGATAAGGAAGCATTATGGCACTGGTAAAAGTGATTGCAGGCAATCTGTTTTCTGGTGCCAACCTCCAAAAACTGGAGGTTGGTGATTTTGCGGAAGTGGATCAGCTTACGGCGCAGCGATGGGCGGCAATTGGGTTGGTGGAGTTAATTGAAGACCGAGTGTTTGAGGTAGCAACACCGCCTCAAGATTCTTCTGATACTAAGCCTGATAAGCCCCTAAAAGGTAAAGGAAAGGGGGATAAACCCGATGGTGCAGATAACGCTGAATGATATCAAGCCCATGATCGGCGAATTGGGGTTTACGCTGCCTGATACGGTGCTTCAATTGCTGTTGGAGCAAGTGAATGCCAAATCTGAATGCCTGTCTGCTAATTATGATGAGTCAACGCAAACGCAAAAGCTATTGCTTATTTACGCCACTGTCCGTTTGGCCTCCCTATCAGGTGCAAGAAAGATTGCCTCGCAGGGTTCACCATCTGGTGGCTCGCGTTCATTCAATTATGATTCAGCCGGTACAGATTACCTGCTTAAACAAATCAGGGCATGGGACAAACACAATTGCCTGTCTGATTTGCCGCTGGAGAGTAAATCTGTCGGATTCTTTGACGTGGTAGGGTGATCATGAGCAGTGTTGCTAATTGGGCTTATACCGCCCCTTGCACTTTCTGGAAACAATTAGGAACTGATGAGTATGGCCGACCGCTTGGTTATGAAGCGCCGAAAATCATCCAGTGTGATTATCAGGGGGGCCTGTCCAGCAAACTATCCGGTGTGGGTACTGAACTGGTTGCCAAAAATACTTTCTGGACGGAGTTCGCGGACGCGTCTATTGGGGATTATATCCTGATTGGCGAATCGCCAGATCCGAACCCTGTTGCTGCCGGTGCTGATGAAATCAAATTCACTACCCGCTATGCCGACACCTTTGAGCGCTTGGCTGATGATTACGTATTAGTGACAGGAGCGTGATATGGGTGCCAAGGTCAGGGGTATTCGTGAAGCTAAATCAAGGCTTCACGCTTTAATCGGTGATATACGTGGGCGAAAAGTGGTTCGAGCGATGTATAAGGCTCTGTATATCGGTAGTGCTCAGGCCGCGCTTTATACGCCGATTGATACTTCCACGCTGATTAACTCCCAATTTCGTGATGTTCGCTTTGAAGGAGTGCGGTTGACTGGGCGCGTGGGCTATTCTGCGAATTATGCCGTTTATGTCCACGATCCTAACGTGAAGCAGGATTTTCGCCGGGCGACCGCGAAGAAGGAGTTCCTAAAACAGGGTTTTGATGAGATGAGAAGTGAGATAGATAAAGTCGTCGCTCAGGAGCTGAAACTATGATGACCTTTGAGCAATTCCGCCATTATCTGGCAAAAGCGGGACTGATTGGCGGTTTTAAGATCCAGATGCTCAACTGGATTGAGCAAAAAGGCGATGGCGGTCAGACGCAATACATGGTCTTTCAGCCTGCTGGCGGAACTGGTCGGCTGGATGATTTAGGGGCTGATGACAATGTTCAGGTAATTTTGGTCAGCGGACAAAATAACCCGCAACCCGTCATTCAACGAGCGCAGGAAATACTCGATCATGTCGCCTCTCACCCCGATGATGATTGCTTAACGTCTGTTTTTAATCTTGGCGGTTTGACAGCTCCCATCCCCACCCAAGAGAACCGGTACGTTATCCGGTTACTATTCCGCTGCACATCATAACAGGTCGCTTAATGCGACTTTTTTATTTCTATTAGTAGAGGTTATTCACATGGCAGATTGCCCGGTAGAAACCAACAAACTCATTGGTCGTAACGCTATTATTCGCATTGCACAGGGCTGTCCTGATGCAGTGCCAAATCAATCTGCGTTTTTTCGAATAGGCGCATTGACCACCAAATCATTTGACCTGTCACCCAATACCCTGACATCTGAGGCTGATGATTCAAAAGGGCTGGTGGAAAGCGTTGTAACCAGTATGGACTTAACTATCAGCTTTGATGGTGAATATCGCAAGAGGGACAAGAACGATGACTTTGGGCCATTGCGTTTGTTGAAGGAAATCCCGAAGGAGGTTCAAGCGGGTCGCCAGCCGGCGTATTGGGTACAAATGGACTTCACAGGCGAAGATGCACTTGTACTACAGGCGTACATGGTATTTACGTCATGGTCATCTCAGTTTGGCTCTAGCGAGTTTGCTACATACTCTGGCGAACTGAAAGTCAGTGACGCTGATACCGTTGAATGGTTAATTGAAGAGGTTGCAGTGCAATCAGTTTCGGTTAATCCTCAGTCATTGACGGTAGCCGTAGGGAAAACTGGCTCATTCGTAGTTAATTTCAGTCCTGCTGATGCTACTGATAAAACCTATACCGCGGTATCAGACAAACCCAGCATTGCGACAGTGAGCCAGATAGGTAACGTGGTAACAGTGAAAGGTATCGCGGATGGCTCTGCAAACGTCACAGTGAAAACGCGGGACGGCAATAAATCCGCAAAATGTGCAGTGACCGTCACGGCATAACATTACAAAGGGCGCTTACGAGTGCCCTTGATAATGTTCAGGAGGAATTATGACACCTATTTTAGATATTGGTGAGATGGTTATCTCTACTGATAAAACCGATTATTTACTGCGCCCCTCTTTCTCTGCAATGACACGTATCGGTACACCTCGACAGATTGTGGAGACGTACACTTTGCTCAATGGAGCAGAAACTCAGGAGTTAATTAACCGCGCACTTTTGGCTTACGGCACACTTCCCGACTGGCTGATTAAACTGATGCGAAAACCCGCATTTGGCCGCAATATCCTGTCAACGGCCATGATAGTGATACAGGCGTGCTGTAACGATGACGTGGAAGAGCTGATCGGTGAATGGCGTCCGGGGCGAAGAGGAGTCGTGTACCGTTTGGGTAGTTTGCCAATTAATGACATCATTGTCATTGCCCGCGAACTGATAACGCACGGTGTTATCGGTCGGGTTAAAATCAGGAAACTCCAGCGGCATGAAGGGAAGGAAGAGTTTTCTGACCAGTTTAAAGCCATTGAATACATCAACGCAGCTCGAGCCCATTTCAATATGTCCCGTCAAGAAGCTAAGCAGTTAACGATGACTGAGTTTCAGATGATGCTAAAAGCTAAGTTCCCTGATGAGAAAGGCTTCACGCGGGCTGAGTACGATGCGGTTATTGATGCCGATGATCAGCGTACTAACGACTTGATAAGCGGCAAGCGAAGGTTGGTGAGTATGAAAAAACAGTAACACCAAACTAAAATGATATTGATTGCGGTAAATTCTAAATGATTTTTTAGTTGATTTTTGATGTACTAGTAAGTGCTACAGCTTACTGGCCGTATTATAAATAATACGCAATTCGCTAACTTATTGATTTAATGATTTTTAGCGCCATTAGAAACAGGGTGAATAAATGTTACAGCTTGATTTCGGTTCTCCAAATGCTTTTGAACGAGCTATCTCACCATTTGAAGAGATGGCTGCGTATGAGGCTTTGTGGTCTGAGCAAGGAGCAACATTCAAAACCATCGCAGATAAATTTAGACAATTCCCCGATACTGTGCCCTCTGAATTGGTTCCCGAAAATGTCAGAACGGAATTTAAGGAAATTCTGAAAGATATTTTTACTCAATACTCAGTTGAGAATTTTGGAGTTAGGGTGCATGGAGCTAATGAATATCCTGAAAAGCTAAGGGATGCCAAACACCCAATAGAGATTCTGTACTATCAAGGGTGGTGGGATCTCGTGAATACACGTGGTGTTGCTGTTGTAGGTTCCCGTAAAGTATCGGAGGAAGGGAAACGGAGAACAAGAAAGCTCGTTCATTGTTTGGTGAATGACAAGTTTACTATTATCTCTGGCTTAGCTGAGGGGGTTGACACTGAGGCTCATAAAACAGCCTTAAAATTAGGTGGAAATACCATTGCTGTCATTGGAACTCCGCTATCTCATTTCTACCCAAAACAGAACAGTGAACTACAAAAATTTATTAGAGAAAACTATCTACTGATTAGCCAAGTTCCATTTAAACGTTATCTAGATCAAGATTTTCGTGCGAACAGATTGTTCTTTCCTGAGCGCAATGTAACCATGTCTGCGTTATCAGAAGCTACGATTATTGTAGAAGCATCTGATACATCTGGGACTCTGACACAGGCTAGAGCTGCTCTTAATCAAGGTAGGAAGCTGTTTATACTGGAAAGCTGTTTTCAAAACAGTTCTATTTCTTGGCCTGCAAAATATGAAGCTCTTGGTGCTATCAGGGTTAGAGATTATCAGGATATCAGGGAACATATGTGACATATCGCCTTACTCAGATTGATGAACTAACGCGGAATTATCACTATCATCTTACTGGTGATGACGTTTGCTATTATTATGGCGAATACACTTCTGGTAGGAATTATATTCATAGTGATACCAATCAGTTAATTTGGAATTTGAAAAAAAGCGTGAGAACGTCAAATCCTAATGAGCTTAGATATAAACAGAGGGCTATCTTTGAAGTGGCTCAGTTAGTGGCTCGTATTGGCAATCTTAAAGATATCACTTTTGTTCCTGTCCCTCCTTCCAAATGTGAAACAGATCCTGAATATGATAACAGAATGGAATTTATTCTTAAGGAAGCTAAGTTAATTAATCCTGAACTTGATTATAGAAAATTAATCACTCAACGAAATTCTATGGCTGCATCACATACAGCCACAAATAGACCTAGTCCAGAAGAGATTGCTGCTAATTATATCTTTGATAGCAACCTTGCTATCGGCATTAGACCATCTATAGTGATCTTTGATGATGTGTTAACGGCAGGAAGTCACTATAAGGCGATGAAAACAGTCATCAAGCAGCATATTCCCCACGTGGAGATAATAGGACTGTTTATTGCAAGAACCGTTCGCGAATCTGATTTTGATGATTTTGATGACCTAACCAAGCAATCTTAGCCCTTGGTTATTTCTCTAATAGACGTTCCCCCGCACTTGCAGAGACAAACCACTTTAATTAAATAACCATCACATAGAAGCCACTTAATTGTGGCTTTTTGCTTTGTCGTTTAGTTAAATTTATTTGACTTTTAAATCAAAGCAAGGAAATTTAGATGAAAATAGCACCAATAATTACTTTGGTAGGCCTTATATATACTCTGCCATCGTTTGCCGATGATTGCATTGGCTATGGAAGCTATCAGACGTGCACTAAATCAAGTAAAAATGCACAAGGTGATGATGTTATTGAATCATATGACTCGGAAGGTAATTCATACTCTATAACATCGGGTTCAAGAGAACATAGTGATGGTTCATCCGAGGTGTTTTCTGTTGATAGCGAAGGAAATGAATATTCAATTAAAAGCTGGTGTGATTCTTCAGGTTGTCACAGTAGAGACAGTGAAGGTAACACTTGTACCGTAACTAGTTCCGGTGAAATGATTGGCTGTTGAGGATAAGAAAGTGATAAAGAAATTACTGGCAGTGGTAGCATTAGCTTCTGTGAGTTTTTTTGCTAAATCAGCCATAACTGATAGACCTTTAACTCAACAGGAAATAAGTTTGGTTGAAGCCGAAGTGAAGGCGAGCCTAAAAGATCCAGGCAGTGCAAAATTCAAACATGTCAATCTAATACAAGATAGTGAAAGTTCGATAGATGTGTACTGTGGTCAGGTTAACGCGAAAAACTCATATGGTGGATATGTCGGCTTTAAACCGTTCATGGTAATACTATTGACGAATCAAAAAAACGAAAGAAAGGCTATGACACTACCAGAAGGAGAGGAATCTTCAACAATAAAGGAAAAAGCCACCATGAAGCAATGCGCTAATCATGGTTACTAGACAGAGTAATCGTTACTAAGCCCCATCACGGGGCTTTTTGGGCTAGAGGCTCAATAGGGTGGTGCTCTGCTTCATATGTTTCGATCAACAGTACCATTGCTTCCATATAAGTAAATTCAGGTGTGCCAACTTCGGATTGATTATCAAAAAGCGGTGCTATTGCTTTCAGAGTATCCTGATATTCCTGTTCTGTTTTGATAGGTTTTAAATTCATTAATCACCTCAAAATCGCTGTCAGGTTATTAATCAGACTAATATGTAGGTTACTATTATATAAAGATAAGATAAAATATCTTAATTAATTCATAATAAGAGAAATGGCAAATGTTTAATCTTGAACATATAGGAATTGTAGTGAGAAATAATATTCAGGCTATCGTTGATGTTCTTGGACTTAACCTTGCCGTTGGGGATATTTCAGATGAGGACTATTTTCTTTTATCTCAGGGATATGGAGAACTTTGTTGGGATGACAGTTTGTCTAGAGTAGGAAACAGATCAGACAAATTTGAGTTTTGTATCAAACTAGTAGAATGTGGAAATGTACAGGGAGCGCCAGCGGGCTTAGCCTTGTGTGTATATTCGGTGGATGAGAAAACTTTCGAAATTCATATGATAGAGAATTTCCGGAGGGAAGATAAAAACCATCCATTATATGGAAAAATGTTTCAGCTTACGTTGATGGCTGCTTATTTATTTTGCAAGTCTACAGAAGGTGAGTATGTTCGAGTTATTGAACCAGTTAAAGAAGTGATACCTTATTATGAATCTTATGGATTCAATATGCTTGGATGCGGGTATATAATGGAGGTCAATGTAGCAAATATTGAAACGGTATTCAAAAAGCTTGCAACTTGATAAAAAAAGCACTAGACACTAAATTTTATAGTGATAGGATACGAAAATCATTTAAGCATTACTTAATTTATTAATAGAAATATTAAGAATGTCAGTATCTTATATGGTTGATAAACCATTGAGAGAAGAACCTCTTAGGAGTGATTATGTCAAAGCAAAAGGCAACCATGAAAGACGTTAAATTTGATACGCAGCAGGTATATACTGCTATGGGTGCGGCTGTTGACCTGTTAATTAAAGCTGCTCCGGCTATGCTTGCAGATAAACCAGATGTCGAGCTTCAAGGAAAGCGTAAGCACCATAAAAAAGCCGCATGAATTTAAGTAGCTATCAACTAAACCCGCCAACCGAGCGGGTTTTTCATTTCTAGATACATGTATCAATATAATTAATTCAATTTTAGTCACTCTATTAATCAATAACCCTGCCATCTGGCAGGGTTTTATTTTTTCAGGAGCTAGAAAATGGCAGAAGTTCGCGTAGGTAATATCGTTTATCAAGTATCAATGGATGTAGCTCAACTGCTGGAGGCGAATCACCGGTTAGACTCGCGTATGGGGCAATTGGAGCAGCGTTTTAATCAAACAGGGAGAGCGGTTAATGGGGCAGAAAAGGCATTATTGAGCCTATCAAGAGCGGCAACTGCGGTAACTGCGGCATTGTCTGTCGAAAAGATAGCGGGTTATGCCGATGCGTGGGTTACAGTAAATAACAAGCTGGTTAACGCCACTAAAGCAAATGAATCACTAGCAGAGGTATCTGAACGTGTATTCACTATCGCCCAGAATTCCCGCGCTAGTCTGGATTCCACGGCTGCACTATATGGTCGCCTTGAAAGAGCTACCCGCGCTTATGGTACATCGGCTGATGATGTGGCGAAATTAACTGAAACGGTAGCAAAAGGTCTGGTGGTTTCAGGTGCTACTGCTGCGGAATCATCAAGCGTCATGATTCAGTTCTCGCAGGCTATGGCTTCTGGCGTTCTGCGTGGTGAAGAATTTAACTCCATGTCTGAGAACGGAAGTCGCCTGATTGCGGCATTGAGTGATCACCTCGGGGTTAACATTGGTCAGCTCAGGAAGATGGCAGCGGAGGGGAAATTAACGTCTACGGTCGTAGCTCAGGCTTTTCTAGCTCAGGCAGGAACTATTGCTAAAGAGTTTGATAAAACCTCAGCGACTATGAGCCAGTCAATAGAAATGGCGGCTAACAATATGACTCGATTCTTTGGTCAATCAACCACAGTTCAAACAGCGCTTAAAGCATTTAATAGCACTCTGGTTACTGTTAGTGAAAACATGGATCTTGTTGCGGGTGCTGCAACCGCCTTAGCTGCCGTTATGGGTTCAAGGATGGTTGGCGCGATGACATTAGCGGCAAGCCAAAAGATAACAAATGTCAGAGCTTCTATAGCCTTAGCACAAGCTAATAAAGTGGAAGCAGAAAGTGCATTACACGCCGCCACTATGACATTACGTAAAGCAGAAATGGATAAAATTGCAGCTATTGAGGCGGTACGCCATGCCGAAGCCGAATATGCAGTTGTAAAGGGAACTGATGCGGAAGCAGCAGCACTTGCCAGACTAAATGCTGCCCGCGTTACAGCAACAACAGCAACAGGGGCGTATAAAACTGCACAGGAAGCGGCTACCGCTGCTCAAATCAGGCATACGACGGCTGTCAATGCTGCAAGTGTTGCAATGAACGGACTTAAGGGGGCAATGGCGTTATTAGGTGGGCCATTGGGCATAGTTATGCTGGCAGCAACAGCTCTCTACTACTTCCATGACCAGGCAGAAAATGCGAAAAATGAAGCCAAGGATTTATCTAACACAGTTGAAACTCTGACTGGTAATTTAAAAGAGATGAATAAAGCTCAACTTGAGGCAAATAAAGTTAAGTTAGAGCGAAAATTGGCTGAACAGCAAGAGCAGGTAAAAAAACAGGAAACAAAAGTAAGCGGTCTTCAATGGGAAGTCGATCACAATGGTGGCTTTATTTATTCAAAAAGGTCTGAGGAGGAAATGAAAAAGCTCAGGGATGATTTAGCTATCGCCAAGGGTGAGCGTGAGGACATGAAAACTGTCGAAAATAATTATAAAGAAGCTATCGCTCTGACCAGTAAGGCTCTCGCTGAAAACACCAAGCTAACCAATGAGAACGCTGATGCTAATAAGAACAGAAGCGGAGATGTTGATCAGGCATCTGACAAAGCGGCTGATTTTATTACCAAACTCAAGCAAGAAAACGAATTGCTCAGGACTAAAAAAGGGCTAGAACGAGACTTAAAAGCCGCAGAATTAAAGGGCAAAGCAGCAGGTGCAAGCCCTGAACAGCAAAAACAAATAGCAGATTTGGTGAAAAGCAACAAAGAACTAGAGGACGCAGAAAAAAAACGAGAGGATGCGAAGAAGGAAGCAGAAAACGCAGCTAAAAAGGCGGCTGATGAAGCTAAACGTCGATCTGATGATATTACCGCCGCGCTCAAACGCCAGCGTGACGAAATAGACCGCCTCAAAACTGGCTACGAAGAGAGTAGTCTCGCAATGGCTCAATATGATGCTGCTAAAGCCATGCCGGAAGGTTCATCCCCTGAACAGATTAAAAAAGCCAGAAGAAATGCCGCAGAAAGGTACGATCTTGAAAAAGATGCAGAAGCTCGGAAGTGGGCGCTTGAACAGGATTCTTTAGCTAAATCCAAAAAGGCAATGGATGAAGAACTGGAACATTTGAGGCGCGTCAAGGTTCAGGGCTTGATTGAAATAGAAGAGTTTAATAAACGCGAGCAAGAAATAAGAGAGCGCTATAAGAATAGAGCCGTAGAAGAAGAGAAACAGCGCAAAATTAATGAAGCTGTGTCACCTACTATGAATGCTCTTGGCGAGTTTGACCCAGTGCAAAACCTCATTAATGAACATAAGAGAAAAATAGCAGCTATCACAGATTTCGAGCAGAGACATACAGAGCTGAAAGAACAAGCCGAATCAGCTAGAGCCACTATCGAAAAGAAATATCAAGAAGACCTTGCTACCGCCCAATGGGAGCAATGGAAAGGCCAGAGTGAGATGTATCAGTTTATGGGGAGCGCGGTTGAAGCACTAGGCCAACGTTCAGCCAATGCCATTACCGGATTGTTAACCGGCACCCAGACCGCTAATGAGGCCATGCGTAACCTTGCACTGACCATCACCAATGAGGCAGTCTCAGCACTGGTTCAGATGGGGATGCAGCAAATTAAGAACATGATTATGGGTAAAGCATTGGCCGCGGCATCAACAGCAACAACTATGGCTCAAGCAGCTGCGGCTCAAGCTGCATGGGCACCTGCTGCCCTTAGCGCCTCCATTGCGACATTGGGAACGGCGGCGGCTACAGGAACCACCGCTTACATGTCCTCTCTGGCTGCAAGTAAGGCGTTTGCAATTGCTGGCGCTCGTAAAAACGGTGGTCCAGTCAGCCCGAACGGTGCTTACCGTATTGGTGAAAATAATAAGCCTGAGATATTTAAGGCCAATAATGGTAATCAATATCTGGTACCTGGTGATAGGGGCAAGGTGATTAGTAATAGGGAGATGGGCGGTGGCAATGGGAGGTCTGTGATTTACCAGCCAACATTTCAAATCTCAATCAGTACGCAGGGCGGAGTTACTGAGCAAGATGCCAGAATGCTTTCAAATATCATTGATGCTAAAATGAACGATTTTGTCGTGAACCAGATGAGAGACAATGGTCTCTTTGAAAAAATTGGATATTAAAAAGGAAAAATAATGAGATTTCTGATTACGAAAGTTACCTACCACTCTAATTATGATATTGGTAAGGGCCTTGTTTTTGGTGGGCAAACTATTGATGTGGCGATTGATGTTTACACTGAAGATAGTGAAAGGTGCCAGCTTAATACGTGGGTTGAGTTACCATACAGCAAGAAATTAACGCTTGAAGAAATGGAAAATAAAGCCATAGAAATGGCAAAAGAAAAGCTCAAGATGATATTGGGTCAGATCTGAGAATAATCCGCTTCGGCGGGGTTTGGTCATTTAAATAGCAACAAATTGATACATTTCAATCATCAACGAAACAAATAAAATACAGTTTTTACTGTTGAACCCTAGGTTCAAAGGGGCTAATATTACCTCAGTTATATTTATCTATGAGCTAAATATTGAATCTTTTGATTAGGGGGCTGCATGCCATTGCATCTTAAAAATATAGATAAAATTGCTGCTGATTTCAGTCACCTGAATGAATCTAAGCGCAATGGTGATCTGTATGATGCGCTTAATCCATTGGCTCATGAGATCACAAAAGGTGTTGATGAATTAATTCTACCTCCGGGTTATCGGCTTATTCGGGTAGATGAACGGCTGGATATAAACAAAACTCACTTTGAGCTGGCTTTACTGTGTGATGTTACACATGAAGTCGTTTATTACAACAAAGTGATAATAACTGATGATGTAGAGTTGAAGTGCAGACCTGTATCTCAAGTGTTGCTTTGGCGCACAAAGAAACCAAAGCACAATGCGGCTCTAAATGGCTTTGCCTCAAAAATATTCTTCCATTATCTAATCAAAAGTTATGACGTAATAGTTTCTGATGTTAATCAGACGCATGAAGGAATGTCATTCTGGCAAGGCAGGATGTATGAAGCGCTGGAGTACAACCTATATGTCTATGGTTATGATGTGATGAGTGGTGAAGTTAGGCAAATATCTAATCAGGATGAAGTCGGTGATTATCAATCTTGGTTATGGGGAAGCGAAGAACATCACCCACACCGATTAGCCATCATATCGAAAATAGTGCTACCAAATAACTAAACCCGCCAAGTGCGGGTTTTCATTTATATCAACAAGCCCTCTTCGGAGGGTTTTTTATTGGGTGAAGTATGACAAAATCAGAATTTAAATGGCGGCCACAGGATAACTATGAAGTCAGCCATGAACCGCGAGTAAAGGTTATCCGATTTGGCGATGGCTACGAACAGCGCATCAAGGACGGCATTAATAATCAGCTCAAAAAGTACCAACTCAGCTTTGTCGAGAAAGCAGACACGGGACGCGCTATTGATGAGTTTCTACGGGCGCGAGGCGCGGTGGAGTCATTCACATGGCTAACCAGTGATGATAACCAGTTGCGCACTTTCGTTTGCCGTTCGTGGACAGTGAATCGACAGCGGCTGATGTGGTCCATTAGTTGTGTCTTTGAAGAGGTGGTTGCGTGAGAGATATTCCAAAAGAAATGCGGATTGAGGTTACCGAATTGGCTCAGAATGCCATTCTCAATCTGTATGAAATCGATTTAACGGCCTTTGGGGGCGATATCTACCGTTTTCATGATGGTATGAACGGAAAGTTACAGCCGGTTATCTGGCAAGGAATGCGCTATGAGCCTTATCCGGTTGAGGTGACAGGGTTTGAGATGAGCGGTAAAGGCCCCAGTTCCAGACCGAAAATGGTTTTTGCCAATATTAACGGGTTCATTACGGCAATAAATCAGGATTTCAATGATGCGTTAGGTGCGGTAGTGACACGCCATCAAGTGCCTGAGATTTATCTGGATGCAGTGAATTTCCCGAACGGTAACCCACAGGCCGATCCAACACGAGAGGCGGTGAGCAAATACCTGATAGAACAGAAACAAGATTCCAATGCTGACTTCGTGACTTATGTACTTGCCTTGCCCAGTGAAACTGATGGTGCGTTAATTCCGGCACGGGTGATTCAGGCTGATATTTGTTGCTGGCAGTATCGTTCTGCTGATTGTGGCTATGATGGCCCACCCGTGGCAGATGAAAAGGACCAGCCAACCACTAATCCACTGAAAGATCGATGTTCAAAAAAGTACAGCGGCTGTGTTAAACGCTTCCCCCGCCCTTTATCCATGCCATTTGGCGGCTTTCTGGGTGCCAATAAACTAGGTTAATACCATGCTTGAACAAGACATTATCGCCCACGCGAAAGCGGAAGGGGTGAGGGAATCGTGCGGCCTAATTTCGGGTGGGCGCTATTTTCCGTGCCGTAATATTTCACCAGATCCTGAGAACTACTTCGAAATTAATCCTGATGACTGGATAACCGCAGAATGTTTTGCCGATATTGAGGCCATCGTTCACAGTCACCCAAATGGTAAGCCTCGCCTGAGTACAGGAGACAGGGAGCAGCAAATTAAAACGGGCTTACCGTGGTGGTTAGCCTGTGGTGATTGGGTGTATAAATTCCGCCCTGTTCCACGGTTATTGGGTCGGGAATTTATTCACGGCGTGCAGGATTGCTACTCGCTCATCCGGGACGCTTATCATCTTGCAGGTATCGAGTTAATAGATGCCGAGCGTGAGGATGAATGGTGGAACAAAGGGCAAAATCTTTATATTGATAACAGTCTCAGTCAGGGTTTTGAGCGGGTTGATGAAATTCATCCCGGCGACATCATTCTTATCTGCTTAGGTAGCCAAACGCCCTGTCACGGGGCTATCTATATCGGTAATCAGCAAATACTACACCATAGACCAGACCGTATCAGTAAACGCGATGTTTATGACGGTTATTGGCTTAGATACACACATTCAGTATGGAGACATAAACAATGGTCAAGTTACAGCTTGGAGGCCATCTTAGAAGATTTGGCCGTCGCTACGAATTAGAGGTACGTGACGCCGCAGAAGCGGTCAGGTGCTTGTGTTATCAGTTAAAAGGATTCCAACAAGCACTGTCTGACGGGTATATCCGCATTCGTATTGCGGGGCGGGACATGACAGAAAAGAGTGTTCCGGCTGGCATGAATCACCCACTCAATGATGGTGATATTGTCACGATTGTGCCTATTGTTAGCGGTGCTGGCGGAAACATGGGAGTCGGCATGGCTATTCTGGGTGTTGTTGCTGTAGGTGCCGCATTTTTTACCGGAGGGGCTTCGATTGCAGCATGGGCGAGTATGGGTATGGCTGGCACAGTAGCAACTGGTTTAGCTATTGCAGGCGTTGCATTAATCGGTGCAGGGTTGGCATCTATGCTCACCAAGATGCCAAATGGCCCAGAAATGGGTTCTAGCAAAACGGAAGGCAATAAGTATTTCAACTCACTGGAAAATCGTATTGGACAAGGGCATCCGGTTCCGATTGCCTACGGTGAGATAGTTGTAGGTTCAAATGTGATTTCGCAAGGTTTGGAGACGGAATAATGGGAAAAGGTGGCGGTGGTGGCAGTACACCCAGATTGCTTGATGATAACTTGAAAAATAAACAGTTTCTGAAAATTGTTGATCTGATTGGGGAAGGACAAATCGAGGGACCTGTTGGTGGATTGCACGGGTTCAGGATAAACGGGACGCCGGTCGTCGATAAAGACGGCAATCCCAATATCAATGGTGTTACTGTTCAGTGGCGTGCTGGCACTCAATCCCAAGAGCCACTCAGCGACTATCCATTCGTTGAGAGTGAGATACCTGTCAGTGTCGAAGTTAAGAAAGAAACTCCCATCCTCAGATCGGTATCCAGTCAGGATGTAGATCGGGTTCGCTTTACAGTGGGTGTCAGCCAGCTTGTTCAGACCGATAGCAAAGGTAATCAAAATAATACCTCAGTAGAGTTGGCTATTGATGTGAATGACGGTTCTGGTTGGTATAACGCAAAAGTTGTACAGATAGGTCCAGCTAAAATCAGCGGACAATATCTGGAATCTCATACCATTGACGCACCGAAGAAAAAACCGTTTCAAATCAGGGTATCTCGATTAACGGAGGACAGCAAGAGCGACCAACTTCGCAACGGTACGGTATGGGCCAGCTATACCGAAATTACCGATACCTTGATGAGCTACCCCAATAGTGCTGTGGTTGGTATGCGTATTGACCGCTCACAGTTTGCCGATACCCCCAAACGTACCTACCACATCAAGGGGATGATTGTGCAGGTGCCAGATAACTACAACCCAGAAACCCGTGAATATAAGGGCGTATGGACAGGACGCTTTAAGCCAGCGTACACAAATAATCCAGCATGGATTTTCTACGATTTGGTCACCAATACCCGTTATGGCATCGGGAAACTGATGGGGCCTTTCGGTTGTGACAAATTCGCGCTCTATGCCATCGCTCAATACTGCGATCAGTTAGTTCCTGATGGATTTGGCGGGACCGAACCCCGTTTTACCTGTAATGCATATATAGCCACTCAACGCAAAGCGCGGGATGTTCTGGATGATTTGGCATCCGTATTCCGTGGTATGCAGGTATGGGACGGTTTGAAACTGACTGCATTTCAGGACAGGCCATCCGATCCTGTGTGGACATTCACGAATGCCAACGTAGTTGAGGGAAAATTTAACTACAGTTCTGCTGCAAAGAAAGCCCGCCACACCATGATTGAGGTTACATGGACTAACCCCGATAATGGCTGGAAAGACGAGCGGGAAATCATTCAGGATGATGAGCTGGTGGCCCGTTTGGGGATTAATGTCAAAAAAGTGGCAGCATTTGGCTGCACCAGTCGTGGACAGGCTCACCGTGTTGGTAAATGGATCATCGAAACCGAGAAACTTGAAACCGATTCCGTGACGTTCAGCACGGGTCGTGAGGGTATCAATTGCATACCAGGTGATATTGTTGAAATTGCTGATAACACATTTGCAGCGGCGCGTATTGGCGGGCGCGTACTTTCATTTTCAGGCAAAACTGTTCACATTGATGCCCCCGCCGAATTCGCAAAGGGGGAATCGGGTTATTTCTCTTATATGGGAAGCGAAGGCAAGTTTGTTCGGGTTGATATTGAGTCCGTCAATGGTGATGTTGTCACACTGAAAGATGAACCTAAAGGATTGCGGCAATGGGGTGTGTTCTCCATTTCCAAGCGATCACTCGTCACGCGTCTATTCAGAGTCATGAGTATTGCAGAGGACAACAAAACAGGTAATTACAATTTTACCTGTATTCAGCACGAACCCCAAAAAGAGGCTATTGTTGATAATGGAGCCGATTTTAAGGGCGACCCTGCCACACAAAACGTGATCCGTATTCCCAATATTGAACGCTTGAGCATTGCCTATGTTCTGGATAGTTCACAGGTACAGGCGCGGGCGATGTGGGCGACTACCACAGTTAACCGCAATATCACCTTTGATGTGACGGTTTATCGTGGCAATAAAGTGGTTTCCAGCGGCAATACAAAAGAGCTGGAATATTATTTTAATGGGCTGGGTGCAGGAAACTACATGGTGGGCGTTCGCGCCCGTGATGGCAGCGGAATGTTAGGCGATGAATCTAAGGTTCAGATGGTAATTGGTGCACCCGCCGCACCTTCTGTCGTTAACATTGAACCCGGATTTTTTGAGTTAAAAGCCATTCCTCATATCAGTGCACCAAAGACACTGGACACTCAGTTTGAATTCTGGTTCTCAGAAAAACAGATCATCAATATTAACGAGATTGAGGCAAAAGCTGATTTTCTGGGTATTGCGAAATTCTGGATAAAAGGCCAATTAAAAGCTGGAACACCTTACTGGTTTTACGTCCGCAGCATCAATGAATTCGGTAGATCGCATTTCGTTGAGGCGGTCGGCGAACCCAATGACAACACAAGGGAGCTTTTGGGTGAATTAGGCAACAAATTCATGACCGCCGAAGCCGGAAAACGCCTGCAATCTGACATGAACTGGATCAATGAAACTGCCCTCATCCTCACCGGCGCCCAGCAGCAATTATCCCGAGAGCTGATGGTGCGTGATGGGGAAAATAAAGCGCAGATTAGCGAATTGTGGCAGGTCAGGGCGACGGATAATGAGGCGTGGGCGCAGAAACTCACGGAATTGCGTACCAATATCGGGAACACTGACGACAGCGTCAACCGGATTGCAGCGGATGTAATAGACAACAAGCAGGCAGTATCC
>NZ_JADEUF010000053.1 GCF_015163655.1 Xenorhabdus griffiniae | reverse complement strand
ACACTAAACCTATTAATAAGTTTGACATATTTTCAAAACCAATTAGATTGATTTTTAATATTACTTCTATCTGCTCTGTTTTTATGATGGTTAAACTATTCTTTAGATGCAGAAATAATAAAGGGCTAATAATAACCCTTTTATACCAATCCAACTTCAAGTTACAGCTTGCAAATCAATGTGATGGTTTATATCTCCCCGATACGCGGGGAGATATAAGACGATATTTTTAAATAATTACCGTTTTTTCAGATGTTCCATCAAACGCTTGCGTTTACGGAGCTGAGATGCTGTCAATGTATTTTTCTTATCCGCATAAGGGTTAGCCCCTTCTTTAAATTGGATACGGATAGGTGTTCCCATCACCTTCAAAGAGCGGCGGAAATAATTCATCAAATAACGCTTATAGGAATCAGGTAAATCTGTGACCTGATTACCGTGGATAACCACAATAGGTGGGTTATATCCACCAGCATGAGCATATTTCATTTTCACCCTGCGACCACGGATCATTGGCGGCTGGTGATCATCTTCTGCCATACGCATAATACGGGTCAATAAGGAAGTGCTAACGCGACGGGTGGCACTTTCATAGGCTTCCAGAATTGATTCAAATAAATTCCCAACACCACTGCCATGTAACGCAGAAATAAAGTGAATACGGGCAAAATCAACAAACCCCAAACGCAGTTCAAGCATATCTTTGATGTGATCTTTGTCTTCCTGACTCATGCCATCCCATTTGTTGATGGCAATAACCAGAGAACGACCACTGTTAAGAATAAAACCAAGCAGAGAGAGATCTTGATCAGAAATACCTTCACGGGCATCCACTACCAGTAACACAACATTGGCATCTTCAATCGCCTGAAGCGTTTTAATCACGGAGAATTTTTCAACTGTTTCAGTGACTTTTCCACGCTTACGCACACCCGCTGTATCAATCAAAATATATTCACGGCCATCACGCTCCATAGGAATATAAATGCTGTCACGGGTTGTACCTGGCATATCATAAACGACAACACGCTCTTCACCGAGGATACGGTTGGTTAATGTGGATTTACCCACATTAGGACGACCAACAATCGCAAGTTTCAGAGGCAATGTTGTGGGATCAAATGCCTCCTCCTCTTTTTCTTGTTCAGCAGAAGCATCAAATTCGGCTTGCTCCATTTCGGCCCAATAAGCCGCGTTAGCTTCTTCCTCAGTTAACTCAACTTGTTCCGTTTCTTCTTTATCAGAATATGGCAACAACACACGTTCAATCAGTTGGGTCACACCACGACCATGGGAAGCCGCGATGGAATAAACATCACCTAAACCGAGTGAATAAAACTCAGCTATCGAGGTATCAATATCGATACCATCGGTTTTATTCGCCACCAAAAAAGTTGCTTTTTCACGGCTACGCAAATGCTTGGCAATCGCATGGTCAGCAGGCATCAATCCCGATCTGGCGTCAACCATAAACAGAACAATGTCCGCCTCTTCTATGGCCATCAGAGATTGTGTAGCCATATGCGTTTCTACGCCTTCTTCTGTACCATCGATACCACCCGTATCAATGATGATGAATTCCTGCCCTTCAACCTCTGCCCGTCCATACTTACGATCACGGGTTAAGCCAGGGAAATCCGCTACCAGCGCATCTCTGGTTCGGGTTAATCGGTTAAATAAGGTGGATTTTCCAACATTGGGGCGCCCAACCAGCGCAACGACAGGTATCATTTTTTTGATGCCTCATGACTAGATTTAAATCGATATCCTGCTGAAAGCAACTTTCACCACTGCAAGATACAAGATACTAAAAAGACGAAACGGCCCCTGTTATTGTCCAGGAGCCGTATAATTCCGTGTTATTTAAACACGTTCGAAGTTAGCGGGTATACAGATAAACTGTCCCGTCCTTCGCTTGTAACATCAGTTTATCGCTGGCAACAACCGGACGACTCAACAGGCCAGAACTATCAATCTTGTTCTGCGCTACAAATTTGCCATCAGCCATATTCAACCAATGCAAGTAACCTTCAGCATCACCAACAACCAGATAGCCATTGTACATTTCTGGGCCTGTCAGGTGACGGTGCAAGAGATCATTTTGCGACCATAATGTCACACCATCACTCTTGCGCAGGGACAAAATACGATCATCTTGATCAACAATAAAAATATTGCTGTCAGTGACCACCATATCATGCACTGATCCCAGATCACGTTTCCAGATGATCTGGCCTGAACGCATATCCATTGCCACCAAATTGCCGTTATAAGCAATCGCGTAAATAACATTGTCAGAAATGACCGGAGTCATATCGACATCATTCAAGCGATCTATTTCGGTAGAACCTGTTACCTGAGAAATTCGCTGCTGCCAAATTAGTTGCCCTTCAGACAACAACACCGCACTAATGCGGCCATTGTCGCTACCGACAATAGCTGCACCATAGGCTACGGCAGGAGCGGATTCACCACGAACAGATAATGCAGGTGTATCCATGTTAACTGACCAGGCAATATGACCATCCGTTTCGTTTAATGCCTGCAACATACCATTACCGGTATGAATCAAGACAAAACCATCACTCACTACCGGACGGGACAACGCTTCGCCAGCAACTGTCGATTCCCATTCAACCTTACCGTTCGTTGCATCCAGTGCGATGACTTTTGCTTTTTCTGTTCCGATATACAGACGATCACCGGATACAGTCAAGCCACCAGAAAGCAGTGCGGGTAAACGAGATGACAATAAACCTGCTTTTTCTGACAGATCCGTTGCCCATATTTCTTTGCCGCTGTCTATATCAAATGCTTTGACAATACCATGACGGTCAGCAACGTAAACTGTTGAACCTTGCCAGGTTGGTGATAAATGAGAGTAATACTCCCCCGTACCACTCCCAACGGACTTATCCCAAACGATACGAGGTTTGAATTGATTTTCAACCTTCGGTAACGGTGACATTGTTACCGAATCCTGTTCACTTGAACAACCTGCCAGCAGAACAGAAGCAACCAATCCAACCAAGAGTGTTTTTCGCAGCTGCATTATGAAGTTGGCTCCCTTAGTTGGATAAATTATTAAGTTTGATTTTCATAAAATCCTTAATTACCTGCGGGCCATCAAGTCCAAGCCCTGTAGAATAGGCTGCACGTGCGCCAGCAATATCCCCTTTTTTAGCCAGAATATCCCCGCGAATATCCTCAACCATAACCTGCCAGCCTTTGCCTTTGACCAAATCCAGCGTTTTCAATGCAACATCTGTTTTATCTTCCGCCAATTGAACCCGCGCCAGACGAAGGTTAGACACTGCTTGCATATTCTCATCTTTGGCTTTACCGGATGCGGCTAGCAAATTTTTCTCTGCCTGAGCCAGATCATTCTGAGCAACAGCCTGTTTTGCCAGTTCCAGATCAGCCATAACACCGTAGACATTGTCCGTCTCATTAGCGAATTTTTCTACGGCAACAACATTTTCTTTCGATCCCGACGCCAGTGATTTGTTCAAATCTTCAAATACTGCCGCCGTATTATGCAACTGGTTGGTTTGATGAGTCTGCCAGTAACGCCACCCCAACAAAACACCAATGCCTAACACCAGACCAACAGCAAGGTATTTACCGTTGGTAGAGAAAAAACGCTTGATCGCGTCAACTTGTTCAGTTTCTGTAGTATAGACTTGCACTAGAGTCTCCCTCCTTAGCCTAACAGTTCGCTCAAACGCGCTGCGACCGCTTGTTGTGACAAGGTTTCTTGTTCACCGTTGCGTAAATCTTTCACTGTAATATTGCCTGCCTGAATTTCATCTTCACCCAGAATCAAAGCAACTTTGGCACCGTGTTTACTCGCACGCGTCAACTGTTTCTTAAAGTTACCACCGCCATGATTGGTCATCAGACGTAATTCTGGCAGTTGATCACGGATTTTTTCGGCCAATATCAATGCCGCTTGCTGGCTACCTTCACCAAAGGAAGAGAAATAAACATCAGCAACAGCCAGATCAGCAACAAAGTCAGGATTGACCTCCTGCACCAACAGGACCATACGCTCCATGCCCATGGCAAAACCAACCGCTGGCGTTGCCTTACCGCCCAATTGTTCAACCAAACCATCGTAGCGACCACCGGCACAGATGGTTCCCTGTGCACCCAACGCCGATGTCACCCATTCAAAAACCGTACGGTTATAATAATCAAGACCGCGAACCAGACGCTGGTTGATGCGGTATTTGATCCCAGCGCTATCAAGTAGCTGACACAGTCCATCAAAGTGCTCTTTTGATTCGCTATCAAGATAATCAAACAGCTCCGGTGCATCATTCAAAAGTTGCTGAATTTCAGGGTTTTTAGAGTCCAATACACGCAGTGGATTGGTATACATGCGGCGTTGACAATCCTCGTCCAATTTCTCTTTATGTTGTTCAAGGAAGACTACTAATGCCTCACGATAATTGGCACGGGCTTCTAATGAACCAATCGAGTTCAACTCAAGTGTAACGTGATAAGCAATGCCGAGCTCGCGCCACCAACGTGCCGTCATTAAAATAAGTTCAGCATCAATATCTGGCCCTTGTAAGCCAAACACCTCAGCCCCTAACTGATGGAATTGACGATAACGACCTTTTTGTGGACGCTCATAACGGAACATAGGCCCGATATACCATAAGCGCTGTTCCTGATTGTACAGCAGACCATGCTGAATACCGGCACGGACACATCCTGCGGTATTTTCTGGGCGCAGGGTCAAGCTTTCACCATTGCGATCGTCAAAGGTATACATCTCTTTTTCAACAACATCAGTGACTTCCCCAATTGCACGTTTGAATAACGGGGTCTGCTCTACAATCGGTGTCCGAATTTCGCTAAAACCGTAACCTGACAGCACACGCTTTACCGTCGATTCAACTCGTTGCCAGATGGCCGTTTCAGCAGGAAGGCAATCGTTCATGCCACGAATAGCTGGGATATTTTTTGTCACGTTTTATCTCTTATTAATATTTATACAATGCCACCGATTATAAAAGCGAATACTTGCAAGGTTCAATCTGCAAGCAAATCTATACGCATTAAACTTCAAGTTGCAATTGACAACACGATTGAAACCTGATATCTCCCCGCGAAGCTGGGAGATATCACACGCATCTTGAAGTTAGATTGGTATATATGCTTATATCCCCAATAAATTACTCATCAAGCTGATTGATGCTGATTCGGTTTTTAGCATCAAGGATAGCTGCCTTCGCCCGAATTTTCGCCTCAAGTTGATCAATCAAGTTGTTATTGTCAAAACGCTCTTTTTGGCGAATACCATCTTCATAAAAGCCGCTTTTTGTCTTCGCACCCGTTACGCCAAGCGTTGAAACTTCGGCTTCCCCAGGCCCATTCACAACACAACCAATAATCGAAACATCCATCGGGGTGATTAAGTCCTCAAGACGCTGCTCAAGCGCGTTAACCGTACCGATAACGTCAAATTCCTGGCGCGAACAAGTTGGACAAGCAATGAAATTAATGCCTCGTGAACGGATCCGCAATGCTTTCAGAATATCAAAACCGACTTTAACTTCTTCCACTGGATCTGCGGCCAACGAAATACGCAATGTATCGCCAATGCCTTCTGACAACAAAATGCCAAGACCAATCGAAGATTTCACCGCACCAGCACGGGCTCCGCCTGCTTCCGTAATCCCCAAATGCAACGGTTGATCTATTTTTTGCGCCAGTAAACGGTATGCACCAACCGCCAGAAAAACGTCAGAAGCCTTGACGCTGACCTTAAATTGGTCGAAGTTCAGGCGATCAAGAATATCCACATGACGCATTGCTGATTCAACTAACGCTTCTGGTGTGGGTTCACCGTATTTTTCCTGTAGATCTTTTTCCAACGATCCGCCATTAACCCCAATGCGAATTGGAATGTTATTGTGGCGGGCGCAATCCACAACCTGACGAATACGATCTTCGTTACCAATATTGCCAGGATTGATGCGCAGGCAGTCAACACCATATTCTGCAACTTTCAAGGCTATGCGGTAATCGAAATGAATATCGGCAACAAGAGGGACATTGACTTGCTGTTTGATGGACTTGAACGCTTCGGCTGCATCCATTGTTGGAACAGACACCCGAACGATATCAACACCTACACGCTCTAACGCCTTAATTTGGTTGACTGTTGCTTCAACATCAGTTGTTCGTGTGTTAGTCATTGATTGCACTGCAATCGGTGCGCCATCCCCGATGGGAACATTACCGACATAAATACGTGTAGATTTACGTCTTTTTATCGGTGACTCATTATGCATTTTTACATTACTCCCCTACATCCCTGTATTTTTGTTTATAAGAATTACAACTATGCTGTGGTGAATAACTTTGCCAAAACGGTTAGAACCTTTATTTCAGTGTCAATTTAGCCGTGACACCTTTCTTCACAAAGGAACTGAGATCCACGGGTTTTCCCCGGAACTGGACTTTAACCTTGGCTGGTGCGCCAATATTCACCGAGTAAGGTAAATCACCGGAAAGTTTTAGGCTATCCCCTTTCTTTTTTATGCCACTAAACAACATCTTACCTTTAGCATCTTTGACTGCCAGCCAACATTCACCGCTGAAATCTATCACTAATTCATCGTTGTTCGCAGTGCTGATACTATTTACATCAGTCGATGACGGACTCACAACAGCACTATTCACCTCTGCATTGGCAACCGCAGTTGTATTTTCTGGCGTTGCATTAGCTGCAGGCTGATTTGTTGCTGTGGATACCGGCGCGCCGGAAGACACGGGAGCCTTGCTGTTTCCTTCTGTGCCTTTTGCCTCTGCCGACAATGTTTTTTCCGGGGAAACACCAGATTGAGCAGTCGCTTCGGATTGATTTTCTTTAAGAGACGCTACATTATTCTCCCCTGCACTTGCCGCCTGTCGGTCATTTTCAGAACTTGTTACCTGGTTATTTTGGACGTTTGATTGTGTGGCCATTGAAGACAGTTCTGTTTGTTGTACTTTATAGTTCTGCCACCACCACAGGAATGTCATCCCCAACAGCAAAACAATAACAACCCATGTTATTTTCATTAGCCATCCGTCACGTTTCTTGCGCTTTTTTCCCGCGGAAAAACTTTGCATAGGTGCCGTTTTTATGGCCTTAGAGGGGATCTGTTTATCCAGGGTACTCAAGATTTCAGATTCAGGCACCTGAACTAATTTTGCATAGGCGCGAATATAACCACGAATGAATGTCGGTGAAATATTTGACGGGATATTATCTTCTTCAATATCACGAACAGTGGACAGTTTAAGACACAAGCGATCTGCCACAGTTTGCTGAGAAAGCTCATGTTTTTCACGAGCCTGACGCAGAATCTGACCTGTTGTCAGATTAGCTTCTTCTGGATAAGTTTCAGTCTTCATTAGCAAGGGATACTGGTACTGTTCTGGGTTAAAGAATTTACGCAAATTAAATGAATAGAACATATCACTTAATTTGTGTAGCGAAATCATCTAAATACTGCGTTGAACGCCAAACATCATTCATCACAGCGATAACGAGCTGTGTCACTTTTCATGCTTACCCTACTTTCCATGATCAATTGTTCAGCTTTTTCATACTGCTTTTGTTCACAAAGGAAAATATGGTAGTGATGTACTACGGTATCACTTTCAGCTGCATACTGCATAGCCATTCTATAATGCTGACTGGCGGTTTCTGGACGGCCTGCATATTGTTCATGCAGTGCCATACCCAGATGTGCCTCTGGATGATGAGGTTCCGCCAGCAAGACTTTTTGAAAATGATACTTAGCGGCCGGTAAATTTCGTTCCGCCAAATAAGCTTTCCCTAGCTGCAATCGTGTATTTATGGCAACAACCTGATGAGTGCGATGCGTTGATTTTTCCACACACCCCGTTAACAGGCCAAAACAAACTATAGACCAAATTATTGATTTCCGTATCATACCATCTTCATTTATAAGGATATGTTAAACTTTGCCAGATTTTTAGCCATTAATCGATATTAAACAAAAAATTAGACTGTTTTTACCTGAATAGGTTCACCTGCAAGGCGTTTTTTCATGGTTCGCTTGGTTCTGTCAATGACATCACCGGCAAGCTGTCCACATGCGGCATCAATATCATCTCCCCTCGTTTTACGCACAATGGTTGTAAAACCGTATCCCATCAGGACCTTGGCAAAACGATCGATGCGGCTATTTGAGCTGCGCCCATAAGGTGCTCCTGGGAACGGGTTCCACGGGATCAGGTTGATCTTGCTGGGGGTATCTTTCAGGCATTCGGCTAACTGATGAGCCTGCTCAACGCTGTCGTTGACATGATCAAGCATCACATATTCCACCGTCACACGTCCCTGGTTAGCATTGGATTTTGTCAGGTAACGACGTACTCCCGCCAGAAACTCTTCAATATTGTACTTGCGGTTAATTGGCACAATTTCATCACGAATGTCGTCAGTGGGTGCATGTAAGGAAATTGCCAGTGCAACATCGATCATATCTCCCAGTTTATCCAGCGCAGGAACAACACCAGACGTTGACAATGTTACACGGCGTTTCGACAAACCAAAGCCGAAGTCATCCATCATGATTTCCATTGCTGGCACGACATTATTCAAATTGAGTAATGGTTCCCCCATTCCCATCATCACTACGTTGGTAATGGGGCGACGACCACTGGATTTCAGTGATCCTATAATCTTGGCAGCACGCCAAACCTGACCAATAATCTCGGAAACTCGCAGATTACGGTTAAAGCCCTGCTGAGCCGTAGAACAAAATTTACACTCTAAAGCACACCCCACCTGAGATGAAACACACAGTGTCGCACGATCATCTTCTGGGATATAAACCGTTTCAACCTGTTGATCACCAACAGTAATCGCCCATTTGATTGTGCCATCAGCAGAGCGTTGCTCTTCTGCAACTTCAGGGGCTTTGATTTCAGCAAGTTGTTGTAATTTTGCCCGGAGCACTTTGTTGATATCGGTCATCTGCTCAAAATCGTCATAGCAATAATGGTAAATCCATTTCATGACCTGATCGGCACGAAAAGGTTTCTCTCCCATATCGACAAAAAACTGACGCATTTGTTTACGGTTAAGATCGAGCAAATTGACTTTACCGTTTTTCTTTTCAGGCGTGACGGATACAGCGGAAGTTGCAGGTAGTACGGTTTCGTTAAGTTGGGACATTGTTACATCGCCTCGTTATTACACTTTCGGCTCTATGCTGATCTGATTTCAGCATTAAGTTTTCATGCGGTGACTGCCAATTCAATGTTCATTCTCTCTTTTAATCAGAGCTATATTGAATGGACATTGAAATAAAATAATAAACGCCCCGCTGAACCAAATCAGTGGGGCGCATCATTGTACAAACTTTACTATTTATATGCTACTTAAGTGAAGAACTTTAAAAACGTGGGAAGATTTCATCGTCACTGAAAAAGTAAGCAATTTCACGACTTGCAGATTCAGGAGAGTCTGAACCGTGAACCGCATTTTCAGTAAAGCTGTCGGCATAATCTGCACGCAGAGTACCAGCCAAAGCATTTTCAGGATTGGTAGCCCCCATCAGATCACGGTGACGTTGAACGGCATTTTCACCTTCCAGAACCTGTACCATAATTGGGCCAGAGGTCATGAACGCCACCAAACCATCAAAGAAAGGGCGGCCTTTGTGTTCAGCATAAAAACCTTCCGCCTGTTCGCGCGTCAAATGCAACATTTTGGCGGCGATAATTTTAAACCCTGCACTTTCAAAGCGGGCATAGATAGAACCGATAGCATCTTTCTTCACTGCGTTGGGTTTAATAATGGAAAAAGTACGTTCAATTGTCATTGCGTAACCTCTTTGGCACTTTCAGCGATGATTCATTTTAATTTTTACGCCCCAAACAAAACTGAAGGGCTGCTCAACCCTGTATCTGACAGGGATAAAAATAGGCGTTGATTATAGGAGGAGAGTTTCTGCTTGCCTACAAAAAACATAACATTTTATTAAAACTTTCTTAGCGAAAATATCATTTTTTAGCATAAATCACATTTTTGCTTCGTTATATACGCATTAAACTTCAAGTTGCAATTTACAACATGCTATGAAACCTGATTTCTCCCCGCTTCGCGGGGAGAAATCACACGCATCTTGAAGTGAGATTGGTATACACGATGAAAATAACCATTTTATAAAATAATGCCCGTTCAGGCGATGAATTCCCAAACAGGCATACTGACCAGGATCATTGAATTCGTGTTTTTCACTCAATGACAATTATAAAACCTTCTCTGCTACACATTGAATAAAAGACTTAATTTCGTCAGCCCTTTCTTTGCTTATATCTTGTTTACTTTCATCAGAGACGATAAATTCTCCGGTGAACTTTTCTTTAGGATCTTGGCTGGTTTTATCTGACGTACCAATAATACTGATAGTATCAGATGTTGGCGTTTCTTACCCCGCGCGCCGCGCGGGGTAAGAAATACTCCTATTATTTTGAAACGCTATTTAGCGTTATCAAATTACATGAAAGTAGATCATAAGAAAGTCACGGGGCAGAATAGGTGAAACAGCAATGTTATACGCTACGTTTAAAATAAATTCTATTGCTGTAAAAGCAAGTTTTATGCCGAAGAAAATAGTGTCATCGTAAAGTTATTGATTAATAATTGGGATAGTATCACGCAACCAGCTACCTAACTTTCGCTGATAAAAGGGTTGGGTATGATGAATCAAGAAATGGCTGATGCCTCCTTCTTGTTCATCAAGCAGGCAAAAATCGACAGATTCCTCTTCATCAAGATATTTGCAAGCCAGTTCACCCGCTTCTTGAATTAACAAATTAATTTCGTTTTCTGCCAGTGTCACACTGAATTCCAAGCCAATTAATACATTGGGTTTTTCATCTATATTCTTATCATGGGCCATAATTAAAAAAGCCTGTCGAACAGGTTTATGTTGTTTAAATAATTCAATGAGTGACTCAATAAGCTGAGTTGGCTGTTCTTCTGGCTGGCTTAGAGTAATGAGACTTCCGCCAGGAACCTCTATTTCAGTAGCGATAGATCCATTTAATAAGTTCATGAAAATCCCCGATGGTACTGTTTAAATTGAAGATAAGGTCATAGAAAAATTCAACAATAGCTCCCCATAAGATGAGGAGCTATTAAGCAAGATATTTCAGTTTATTTCGCTTTTGTCAGCAATAAATTGGCAATAGTACGTACACCATATCCCGTTGCACCCGCCGCCCACTGTTCAACAGCGGATTTACGGTAAGTTGCTGAACAGTCAATATGTACCCAACCTTTTTTGTAATTTTCGACAAAGTGCGACAAAAATGCTGCTGCGGTACTTGCTCCTGCCGAATGTGCCGGTGACGCAATGTTGTTCAGATCCGCAAAGTTGGATGGTAGCTGGCTACGATGGAATTCAGCCAGCGGCAAACGCCAGAACAATTCATTTTCATCATTGGCCGCAGCCATTAAATCAGATACCAGTTGATCATCAAAACCTAATACTGAGTGGTAATCATTTCCTACTGCTGTTTTCGCTGCGCCAGTCAACGTAGCAGCATCAATAATAAGTTGTGCTTTTTCTGCACTAGCATCAATCAAACCATCAGCCAGAACCAGACGCCCTTCCGCATCCGTATTCATCACTTCAACCGTTTTACCATTGCGGTAGTGAATGATATCGCCCAATTTGAAAGCATTACCACTCACCATATTATCTGCAATACTCAAGAACAGTTTTACTCGATGTTTTAAGCCACGACTGATTGCCAGAGCCAGTGCTCCCGTTAATGTCGCTGATCCCCCCATATCTGATTTCATAGAGTCCATGAAATGGGAAGGTTTGATGCTGTATCCACCAGAATCGAAAGTAATGCCTTTACCAACCAGGCAGGCGAAAACCGGTGCTTTTGCATCTTTTGTTGGATTGAAGTCTAATGCCAGGAACACAGGATCACGAGAAGAGCCACGACCGACGGTATATACCCCTGCATATCCCTGTTTACGCAACTCATCTCCTTTGATGATGCGATAACTAACGGCATCACCCGCTACTCCACGCAATAAATCAATAGCTCTCTGAGCAAGCTGGTCTGGCCCCAAATCTTCTGCTGGAAGGTTGATGGTATCACGCACCCAGTCAATGAATTTGATCCTTCTTTCTAGTTCCTGTTTTTCCACCGCAGGGAGTTGTGGCCATTCAATTGTGCGTAATCCTTTAGGTGAACGAAAGCCCAGCCAAAATGACCAACTTTTTTCCAGATCCCAGCCATCACCCACTAAAGCAATATGGCGAATTCCTTGTCCGTCAATTTTACGCCCGGCACGTTGAATTGCGCCCAGCTTGCCATTGCCCTCCAAATGGATTGTGATCCCTTGCTCATTTGAACTAATTAGTGCTTTTTCACCCCAGCAAGCGTTAGCTGGCTCATAAGACAGTGTTATAGGCATGATTTGTTTTGTCATTTTTTCTCACTTCTTATCTTATTTGTTCACTGTTACACAGTGAGGGTTTATAAAAAAACTGGCAATTGCCAGTTTTCCACTAAATACAGACTATGCCAAGCTATTGAGCAAGAATCGGTGAAATTACACGTTATTCATATTCGTCCAGCCACACCAACAAAATAGCTTCCAGTATTTTTTCGTTGGATTTCTGCGGATCGTCATCAAAACCTTCCAGCTCACAAATCCATTCATGCATGTCGGTGAAACGCACTGTTTTTGGATCTAAATCAGGAAATTTATCATACAGTGCTTCGCCAATATCACGACTGTCAGACCATTTCATTTTCTGTTCTCCTGTCAGTGTTCGCGCGCATGGTTAATGGTGTATTTGGGGATTTCAACGACTAAATCCTCATCGGTAACTTTAGCCTGACAGCTCAAACGGCTTTCAGGCTCCAAACCCCATGCTTTATCCAACATGTCATCTTCCAGTTCAGAGCTTTCTTCCAGTGAGTCAAAGCCTTCCCTGACAATACAGTGACAAGTGGTACACGCACAGGATTTTTCACAGGCATGTTCAATCTCAATACCATTACGTAATGCAACATCCAGAATGGATTCGCCTTCCTTCGCTTCCAAGACTGCCCCTTCAGGACAAAGTTCGTTATGAGGTAAAAATACAATTTTCGGCATATATTAAATCTCATCCACAGAATGACCCGCCAAAGCCCGGCGGATTGATGTATCCATACGGCGTGCTGCAAATTCTTGCGTTTGCTTGTCCAGTTGTTTTATTGCACTTTCAATTGCCTCAGGGGAAGTTCCCTGAGCACTTTCAATTAATACATGTGCAGCAGCATCAATTGCTGCCAGCTCTTCTTGATCCAGCAAATCCGCATCTTTTTCCAATGCACTGGTTAAACTTTCCAGCATTCGAGCGGCTTCTACTTTCTGTTCAGCTAATTTGCGGGCCTGAACATCTTCCTGTGCATTAGACATAGAATCTTTGAGCATATGGGCAATTTCTTCATCCGATAAACCATAGGAAGGTTTCACCTGAATGGAAGCCTCAACACCCGTGGACTTTTCTAATGCACTGACACTTAGCAAGCCATCCGCATCGACCTGGAAGGTCACACGAATGTGTGCACCACCAGCCGGTAATGGCGGAAGACCACGCAGTGTGAAACGCGCCAGTGAACGGCAATCACTAACCAGTTCTCTCTCGCCCTGCACCACATGAACGCTCATCGCACTTTGACCATCTTTAAAAGTGGTAAATTCTTGCGCTTTAGCAACGGGAATGGTGGTATTACGTGGAATGACTTTTTCAACCAACCCTCCCATTGTCTCCAGGCCAAGTGACAGAGGGATAACATCAAGTAACAGCATTTCGCTATCTGGTTTGTTACCCACCAGAATATCGGCCTGAATTGCAGCACCCACTGCGACAACCTTGTCTGGATCGATAGACGTTAATGGTTCGCGGTCAAAGAATTCTCCCACCATGCTGCGTACCAACGGCACGCGCGTTGAACCACCAACCATGACGACCTGCAAAACTTCGTCAATCGTTACACCTGCATCTTTCAGCGCCCGACGGCAGGAGAGTAATGTGCGTTTAACCAAAGCGGCAATCAATTCGTTAAATTCGGTACGAGTAATGCTGCCCTGCCAGTTAGCTATATTGATTTCCGCGCTCTCAGCTTCACTCAAAGCAATTTTGGTTTGGGTAGCAACATCCAGTAATTGACGCTGTAATCCGTGGCCGTTATCACTGATCCCAGCCTGCTCACGTATCCAATTTGCTAACAACGAATCAAAATCGTCACCACCAAGGGCGGTATCTCCCCCTGTTGCCAGCACTTCAAACACGCCTCGGCTAAGGCGAAGAATAGAAATATCAAATGTTCCGCCACCAAGATCGTAAACGGCGATTATTCCCTCCTGACCGGAATCAAGACCATAAGCAATGGCTGCCGCAGTAGGTTCATTCAAGAGACGCAGAACATGCAAGCCTGCTAAACGAGCAGCATCTTTAGTGCCCTGACGCTGAGCATCGTCGAAATAAGCAGGCACTGTGATCACAACACCATCAAGTTTACCATCCAAGGTTTCTTCTGCCCGTTGCGCCAACGATTTCAATATTTCAGAAGAAACCTGAATAGGATCTACCAGCCCCGCCACGGTATTGATCAATGGCAAACCATTTTCACTGGCCTGAAGCTGGTATGGCAGGTTAGGATAACGCTGTTGAATGTCAGCCAAAGAGCGTCCCATCATCCGCTTGACTGAACTGATTGTATTGGCAGGATCAGACGCAGCTTGTTGACGTGCCTGCCAACCAACTTGAATCTCTTCTTTACGATACTGTACAACAGAAGGAAGTAAGTGACGGTTATCACTGTCTGCCAATGTTTCCGCCTGACCGCTACGGACGGTCGCAACCAGAGAGTGAGTTGTACCAAGATCAATCCCTGCAGCCAGACGGCGCTGGTGCGGTGCGGCAGATAAACCTGGTTCGCTGATTTGTAATAAAGCCATATGTGCCCCTATAAATCTATATCAGCCGAAATTTACTCAACTGAAATGCATTCAGCCAAAAATCCGCTAAAAATCATCCAACAACCGCTCTTCCAGTTGTTCAACCTGCTGTTGCAATTTATCCAAAAAGCGTAACTTACGGACAGTATCAGCTGCAATTGACCATTCGGCAGCATTGAGTTGCTGTTCCATCTGCTCACTGCGTGTTTTAATCATTTTATGCAAGCGAGAGGAAAAATCGTTCAAGGCTGTCTCTGAATCTGCGCGATGTTCAATGGCATCAAGCTCTTCACGCAATTCCAACTGTTGCATCAAAAAAGCCGTATCCTGCATCGTGTGCTGCTCGTTAGATAGATCAAACCCTTGCTGAGATAGCATGTATTCTGCGCGTTTCAGGGGATGTTTTAGTGTCTGATAACCATCATTAATGGTAGCAGCTTGTTGGAGTGCCAGCGCTTTTTCACGTTCTGGCTGGTTGGCAAAACGATCAGGATGAAACTGGCGTTGCAATTCCTGATAACGGGTTACCAACTGTTCGCGATCAATCGCATAACGTGCAGGCAGCCCAAATAAAGTAAAATAGTCCATAAGTTACTCTTAGTTTCGCAAAATGCGGGTCAAAAAATGGGGTTAAACGTGGAAACTTTCTCCACAACCGCATTCGCTGGAAACATTGGGGTTGTTGAATTTAAAGCCTTCATTCAGACCTTCTTTAACGAAATCCAACTCAGTACCATCAAGATAAATGATGCTTTTACCGTCAACGATGACTTTCACGCCCTTATCTTCAAAAACCTGATCTTCTTCATTTACTGCATCAGCAAATTCAAGCACATATGCCATCCCAGAGCAGCCGGATGTTCTCACTCCCAAGCGCAACCCGACACCTTTTCCTCGATTGGTCAGAAAAGCCAAAATACGTTGGGCTGCACTTTCTGTCACGGAAATTGACATACAACACCTCACTTTAAAACTAGTAAAGGTGGATATTGCTGCAATATCCACCAGAATTATGTTCTTTTTATGAAAAATTATTTGGCTTGGCGCTTGCTCTTGTAATCAGCAATAGCCGCTTTGATAGCATCTTCTGCCAAAATCGAGCAATGGATTTTCACTGGTGGCAGTTCTAATTCTTCAGCAATTTGCGTGTTTTTAATTGCCTCAGCCTGTTCCAACGATTTACCTTTCATCCATTCTGTTACCAAAGAACTGGATGCAATGGCCGAGCCGCAGCCATAGGTTTTGAAACGAGCGTCTTCAATGATACCTTCATCGTTGACTTTGATTTGCAGTCGCATGACGTCACCACAAGCGGGTGCTCCTACCATGCCACTACCCACTGTCGGATCTTCGTTATCGAATGAACCAACATTACGTGGGTTTTCATAGTGATCAATTACTTTGTCGCTGTAAGCCATATCGTTACTCCTGAAACCGTCTGATTAATGATGAGACCATTCGATGGTGCTAAGATCCACACCCTGCTTGAACATTTCCCACAATGGAGAAAGATCACGCAAGTGACCAATCGCGTTGTGGATCAGTTTGATTGCATAGTCTATTTCTTCTTCTGTGGTAAAACGCCCCAAAGAGAAACGAATAGAACTGTGCGCCAGTTCATCATTCATACCCAGTGCGCGCAGGACATAGGAAGGCTCCAGACTCGCTGAAGTACATGCCGAGCCAGAAGATACTGCCAGATCTTTCAATGACATCATCAATGACTCACCTTCAACATAGTTGAAGCTGACATTCAGAATGTGTGGCGCTCCCTGTTCCAAATCACCATTCAGGTAAACTTCTTCAATATCTTTAATACCGTTCCACAAACGCAGACGTAAACCACGCAGGCGTTCTGCTTCTGATTCCAGCTCTTCTTTCGCGATACGGTAAGCTTCACCCATGCCAACAATCTGGTGAACAGGCAATGTACCTGAACGCATACCGCGTTCATGACCACCACCATGTTGTTGAGCTTCAATGCGTACGCGAGGCTTACGACGAACATACAGCGCACCAATCCCCATCGGACCATAAAGTTTATGGGCAGAAAAGGACATCAAATCCACTTTTAGCTGGCTGAGATCGACAGGCACTTTACCAACACTTTGGGTTGCATCAACATGGAAAATAATGCCACGACTGCGGCATAATTCACCAATAGTCATGATATCCTGAACAATACCGATTTCGTTATTGACATGCATGATAGAAACCAGAATGGTGTCTTCACGCATGGTCGCTTCCAACTCTTTCAGATCAATCAGGCCATTGCTCATTGGCGCCAGATATGTGATCTCAAAACCTTCGCGCTCCAGCTGACGACAAGTATCTAAAACCGCTTTATGCTCAGTTTTGCTGGTGATAATGTGCTTGCCTTTCTTCTGATAAAATTTTGCAGCACCTTTAATTGCCAGGTTATCTGATTCTGTCGCACCTGAAGTGAACACAATTTCACGTGGATCCGCGCCAATTAAGTCAGCAATTTGATTGCGCGCAATATCAACCGCTTCTTCAGCCTGCCAACCAAAACGGTGTGAACGGGAAGCTGGGTTACCGAAGACTCCGTCAATAGTCAAATAATTCATCATCTTTTCAGCAACACGTGGATCGACTGGTGTTGTTGCTGAATAGTCCAAATAAATGGGTAATTTCATTGCTCACATGCTCCGTAAGACACTTTTAATACTTTTCATTGCCACACAAGTATTTGCCGCAAGTTACGCACGCAGATTAACGTTAATCGTCTCTTGAAGTCTGCCGTTAGGGCCAGGGGTACGACGCTTATCGCCGTCTTGACGATCAGCAACATCCAATACTTCTTGGTTATTCACTAATTCTTCTAAACTGATACTACTCAGGAAGCTCGTGATGCGATCACTGAGGTCACGCCACAAAGCATGGGTCAAACACCGATCGCCGCCTTGACAACCTTCTCGCCCCTGACAACGAGTGGCATCAACAGATTCATCAACAGCTGAAATCACTTCGGCAACGAAAATTTTACCGGCATCTCTGCCCAATAAATAGCCGCCACCTGGACCACGGACGCTAGAAACCAGACCATTTTTACGCAGGCGGGAAAACAACTGCTCAAGATAGGAAAGGGAAATCCCCTGACGTTCAGAAATATCGGCTAACGGCACCGGCCCTTCTTGTGAATGCAACGCCACATCTAACATGGCTGTTACCGCATAACGTCCTTTTGATGTCAGTCTCATAACAAAAACTCCGTGGTGAAATATGGGTGAAATTGTGGCATTCCTGAGTATTTTAGTCAACTATTTAACCGAGTAATTTACTCAACTATTATTTGACACTCTTTCACTTTTTCACTTACCTATCCCGACTGCTTTCCGCTATTGTCCAGTTATCTATTATCCCGTTACATTGTATTTTCTAGCGACGGCTTCCTGTTACTTTCTGCTACAGTTTTTTATCTGCATTAAACTTCAAATTGCAATTTACAACACGCTATGAAACCTGACTTCTCCCGGCGAAGCGGGGAGAAACACACGTATCTTGAAGTTAGATTGGCATACTGTATCAATTTATTTTTTATCCCACTTTTCCATGGAAGTCAGTATACCACGCAGGATATTCAGCTCTTGAGTTTCTGGCCGGGCACGAGTGTAAAGACGTCTTAATCTATTCATTATCTGGCCCGGATGCGCTTTGCGAATAAAACCGGACTCTTTCAATACCTGTTCAAGGTGCTGATAAAAACGCTCCATGTCTTCAACAGGGGGATACTCTACTTCATGCTCTGGAAACGTTACTGCTTTTAATTGCTCCTGAGCCGCAAGGTATGCCATGCGAATTTCATAGCTAACCAACTGAACCGCCATTGCTAAATTCAATGAACCATATTCTGGGTTAGTTGGGATATAAAGATGATAATTACACTTTTGCAACTCTTCGTTAGTCAAGCCAACACGTTCACGGCCAAAGACAATAGCAACTGGCGAGTGGCTGGCAGTTTCGACACAGCGTTCACCACATTCACGTGGCTCAACCATCGGCCAGGATAGGGTTCGGGAACGGGCACTGGTGCCAATGACTAACTCACACCCGGCCAATGCTTCATCCAACGAATTCACAATTGTTGCATTGCCGATAACATCACTTGCACCGGCTGAAAGTGCGATAGCGTGAGAATCAGGTTGGACAAGCGGATTCACCAGATACAGGTTGGTCAGTCCCATTGTTTTCATGGCCCTGGCGGTTGATCCCATGTTCCCCGTATGGGAGGTTTCTACCAGAATAATGCGGATATTCTCTAACATGACGGCTTTTAAATTCAGTATAAGAGCCGAATATCTTAACACAGCATTAGTCATTTTGACGAACTACTGCTATAATGCGCGCCAATTTATTTCCCGTTCTTTAAAATCCTGGTGGAAGATACCCCATGCATCCGATGCTAAACATCGCTATACGCGCTGCGCGTAAGGCCGGCAACTACATTGCCAAAAGCTACGAAACTCCTGATGCTGTTGAAGCAAGCCAAAAAGGCAGTAATGATTTCGTTACCAATGTTGATCGTGAAGCAGAGAAGCTGATCATTGACATCATCCGTAAATCTTACCCTAAGCATACGATTATCACCGAAGAAAGTGGTAATCACATAGGAGAAGAAGATGACTTCCAATGGGTTATCGATCCACTGGATGGCACCACCAACTTTATCAAACGTCTTCCCCATTTTGCTGTTTCCATTGCCGTACGCATTAAAGGCCGCACAGAAGTGTCTGTGGTTTACGATCCAATGCGCAATGAACTGTTCACCGCAACTCGTGGCCAAGGCGCTCAATTGAACGGTTATCGTCTGCGTGGCACTAATGCCCGTGATCTGGATGGCACTATCCTTGCGACGGGTTTTCCATTCAAAGCTAAGCAGCACACTATCCCTTACATGAATGTGCTGGGTAAATTATTTGAACGCTGTGCAGATTTCCGTCGCACAGGTTCTGCAGCACTGGATATGGCGTATGTCGCTGCCGGACGTGTCGATGGTTTCTTTGAAATTGGCTTAAAACCTTGGGATTTCCTGGGTGGTGAATTGCTGGTACGTGAATCAGGTTGTATTGTCACTGATTTCGTTGGTGGTCATAACTATGTCAGCTCTGGCAATATCGTTGCAGGTAGCCCACGTATCGTTAAAGACATTCTGTCTGAAATGCGTGAAGAATTGACTGAAGCATTGAAACGTTAATTCGTTATTATTGACTTCAAGGGCACCTATCGGGTGCCCTTTTTCTTATCTTCGTTTTTTTATTAGCGCGAAAGTGAATGGGCTTCAACTTTTGGTCTTAAGAACAGGGCAGGTAAAGCAACCAGTGCCATCACCCCAAATATGCCACTCCCTATCTGCTCATACATGAAGCCGGCAACCATACTCATGACAGCAATACCGCCCCCCATAGCTAAAGCAGAGTAAGTTGCTTGCAACCGGATGATTTCGTTTTCCTTTCTGGCACCAATAAAACGCATCGCAGCCAAATGGCAAACGGTAAAAGTACCACAATGCAGGATTTGAATAATAATCAACACCGGTAACTCGGTTGAGGTTCCCATAAGTCCCCAACGAACAACACCACAAATCCCCGACAATAATAGTAAATTACGGGCACTCCAACGACGGAATAATTGCTTGCTAAAAGTAAAGATAACAACTTCAGCCACTACGCCTAAGGACCAGAGATAACCAATGGTTGATGAGGAATAACCCGCTTGCTCCCAATAAATGGAACCAAAGCTGTAATATCCCGCATGGGCGGCCTGCAATAAAGTTACACAGAGTAAAAACCGCCACACTGATTTTTCAGATAAGAGTTCTTTAAAAGAAACAGCATTGATATTGGCGGCTTTAATCTTACCTACTGGCATGATGGAAGGTTTCAACATCATACCCAGTAACATGGCTGTAACACTGAATAGCAAGAAAGCAAGAATGATATGGTGTGTACCAAATAACTCATGACCGATCCAATTATTCAAACGATCAAACGATATATTCCAGTCAAAATTCAGGCTACTGATTGAGAAATTTATCCCATTGGTAGACATCAATATGCCTGCCAACGAAGAACTAATAACAAATGCAATCGAACCCCAAACCCTTACCTTGCCATAATCAAACGTAAACTGCTTGTGCCATGTTCCCGCTAAAGCATCTGATAAGGGGACTAATGGTGAGAAGAATAAATTGAAACCAACCATGATAAATAAAAGCCATGTCCAATGGCTACCAAATACAAAGCCAATGGCAAAAAGCAAGGCCAATAATGAGAGAAGACGTAATGCATTAATTAATTTAGCGGGGTTTTTTACCGTAGGAGAGATAACCAGACTGCCGACAAAGCGAGCTACCATTCCAACACCTAGCAAGATCCCTATCATTGAGGCATCAATGCCTTCACCTTTTAACCAGACAGACCAAAAAGGTAAGAATATACCGTAAGAGAAAAAATAGGTGAAATAACCCAGGCCCAACCAAAATGTCGATGGAACAACCATCCAAATGCCCTCGTTTTTGATACAAAAAACCCGCTCAAAACTGACGTTATGAGTCGGGTTTATTACTAAACTACATTTTATTTAAATTATGCGTAGACCGGATATTTTGCGCAGATATCTAATACCTTTTGCTTAACACTTTCAATGATTGCTTCATCATTGATGTTATCCAGCACATCACACATCCAGCCAGCCAGTTCACGGGATTCTGCTTCCTTGAAGCCACGGCGGGTAATTGCAGGCGTGCCGATACGGATACCAGAGGTGACGAATGGGCTGCGTGGATCATTAGGTACGCTGTTTTTGTTCACGGTGATATTGGCACGTCCCAAGGCCGCATCAGCATCTTTACCCGTAATGTCTTTGTCCACCAGATCCAGCAAGAACAAATGGTTTTCGGTTTCTCCAGAAACCACTTTGTAACCGCGTTGCAGGAATACTTCTACCATCACTTTCGCGTTCTTGGCAACTTGGTGTTGGTAGGCTTTGAATTCAGGCTCCATCGCTTCTTTCAATGCAACTGCCTTACCAGCAATAACGTGCATCAACGGACCACCCTGGGAACCAGGGAAAACAGAGGAATTCAGTTTCTTGTAAAACTCTTCATCACCACCCTTCGCCAAAATCAAGCCACCACGTGGGCCAGCCAATGTTTTGTGCGTTGTGGTTGTGACAACATGTGCATGAGGAACTGGGTTTGGATAAACCCCTGCGGCAACCAGACCTGCGACGTGAGCCATGTCAACGAACAAATAGGCACCGATTTCATCCGCAATTTCACGCATCTTCGCCCAATCGACAACACCAGAATAGGCAGAAAAGCCGCCGATGATCATTTTAGGCTGATGTTTTTGCGCTTGCTTACGAATATCGTCGTAATCAATTTTGCCACTTTCATCAATACCATAAGGCACGATATTATAAAGTTTGCCAGAGAAGTTAACTGGGGAGCCGTGAGTCAGATGGCCACCGTGCGCCAGATTCATCCCTAAAACCGTATCGCCGGGTTTTAGCAGTGTCATATACACCGCAGCATTTGCCTGAGAACCAGAGTGTGGCTGGACATTAGCATAATCTGCACCAAACAACGCCTTGGCGCGGTCAATCGCAAGCTGCTCAACCACATCAACATACTCACAGCCACCGTAGTAACGTTTACCCGGGTAACCTTCCGCATACTTGTTAGTCAGCTGAGAGCCTTGTGCCTGCATTACTCTTGGGCTGGTGTAGTTTTCAGAAGCAATCAATTCAATGTGTTCTTCTTGACGACAAACTTCCTGTTCCATCGCTTGCCACAGTTCGGGATCGTAATTCGCAATATTCATTTCACGCTTTAACATTGGGTTCTCCTGACTCAGCTACATCTCTAAAAAAATACCCCTGAGGGCCAGAATGGCACACAGTGTAAACTCTTTTTATCGAATGAGATAGTCTTGACAAAATAAATTACGCAAACGTTTGCACTTCATCCTGGTAACCCATTAGAAACTAAATAACCTACTGTTTCGCTAATGATTATGGATTTATTACTGAGATTTGTGATCCTGGTCGTGATCCACGTTAATTTAAATTCTATTTTTTTGACTTAAGGAAAGATAATTATCTTTTCTCAATCTGATGCATTCCCAAACCCTATAAGTTGCATTTAAAATGCAACTTATAGATTTCAGCATTATGTGAGAAAAATTCAGGAGATCCCCATGCTAGATAGTCAGGTTATCGCAACCATAAAATCGACCATTCCATTAATTGTTTCCACAGGCCCTAAGCTAACTGCGCATTTTTACGAGCGCATGTTCAAGCATAACCCTGAATTAAAAGATATTTTTAATATGAGTCATCAGATCAACGGTGATCAGCGGGAAGCGCTTTTCAATGCTCTTTGTGCTTATGCTGGCAATATCGATAATCTGTCAGCACTTTTACCTGCCGTAGAAAAAATCGCCCATAAACATGCCAGCCTCAGTATTCAACCTGAGCATTATCAAATTGTAGGTAAGCACCTGCTGGCAACGATTGATGAAATGTTTCATCCTGGTGACGAAGTTCTCAACGCCTGGGGAAAAGCTTACAACGTATTAGCTAATGTCTTTATCAATCGAGAAGAGGAAATTTATCAAAGCGGTGAATCCCTGGAAGGAGGTTGGCGTGATCTACGTCAGTTTCGTGTTAGCCGGAAACAACCACAAAGTGATGTTATCACTAGCTTTGAGTTTTCGCCTGTTGATGGTGGCAAGGTTATGGATTATAAACCAGGGCAATACTTGGCAATCTATGTAGAAGATCCCATATTTGACAACCGTGAAATCCGCCAATATTCACTGACTGCCGCGCCAAACGGAACCAGTTACCAAATTGCTGTCAAGCGTGAACCCCAGGGCAAAATTTCAAACCATCTGCACGATAAGGTACAGGAAGGGGATATTGTGATGCTGGCTGCACCACACGGTGATTTCTTTCTTGATGTGCAACCTGATATGCCAGTTACACTGATTTCTGCCGGGGTTGGTTTGACACCGATGATGAGTATGCTGCAATCCCTGCATAACCAACATCATATTGGCGCAGTAAATTGGTTCCACGCCGCAGAGCATGGCGGCCATCATGCTTTCGCCAATAAGGTGAATGAAATTTCCCAATCTATGCCTAATTTGTATTCACAAGTTTGGTATCGAGAACCCAGAGATATAGATCAGAAAGGCATACATTACCAGCATATTGGGCTGATGGATCTATCGCTCGTGAAGGATGCAATAGCAGTGGAAGGGATGCAATTCTATTTCTGTGGTCCTGTGGCTTTCATGCAACATATCGCCAAACAATTGCTGGCAATGGGTATTGATGAACAACATATCCATTATGAATGTTTCGGCCCGCATAAAGTCATTTAGTATGGTTTTCTAATACACCCGAATTCTGGATAACAAGTTAAACTAAAAGCCTGTTCCAGGATCAATATTTTTGACTAATAAAATGTCGATCTAAAAAAGAACAGGCTATGGACAAATTAGTTGAAGTTTTTGTGATGTCGATGATTTTTGCCACTTTAGTAAAATAACGCGATGCTCGACTTTCTAGATGAGATGACATAGTGAATTGAAATGACATAGCCCTGCCTTTATAACCTTAAGTTGCGAAACAAAGAGCAATAAAGGAACAAAAGGCT
>NZ_JADEUF010000052.1 GCF_015163655.1 Xenorhabdus griffiniae | reverse complement strand
TATCCACCCACACACTCAGTTCGAATCTGAAGTGTATATCCTGAGCAAAGATGAAGGTGGTCGTCATACGCCATTCTTCAAAGGTTACCGTCCACAGTTCTACTTCCGTACAACTGACGTAACCGGTACTATCGAACTGCCAGAAGGCGTAGAGATGGTAATGCCAGGTGACAACATCAACATGAAAGTGACTCTGATTGCACCAATCGCAATGGACGAAGGTCTGCGTTTCGCAATCCGTGAAGGTGGCCGTACTGTAGGCGCCGGTGTTGTTGCTAAAGTTATTGCTTAATCTTTAATTATCAAAAGATTATGAAAAAGAGGAGCCAAGGCTCCTCTTTTTTTATTTTGAGCCACCGAAGTTGGTGGTTTTTTGTTATTCAACAAAATAAAAACAATAATTGAAATGAGATTTATTTCTATTTACTATTCCGGGGTGTCGCTTATTTTATAAGCGTGGACCATTTTGGGTATGGGGGGTTATCCGACCTAAATAGTCATCGAGAATGTGTAAATAGCTAGAAGAGTGCTTCCATGTATGTTTGTCTCTGCAATGCAATAAGCGATAAAACCATACGCAATGCTGTTCATCAGCAACATATTCGTTCTATCAGTGAATTGAGGAATTTTGTTCCTATAGGAAGCGACTGCGGAAAATGTATACGTCAAGCACGTGAAATAATGAATGAGGAGATTGCCCTGCTACCTTCAATAAATAATGTTGCCTAAAATAAGCACAATTTTCTTGCAATTACTCTGCCAAATTAGTACTACACTTTAGTTACTGGAAGCGGAGGAACTTGTTATGAAAGGTGATAAAAAAATAATTGCACATTTGAATAAACTTCTCGGCAATGAACTTGTCGCCATCAATCAATATTTCTTGCATGCCCGAATGTTTAAGAACTGGGGATTGATGCGTTTGAATGACGTCGAGTATCACGAGTCCATTGATGAGATGAAGCATGCAGATAAATTTATCGAACGTATTCTTTTTCTGGAGGGGGTGCCAAATTTACAAGATCTGGGCAAGCTCAATATCGGAGAAGATGTAGAAGAAATGCTGAAATCTGATCTGGAATTAGAATTACGTGGTGCAAAGGATCTCAGAGAAGCAATTGCATATGCCGATTCAGTTCATGATTATGTCAGTAGAGACTTGATGATAGAGGTGCTTGCCGATGAAGAAAATCATATTGATTGGTTGGAAACTCAACTTGAACTGATAGCTAGAATTGGAATACAAAATTACATTCAATCCCAGCTTAGTGAAGAAGAATAGCTATAGTTTGCCGCCCTATAATTTGATGTATATAGGGCGTTTTCCTGCCATTTTCTTTCTTGCTTTCCCCTTTGTTGTCTGTACTTTTGCATAGATTTCACTCTTAATATTGCTTTGTGGGTAAATTCACGTATAATGCGCGGGCTTACCTACACAGAGTAGGACTGATTTATATCAGTAATGAGCGGTGAATAGCCGCCATTTAAAATACCCCCGATATGGGGGTTATGCACAGAACGATTACACTCCCCCATCAACCGAAATGGGTGCGAGGAGTAATTATTTACGTTTATAAAATAGTTGGAGCTCTGGTCTCATGCAGAACCAAAGAATCCGTATCCGCCTGAAAGCATTTGATCATCGTTTGATCGATCAATCAACTGCGGAAATCGTAGAGACTGCGAAACGCACTGGTGCGCAAGTTCGTGGTCCGATCCCTCTGCCAACTCGTAAAGAGCGTTTTACCGTTCTGATTTCTCCACACGTTAATAAAGATGCGCGTGATCAGTACGAAATTCGCACTCACAAACGTCTGGTTGACATCGTTGAGCCAACCGAGAAAACCGTTGATGCTCTGATGCGTCTGGATCTGGCTGCCGGTGTAGATGTGCAGATCAGCCTGGGTTAATCAGGTCATTGAACGATTGAGAGGTTGAAACAATGATTGGTTTAGTCGGTAAAAAAGTGGGCATGACTCGTATCTTCACTGAAGATGGCGTTTCAATCCCTGTAACTGTTATCGAAATCGAAAATAACCGTGTGACTCAAGTTAAAAACAAAGAGACTGACGGTTATCGTGCAATTCAGGTAACGACTGGTAGCAAAAAAGCTAGTCGTGTTAAGAAAGCTGAAGCGGGTCATTTCGCTAAAGCTGGCGTTGAAGCTGGCCGCATTCTGCGTGAATTCCGCCTGTCAGAAGACGATGCTGAATTCACTGTAGGTCAAAGCATTAGCGTTGAAATTTTCGCTGACGTTAAAAAAGTTGACGTTACTGGTACATCTAAAGGTAAAGGTTTCGCGGGTACTGTTAAACGCTGGAACTTCCGTACTCAGGATGCTACCCATGGTAACTCCTTGTCTCACCGCGTTCCGGGTTCTATCGGTCAGAACCAGACTCCGGGCAAAGTGTTCAAAGGCAAGAAAATGGCAGGCCAACTGGGTAATGAGCGCGTAACTGTTCAGAGCTTAGATGTAGTACGTGTTGACGCTGAGCGTAACCTGCTGCTGGTCAAAGGTGCTGTTCCAGGTGCAACGAACAGTAACCTGATCGTAAAACCGGCTGTCAAGGCGTAACGTCGAGGAGATAGGAATGGAATTGGTAATCAAAGACGCGCAAAGCGCGCTGACTGTTTCCGAAACTACCTTCGGGCGTGATTTCAATGAAGCGCTTGTGCATCAAGTAGTTGTTGCATATGCAGCTGGTGCTCGTCAAGGTACTCGTGCTCAGAAAACTCGTGCCGAAGTTTCTGGTTCAGGTAAAAAACCATGGCGTCAGAAAGGCACTGGCCGTGCGCGTTCTGGTTCTATTAAGAGCCCAATTTGGCGCTCTGGTGGTGTAACTTTCGCAGCGAAACCACAGGACCACAGTCAAAAAGTTAATAAAAAGATGTACCGCGGTGCCCTGAAAAGCATCCTGTCTGAACTGGTACGTCAAGATCGTCTAATCGTTGTCGAGAAGTTCTCTGTTGAAGCACCTAAGACTAAGTTGCTGGTACAGAAACTGAAAGAAATGGCTCTGGAAGACGTGCTGATTGTCACTAGCGAAGTTGATGAGAATCTGTTCTTAGCAGCTCGTAACCTGTACAAGGTTGACGTTCGTGACACAGCAGGTATCGATCCTGTAAGCCTGATTGCCTTCGACAAAGTGGTTATGACTGCTGAAGCTGTGAAGCAAGTTGAGGAGATGCTGGCATGATCCGTGAAGAACGTCTGCTGAAAGTACTGCGCGCGCCGCACGTATCTGAAAAAGCTTCTACAGCGATGGAAAAAAGCAACACCATCGTTCTCAAAGTTGCGAAAGACGCGACTAAAGCAGAGATCAAAGCTGCCGTACAGAAACTGTTTGAAGTTGAAGTTGAAGGTGTAAACACTTTGCTGGTAAAAGGCAAAGTTAAACGCCACGGACAGCGTATTGGTCGTCGTAGCGACTGGAAAAAGGCTTACGTCACCTTGAAAGAAGGCCAGAACCTGGACTTCGTTGGCGGCGCTGAGTAAGTCGGAGGAGTAAAGAACAATGGCAATTGTTAAATGTAAACCTACGTCTCCGGGCCGTCGCCACGTTGTTAAAGTGGTTAACCCTGAGCTGCATAAGGGTAAACCTTATGCTCCGTTGTTGGAAAAAAACAACAAAACCGGTGGTCGTAACAACAATGGTCGTATTACCACTCGTCACATTGGTGGTGGCCATAAACAGCATTATCGTCTGATTGACTTTAAACGTAACAAAGACGGTATCCCTGCTGTTGTTGAGCGTCTGGAATATGATCCAAACCGTTCAGCAAACATCGCACTGGTTCTGTACAAAGACGGTGAGCGTCGTTACATCCTTGCGCCTAAGGGCCTGAAAGCGGGTGATCAAATCCAGTCTGGTGCTGATTCAGCAATCAAAACTGGTAACGCTCTGCCAATGCGCAACATTCCGGTTGGTTCTACTGTTCACAACATAGAAATGAAACCAGGTAAAGGTGGCCAGTTGGCTCGTTCAGCAGGTGCTTATGCTCAGATCGTTGCTCGTGATGGTTCTTATGTGACCCTGCGTCTGCGTTCTGGTGAAATGCGTAAAGTATTGTCTGATTGCCGCGCTACTTTAGGTGAAGTTGGTAACGCAGAACATATGCTGCGCGTTCTGGGTAAAGCTGGTGCAAGCCGCTGGCGTGGTATTCGTCCTACCGTTCGTGGTACGGCGATGAACCCAGTAGACCATCCACATGGTGGTGGTGAAGGTCGTAACTTTGGTAAACACCCTGTAACTCCATGGGGCATTCAGACCAAAGGTAAGAAGACCCGTAGCAACAAACGTACTGATAAATATATCGTACGTCGCCGTTCTAAAAAATAATTAGAGGATAAACCATGCCACGTTCTCTCAAGAAAGGTCCATTTATTGACCTGCACTTGCTGAAGAAGGTAGAGAAAGCGGTGGAAAGCGGAGACAAAAAGCCTATTAAGACTTGGTCCCGTCGTTCAACGATCTTTCCTAACATGATCGGTTTGACCATCGCTGTCCATAATGGTCGTCAGCATGTACCAGTTTTTGTTTCCGACGAAATGGTTGGTCACAAACTGGGTGAATTCGCGCCGACCCGTACTTATCGCGGCCATGCGGCCGATAAAAAGGCTAAAAAGCGCTAAGGTAGGAGGAAGAGATGGAAACTATCGCTAAACATCGCCACGCTCGTTCTTCTGCTCAGAAGGTTCGCCTTGTGGCTGACCTGATCCGCGGTAAGAAAGTGTCGCAAGCTCTGGAAACTCTGACCTATACCAACAAAAAAGCTGCTGGTTTAGTGAAGAAAGTACTTGAGTCTGCTATTGCTAACGCAGAACACAACGATGGCGCTGACATCGATGATCTGAAAGTCACGAAAATTTTCGTAGACGAAGGCCCAACTATGAAGCGTATTATGCCTCGTGCCAAAGGCCGTGCAGATCGTATCCTGAAGCGCACCAGCCACATCACTGTGGTTGTGTCCGATCGCTGAGACTCTGGAGACTAGCAATGGGTCAGAAAGTACATCCTAATGGTATTCGTCTGGGTATTGTCAAACCTTGGAACTCTACCTGGTATGCGAATACCAAAGAATTCGCTGACAACCTGGACAGCGACTTTAAAGTTCGCCAGTACTTGAACAAAGAACTGGTTAAAGCATCTATTTCACGTATCGTTATCGAACGTCCTGCGAAAAGCATCCGTGTGACTATTCACACTGCTCGTCCAGGCATTGTAATCGGTAAAAAAGGTGAAGACGTTGAAAAACTGCGTAAGGCTGTAGCGGATATCGCTGGCGTTCCTGCGCAGATCAATATTGCCGAAGTACGTAAACCTGAACTGGACGCAAAACTGGTTGCTGACAGCATCAGTTCACAGCTGGAACGTCGTGTCATGTTCCGCCGTGCTATGAAACGTGCTGTACAGAACGCTATGCGTTTGGGCGCTAAAGGTATCAAAGTGGAAGTCAGCGGCCGTCTGGGCGGTGCTGAAATTGCACGTACTGAGTGGTATCGTGAAGGTCGTGTACCTCTGCATACTCTGCGTGCAGACATCGACTACAATACTTCTGAAGCGCACACCACTTATGGTGTAATCGGCGTTAAGGTATGGATCTTCAAAGGTGAGATCCTGGGTGGTATGGCTGCAGTTGAACAGGCGGAAAAACCGGCTGCTCAACCTAAAAAGCAGCAGCGTAAAGGCCGCAAGTAAGGAGAGTCGCTGATGTTACAACCAAAGCGTACGAAATTCCGTAAAGTGCACAAAGGCCGCAACCGTGGTCTGGCTGCAGGTGCGGATGTTAGCTTCGGCACTTTCGGTCTGAAAGCTGTAGGCCGTGGTCGTCTGACTGCTCGTCAGATCGAAGCGGCACGTCGTGCTATGACCCGTGCAATTAAACGTCAAGGTAAAATCTGGATCCGTGTGTTCCCAGACAAACCTATCACCGAAAAGCCACTCGAAGTGCGTATGGGTAAAGGTAAAGGTAACGTAGAATACTGGGTTGCCTTGATCCAGCCCGGTAAAGTCCTGTATGAAATGGACGGTGTGCCTGAAGAGCTGGCTCGTGAAGCATTCAAGCTGGCAGCAGCGAAACTGCCTATCAAAACCACCTTTGTAACTAAGACGGTGATGTAATGAAAGCACAAGAGCTGCGCGAAAAAAGCGTTGAAGAGCTGAACACTGAGCTGCTGAACCTGTTACGTGAACAATTCAATCTGCGTATGCAGGCGGCAAGTGGCCAGCTGCAACAGTCTCACCTGTTGAAACAAGTGCGTCGTAATATTGCACGCGTTAAGACTTTACTGACTGAGAAGGCGGGTGCGTAATGACCGATAAAATCCGTACTCTGCAAGGTCGTGTTATTAGCGACAAAATGGAAAAATCCATTGTTGTTGCTATTGAGCGTAAGGTGAAACATCCATTGTATGGTAAGTTCATCAAACGTACGACTAAACTGCACGTACATGACGAGAACAATGAATGTGGAATTGGTGATGTAGTGGAAATCCGCGAAACCCGTCCACTGTCTAAGACTAAATCTTGGACTTTAGTTCGCGTTGTAGAGAAAGCGGTTCTATAATAGATCGCTGTATCGTACGAAATAAACGGCCCAAAAAATAACGGGGCCGTTTATTTTTCTGTCCATCGCGAAGATGTGGTGTTATAATGCCGCGCCCTCGTAGTATGGGATATTGAAACGGCCTCTTTAAAATAAAGTGGCTCAGTAGTAGTTGACATTTAGCGGAGCACTAAAATGATCCAAGAACAGACTATGCTGAACGTGGCCGACAACTCCGGTGCACGTCGCGTAATGTGTATCAAGGTTCTAGGTGGCTCGCACCGTCGCTACGCAGATGTCGGTGACATCATCAAGATCACTATCAAGGAAGCAATTCCTCGCGGTAAAGTGAAAAAAGGTGATGTCCTGAAAGCGGTAGTGGTGCGCACCAAGAAGGGTGTTCGTCGCCCGGACGGTTCTGTCATTCGCTTCGATAGCAACGCTTGTGTATTGTTGAACAACAATAGTGAGCAAGTTATCGGTACGCGTATTTTTGGGCCGGTGACTCGTGAACTTCGTAATGAAAAGTTCATGAAAATTATCTCTCTGGCACCTGAAGTACTCTAAGGAGCAGGCAATGGCAGCGAAAATCCGTCGTGATGACGAAATTATCGTGCTGACTGGTAAAGACAAAGGTAAGCGCGGTAAAGTAAAACAGGTTCTTTCTTCTGGTAAAGTGATTGTTGAAGGCATCAACCTGGTTAAAAAACATCAGAAACCAGTTCCGGCTCTGAACCAACCAGGTGGCATCGTTGAAAAAGAAGCAGCTATCAATGTTTCTAACGTTGCGATCTTCAACACAGCAACCGGCAAGGCTGACCGTGTAGGTTTTAGATTCGAAGACGGCAAAAAAGTACGTTTCTTCAAATCTAATAACGAAACTATCAAGTAATTTGGAGTATACGATGGCGAAACTGCATGATTACTACAAAGACGAGGTAGTCAAGAAACTGATGACTCAGTTTGGTTACCATTCTGTCATGCAAGTCCCTCGGGTCGAGAAGATCACCCTGAACATGGGTGTTGGTGAAGCAATCGCTGACAAAAAACTGCTGGATAACGCAGCAGCTGACTTGGCAGCAATCTCTGGTCAGAAGCCATTGATCACCAAAGCACGCAAATCAGTTGCAGGCTTCAAAATCCGTCAGGGCTATCCAATCGGCTGTAAAGTAACCCTGCGTGGAAAACGCATGTGGGAGTTCTTTGAGCGCCTGATTTCTATTGCTGTACCACGTATCCGTGACTTCCGTGGTTTGTCCGCTAAATCATTCGATGGTCGTGGTAACTACAGCATGGGTGTTCGTGAGCAAATCATCTTCCCTGAAGTCGATTACGATAAAGTGGATCGCGTACGTGGTTTGGATATTACTATCACCACTACTGCGAAATCTGATGATGAAGGCCGCGCGCTGTTGGCTGCGTTTAACTTCCCGTTCCGCAAGTAAGGCAGGGTACTCATGGCTAAGCAATCAATGAAAGCACGTGATGTAAAACGTGCGAAATTAGCTGAGAAATTCTTCGCAAAACGCGTTGAACTGAAAGCGATCATCTCTGATGTAAACGCATCTGATGAAGACCGTTGGAATGCTGTTCTGAAACTGCAAACACTGCCACGTGATTCCAGCCCTTGCCGTCAGCGTAACCGCTGCCGTCAGACTGGGCGTCCGCATGCATTTTTGCGGAAGTTTGGGTTGAGCCGTATTAAAGTCCGTGAAGCCGCTATGCGCGGTGAAATCCCGGGCCTTAAAAAGGCTAGCTGGTAATTGTCACCAATTGAATCACGGGAGTAAAGACAGATGAGCATGCAAGATCCGATCGCGGATATGCTGACCCGTATCCGTAACGGTCAGGCCGCGAATAAAGTTGCGGTCACCATGCCTTCCTCCAAGCTGAAAGTGGCAATTGCCAAGGTGCTGAAGGAAGAAGGTTACATTGAAGATTTTAAAATCGAAGGCGACACTAAGCCAGAACTGGAAATCACTCTGAAGTATTTCCAAGGTAAGGCTGTTGTAGAAAGCATTCAGCGTGTAAGCCGCCCAAGTCTGCGCATCTATAAGAAAAAAGATGAGCTGCCACAAGTTATGGCTGGTTTGGGAATCGCTGTTGTTTCTACCTCTAAAGGTGTAATGACTGATCGTGCAGCTCGCCAGGCTGGTCTGGGTGGCGAGATTCTCTGCTACGTAGCTTAATTCGGGAGGAAAGAATGTCTCGTGTTGCAAAAGCACCCGTCGTCATTCCTGCCGGCGTAGAGGTTAAACTCGACGGTCAGGTTATTTCGATTAAGGGTAAAAACGGCGAGCTAAGTCGTAAAATCCACAACGCAGTTGAAGTTAATCATGCGGATAGCCAACTGACTTTCGCTCCGCGCGAAGGTTTTGCTGACGCTTGGGCGCAGGCAGGTACAACTCGTTCTCTGCTGAACGCTATGGTTATTGGTGTTAACGAAGGTTTCACTAAGAAACTTCAGCTGGTTGGTGTTGGTTATCGTGCAGCAGTTAAAGGCAACGTAGTTAGCTTGTCTTTAGGCTTCTCGCATCCGGTTGAGCATCAGCTGCCAGCAGGCATAACTGCGGAATGCCCATCACAAACTGAAATCGTACTGAAAGGTGCTGATAAGCAAGTGATTGGTCAGGTTGCGGCAGATTTGCGTGCCTATCGTCGTCCTGAGCCATATAAAGGCAAGGGTGTCCGTTACGCCGATGAAGTCGTGCGTACCAAAGAGGCTAAGAAGAAGTAAGGTAACACTATGGATAAGAAAGTAGCTCGTATCCGTCGTGCGACCCGCGCACGCCGCAAGCTCAAAGAACTGGGTGCGACTCGCCTGGTGGTACATCGTACCCCTCGCCATATTTATGCGCAGGTTATCGCACCAAATGGTTCTGAAACTCTGGTGGCCGCTTCTACAACAGAAAACGCTATCAGTGAACAACTGAAATTTACTGGAAACAAAGAAGCCGCAGCATTAGTTGGTAAGATTGTTGCTGAACGTGCTCTGGAAAAAGGCATCAAAGATGTATCCTTTGACCGTTCTGGTTTCCAATATCATGGTAGAGTCCAGGCACTGGCAGATGCTGCCCGTGAAGCTGGCCTTCAGTTCTAAGGTAGAGGTGTAAGATGGCTCACATCGAAAAACAAGCTGGCGAACTGCAGGAAAAGCTGATCGCGGTAAACCGCGTATCTAAAACCGTTAAAGGTGGCCGTATTTTCAGCTTTACAGCACTGACTGTAGTTGGTGATGGTAACGGTCGCGTTGGTTTTGGCTACGGCAAAGCACGCGAAGTTCCGGCAGCAATCCAGAAAGCGATGGAAAAAGCACGTCGCAATATGAAAACCGTCGCACTTAACAGCGGCACTTTGTACCACCCAGTGAAAGGCTCACACACCGGTTCTCGCGTGTTCATGCAGCCTGCTCACGAAGGTACAGGTATCATCGCCGGTGGTGCGATGCGTGCTGTTCTGGAAGTGGCTGGAGTTCGTAACGTACTGGCTAAAACCTACGGTTCCACGAACCCAATCAACGTGGTTCGTGCAACTCTGGATGCTTTAGACAGCATGAAGTCTCCAGAAATGGTCGCAGCTAAGCGTGGCAAATCCGTCGAAGAAATTCTGGGGTAATGACCATGGCTAAGACTATTAAAATTACTCAGGTTCGCAGTTCAATTGGTCGTTTGCCTAAACATAAGGCAACTTTGACTGGTTTAGGTCTGCGTCGTATTGGTCATACTGTTGAGCGTGAAGATACACCAGCTATTCGCGGTATGGTCAACTTGGTTTCCTATATGGTTAAAGTTGAGGAGTAACAGATGCGCTTAAATACTCTGTCTCCGGCTGAAGGTGCCAAGCACGCACCTAAACGTGTAGGTCGTGGTATTGGTTCTGGTCTGGGTAAAACCGGCGGTCGTGGTCACAAAGGTCAGAAGTCTCGTTCTGGCGGTGGCGTTCGTCGTGGTTTTGAAGGTGGCCAGATGCCTTTATACCGTCGTCTGCCAAAATTTGGTTTCACTTCACGTAAGGCAATGGTCACCGCAGAAATTCGTCTGTCTGATTTTGCCCGTGTTGAAGGCGATGTTATCGATCTGAATGCACTGAAAGCTGCTAACATTATTGGCCCTCAAATTGAATTCGCAAAAGTAATGCTTTCTGGCGAAGTCAATCGCGCAGTAACTGTGCGTGGCTTGCGTGTTACTAAAGGCGCCCGTGCTGCAATTGAAGCTGCTGGCGGTAAAATTGAGGAATAAGTAACAGATGGCTAAACAACCAGGATTAGATTTTCAAAGTGCCAAAGGCGGATTAGGCGAGTTAAAACGCAGACTTTTGTTTGTCATTGGAGCTCTAATTGTTTTCCGTATTGGCTCTTTTATTCCAATCCCTGGTATTGATGCCGCTGTGCTTGCCAAATTGCTCGAGCAGCAAAGAGGTACCATCATTGAAATGTTTAACATGTTCTCTGGTGGTGCTTTAAGCCGTGCTTCTATCTTTGCACTGGGTATAATGCCGTATATTTCTGCATCTATTATTATCCAGTTGCTAACTGTGGTTAACCCCCGTTTAGCAGAGATTAAGAAGGAAGGGGAAGCTGGTCGTCGTAAGATCAGTCAGTACACCCGTTATGGCACATTAGTGCTGGCAATATTCCAGTCAATCGGTATTGCTACTGGGTTGCCGAATATGCCTGGAATGCAAGGATTAGTTATTAATCCTGGCTTTGCATTCTATTTCACGGCTGTTGTAAGTCTGGTCACGGGAACCATGTTCTTGATGTGGTTGGGTGAGCAGATTACTGAGCGAGGTATCGGTAACGGTATTTCAATCATAATCTTTGCTGGTATCGTTGCGGGTCTACCGCCTGCAATTGGTCACACCATCGAGCAAGCTCGGCAAGGCGACCTGCACTTCCTCCTGTTGCTGTTGGTTGCAGTATTAGTGTTTGCCGTAACTTTCTTCGTTGTTTTCATTGAGCGTGGTCAACGTCGTATCGTTGTTAACTATGCAAAACGTCAGCAAGGTCGTAAAGTTTTTGCGGCACAAAGTACACATTTGCCGTTGAAAGTGAATATGGCTGGGGTTATCCCTGCAATTTTTGCTTCCAGTATTATTTTGTTCCCTGGTACCATAGCTTCTTGGTTCGGAGGGGGAACAGGCTGGAATTGGTTGACAACTATTTCTATGTATTTGCAACCAGGTCAACCGCTTTATGTGTTATTATACGCATCTGCAATCATCTTCTTCTGTTTCTTCTACACGGCTTTGGTTTTCAATCCAAGAGAGACAGCAGATAACCTGAAGAAGTCCGGTGCATTCGTACCAGGAATTCGTCCGGGAGAGCAAACGGCTAAGTACATTGATAAAGTAATGACTCGTCTGACCTTAATTGGTGCGTTATATATTACTTTTATCTGCTTAATCCCGGAGTTCATGCGTGATGCAATGAAAGTGCCATTCTATTTTGGTGGTACTTCCCTACTGATTGTAGTTGTCGTCATCATGGACTTTATGGCTCAAGTGCAAACTCTGATGATGTCGAGTCAATATGAGTCTGCATTGAAGAAGGCAAACCTGAAAGGATATAACCGCTAATCGGTTTGCTTGAGAAGTTACGGAGAGTAAAAATGAAAGTTCGTGCTTCCGTCAAGAAATTATGCCGCAATTGCAAAATTGTTAAACGTAACGGTATCGTTCGTGTGATTTGCAATGCAGAGCCTAAGCACAAACAGCGCCAAGGCTAATTAATCGCATATTTTTCTTGCAAAGTTGGGTTGAGCTGGCTAAATTAGCCAGCCAATCTTTTTTATCTGACAGCAACATTGTTTGAGTATCCTGAAAACGGGCTTTTCAGAATGATGTTGCAGTGAATAAATATTGTAGGAGTGCATAGTGGCCCGTATAGCAGGCATTAACATTCCTGATCAGAAACATACTGTAATCGCATTAACTTCGATCTACGGTATCGGTAAAACCCGCTCACAAGCAATTTGTGCAGCAGCGGGCATTGCTGAAAATGTTAAGATCAGTGAGCTGTCTGAAGAGCAAATTGACAAGCTGCGTGACGAAGTTGCCAAATACGTTGTAGAAGGTGATCTGCGTCGTGAAGTAACCCTGAGTATCAAACGTCTGATGGATCTTGGTTGCTATCGTGGTTTGCGTCATCGTCGTGGTCTGCCAGTTCGCGGTCAGCGTACTAAGACCAATGCACGTACCCGTAAGGGTCCGCGTAAACCGATCAAGAAATAATCGGGGTATTGAATAATGGCAAAAGCACCTATTCGTGCACGTAAGCGTGTAAGAAAACAAGTCTCTGACGGTGTGGCTCATATCCATGCTTCTTTCAACAATACCATCGTTACTATTACTGATCGTCAGGGTAACGCTTTGGGTTGGGCAACTGCCGGTGGTTCCGGTTTCCGTGGTTCTCGTAAATCTACTCCGTTTGCAGCTCAGGTTGCGGCAGAGCGCTGCGCTGAAGCAGTAAAAGAGTACGGAATTAAGAACCTGGAAGTTATGGTTAAAGGACCTGGTCCTGGCCGTGAGTCAACTATTCGCGCATTAAACGCGGCTGGTTTCCGCATCACTAATATTACTGATGTGACTCCGATCCCTCATAACGGTTGTCGTCCACCGAAAAAACGTCGCGTTTAGTACGTCTTCGTTTTTTAGGATTGTTGGAGAAAGAAAATGGCAAGATATTTGGGTCCTAAGCTCAAGCTGAGCCGTCGCGAGGGTACAGACCTTTTCCTGAAGTCTGGCGTTCGCGCGATTGACACCAAGTGTAAATTAGAACAGGCACCAGGCCAGCACGGCGCACGTAAACCGCGTCTGTCTGACTATGGTGTACAGTTACGTGAAAAACAAAAAGTTCGTCGTATTTACGGTGTTCTGGAGCGTCAATTCCGTAACTACTATAAAGAAGCGACTCGTCTGAAAGGCAACACAGGTGAAAACCTGCTGAACTTGCTGGAAAGTCGCCTGGATAACGTCGTTTATCGTATGGGTTTTGGCGCGACTCGTGCCGAATCACGCCAGATGGTAAGCCACAAGGCTATCATGGTAAATGGTCGCGTTGTTAACATCGCTTCTTATCAGGTATCCCCGAATGACGTAGTCAGCGTTCGTGAAAAAGCGAAGAAGCAGGCTCGCATTAAAGCAGCTTTAGAGCTGGCTGAGCAGCGTGAGAAACCAACTTGGTTGGAAGTTGATGCTGCGAAGATGGAAGGTGTGTTCAAGCGTATTCCTGAACGTACTGATCTATCCGCTGACATTAACGAACACCTGATCGTCGAGCTTTACTCTAAGTAAAGCTTAGCACCAAAGAGAGGACACAATGCAGGGTTCTGTGACAGAGTTTCTAAAACCGCGCCTGGTAGATATCGAGCAAGTCAGTTCGACGCACGCCAAGGTGACCCTTGAGCCATTAGAGCGTGGCTTTGGCCATACTCTTGGCAACGCACTGCGCCGTATTCTGCTTTCGTCTATGCCGGGTTGTGCGGTGACTGAGGTTGAGATTGATGGTGTACTGCATGAGTACAGCACCAAAGAAGGTGTACAGGAAGATATCCTGGAGATTCTCCTCAATCTGAAAGGGCTGGCGGTGAAAGTTCAGGGTAAAGATGAAGTTATCCTTACTTTGAATAAATCTGGCATTGGCCCTGTGACTGCAGCCGATATCATCCATGACGGTGATGTCGAAATCGTCAAGCCGCAGCACGTAATCTGCCATCTGACTGACGAAAGCGCTTCCATTAGCATGCGTATTAAAGTTCAGCGTGGTCGTGGATATGTGCCGGCTTCTGCCCGAATTCATTCGGAAGAAGATGAGCGCCCTATCGGTCGTTTGTTAGTAGATGCTTGCTATAGCCCAGTAGAGCGTATCGCCTACAATGTTGAAGCAGCTCGCGTAGAACAGCGTACTGACCTGGACAAGCTGGTTATCGAGATGGAAACTAACGGTACAATCGATCCTGAAGAGGCGATTCGCCGTGCAGCTACCATTCTGGCTGAACAACTAGAAGCTTTCGTTGATTTACGTGATGTACGTCAACCAGAAGTAAAAGAAGAGAAGCCAGAGTTTGATCCGATCCTGCTGCGCCCTGTTGACGATCTGGAATTGACTGTCCGCTCTGCTAACTGCCTTAAAGCAGAAGCTATCCACTACATCGGTGATCTGGTACAGCGTACTGAAGTTGAGTTACTTAAAACACCTAACTTGGGTAAAAAATCTCTTACTGAGATTAAAGACGTACTGGCTTCACGTGGACTTTCTCTGGGCATGCGTCTGGAAAACTGGCCACCAGCAAGTATTGCTGATGAGTAACTAGATCACAGGTTAAGGTTTTACTGAGAAGGATAAGGTCATGCGCCATCGTAAGAGTGGTCGTCAATTGAACCGCAACAGCAGCCATCGCCAAGCTATGTTCCGCAACATGGCAGGTTCTTTAGTTCGTCATGAAATCATCAAGACGACTCTGCCTAAAGCGAAAGAACTGCGTCGCGTCGTTGAGCCGCTGATTACTCTTGCCAAGACCGACAGCGTAGCTAATCGTCGTCTGGCATTCGCCCGTACTCGTGATAACGAGATCGTGGCAAAACTGTTTAATGAACTGGGCCCGCGTTTTGCGAGCCGTGCAGGTGGTTACACTCGTATTCTGAAGTGTGGCTTCCGTGCTGGTGACAATGCACCGATGGCATACATCGAGCTTGTTGACCGTGCAGCAGAGTCTCAGACAGAAGTAGCATCTGCAGAGTAATCTGTAGGAGCGTAAAAAGCCGGGTATTATCCCGGTTTTTTATTGCCTTTTAATTTTGATCCTCTCACTCTTCGCTTTATATTCACCGGCTAATCTGTAAATTTTTCCTGTTCAGATGATCTCTTAGCCTATTCTGGTAGTATTGTGATTACTTTCTACTTGATAGGAAAATCTTATGTATCGTATCGGTCAGTTGGCAAAATTAGCAGGTGTAACACCTGATACTATCCGCTTTTATGAAAAACAGGGGCTGATGCTTCATGGAGAGAGAACAGAAGGTGGTTATAGACTATATACTGAACAAGATCTACAGCGATTACGTTTTATCCGTTATGCAAAACAATTAGGTTTTACACTCGAAGCAATTGTAGAACTACTATCTATTCGGGTTGATCCTGAGCACCATACATGCAAGGAATCAAAATATATTGTTGATTCTAGATTGCGAGAAGTGGAAGAAAAATTATTAGAAATGCAAAAAATGCGCGATTCTTTGAAAATGTTGAGTGATGCCTGTTGTGGTAGCACTCACGTCAGTACATATTGTTCTATATTGGAAATTTTGGAAGAAGGTGCGACAAACAGATAATTTTTCTTTATTGTTCTGAGTGCTAAGAGTACAATCGCACTGTTTTTAATCGTAAAACGATTTTATTAATTAACTTAGAGGTTATTGTGACAACATATCGCCATAAAAAAGGTGTTATCAAAGATAATGCTATAGAAGCCTTACTACATGATCCTTTGTTTCGACAGAGAGTAGAGAAAAATAAAAAAGGTAAGGGAAGTTATAATCGTAAAGAAAAACATGGTAAAAACCATGGCTGGGAGGCCAATGATAATAATTTTTTCAAGTTGTTATCATTGGCCTTCTAGTTTTTTAAGTAGATTCTATTAATCGAATAAGTTCGAATTGATGTTTCTACAGGAAGAAAGGGCTTGGCTGGAAAAGTTTTTCTACTTCAGGCACGAATTTTTTATCAGTAATAAACATGATTACATGATCACCTTGTTGGATGATACTGTAATCATTAGCAATGATGACTTCTTCATCGCGGACAATGGCACCTATTGTTGTTCCTGGTGGTAATTTGATATCACCTATCTTACGCCCAACAACTTTTGAAGTATGTTCATCGCCGTGTGCTATGGCTTCAATAGCTTCAGCAACGCCTCTTCTTAATGAGAACACACTGACAATATCTGCTTTACGGACATGGCCAAGTAGTGCCGATACTGTTGCTTGTTGAGGCGAAATTGCAATATCAATGACTCCACCTTGTACTAAATCAACATATGCACTGCGTTGAATAAGAACCATCGCTTTTTTAGCCCCCATTCGTTTTGCAAGCATGGCTGACATAATATTGGCTTCATCATCATTTGTTAGTGCTATAAAAACGTCAACTTGTTCAATATGTTCTTCAGCTAGCAATTCTTGGTCTGAAGCATCACCATAAAACACGATGGTATCGTGCAATAGTTCAGCTAATTCAATGGCTCTTTTTTGGTTATGTTCAATTAGTTTGACGCTGTAATCTTTTTCAAGTCGTAAGGCTAAGCCCGCACCAACATTACCGCCACCAACAATCATGATACGTTTATACGGTTTTTCAAGGCGTTGTAATTCACTCATTACTGCCCTGATATGTTGTGATGCTGCAACGAAAAATACTTCATCTCCAGCTTCAATAATCGTTGAACCTTGTGGTCTAATGGGACGATCTTGACGAAATATTGCAGCAACTTTGCTATCAATATGTGGCATATGTTCTCGGAGTGAGGATAAGGCGTTACCTACCAGCGAACCACCATAATAGGCTTTAACCGCGACAATACTGACACGCCCTTCAGCAAAATTAACAACTTGTAATGCTCCTGGGTATTGGATTAATTTATAGATGTAATCAATAACCAGTTGTTCAGGTGATATTAGATAATCAATAGGAATATCATCAGGTTGAAATAACTTTTCTGACTCTCGGATATATTCTGATGAGCGTATCCTGGCGACTTTATTAGGTGTGTTAAATAGAGAGTAAGCAATTTGGCATGCAACCATATTGGTTTCATCTGAATTTGTGACAGCTATTAACATATCAGCATCTTCAGCACCAGCTTCCTTCAATACTCTGGGATGGGAGCCATGGCCATTGACAACTCGGAGATCGAATTTATCCTGTAACTGGCGTAGACGATCTGTATCGGTATCAACGACAGTAATGTCATTGTTTTCATCAACTAAATTTTCAGCTAATGTTCCACCAACCTGGCCAGCACCCAGAATGATTATCTTCATAGCATTCTCTTCTCAATTGGAAGCCATCTTCTATCTTGATATTTTAGCAAAACCATAAAATTCTCTCGTTCAATTGGAACGAGAGGGCATTATTATTGCTTAGTTAGTCGGGCATAAAAGAAACCGTCACCACCCGTAGCTTCTGGAATAATTTGTGTTCCAGGAGTATCCGAATTACCTGTTTTTGATAATACAGCATCGGGATGACGGGCCAAAAATGCCTTTATTTGCTCACTATTTTCCTGAGGTAAAATTGAACAGGTGGCATAAACCAGTGTGCCATTACGCTTCAAATATGGCCAAATAGCTTCAAGGATTTCAGATTGCAATGTAACTAATTGATTTATATCTTCGTTCCTGCGTAGCCATTTTATGTCAGGATGACGGCGAATAACCCCTGTGGCAGAGCACGGTGCGTCAAGAAGAATACGATCAAATCGTTCATCAGCAGCCCACTCGTGTGGAAGGCGTCCATCACCTGTTTTAACGACAGCATGTAAGTTAAGTCGTTGTAAATTCTCTTTTACTCGCTTAATTCGTTGCTCATCAATATCGATAGCGAGGACCTTAGATTTTGGTGCTATTTCGAGGATATGAGTAGTTTTTCCGCCAGGTGCAGCACAAAGATCCAGTATGGATTCACCGTCACGTGGTTCTAAAAGTTCTGCACATCCCTGTGCGGAGCGATCCTGAATGGTTACCCAGCCTTGGCTAAATCCGGGTAGTGTACTGACAGGACAGGGATTCAGAAGACGAATAGCACTAAGATGGTTGGTATCTAATTCTGCTTCTATATTAGCTTCTTCTAATAGTGCAAGATATTCTTTCGCTGTGTGATGGGATTGGTTAACTCGTAGCCACATAGGGGGCTTTTGGTTGTTGGCATCCACTATAGTTTGCCAATTTTGTGGATATGCTTTTTGAATGCGTTCTAGCAGCCATTTGGGGTGTAGGTGTTTATTATTTGCCCGTTCGATTAATTCTTGTTGTTGGCGCTGAAACTGGCGAAGGACACCATTAATGACACCTTTCAGCTGTGGTCGTTTTAAATTAGTTGCGCCATTGACGGTTTCGGCAAGTACAGCGTGTGCAGGTATACGTGTATATATCAGCTGATATATACCCACCATGATTAGGTAGTGGAAAATACGTTGTTTTCCTTTCAATGGCTTTGCCATGAGTTGACTGATAAACCACTCAAGCTGAGGTAATACCCTCATCACACCAAAACAGATCTCTTGTAACAATGCCTTATCTTTATCAGAAACTTTTTGTTGGAGTTCGGGTATAACGGTGCTGAGGGATTGCCCTTGCTCAAGCACTTGAGTGATTGCTTTTGCAGCGATGCTTCTCAGGTTATATGTATTTTTCATGGTATGGTCAAAAAGCTGACTTTCGTCAGCATGGTAAAATAGGAAGAAGCCTGAATGCTAAAATATTCAGGCAAAGTCAGGTTAGTATCAGTTGATTTTGCTACCAGGTATAAACCATTCGCGTTTGGAGTTTAAGAGATCGGCAGCCGACATTGCTTTCTTGCCCGGTGGTTGTAATTGAACAATATTTAATATCCCATCCGCAGTTGCAATTTGAATACCTCTTTTATCTGCGTTGATAATTGTTCCAGGAGATTGGGTGGTTTGCTCTGCAATGACTTCTGCCTGCCAGATTTTAATTGGTTGATCATCAACTGAGAAGAAGCTCATAGGCCAAGGGTTGAAGGCACGAATACAACGCTCAATTTGGCTTGCCGATAAATTCCAATCTATTTTTGCTTCATCTTTACTCAGTTTTTCGGCATAGGTTGCAAGTGTGTCATCCTGAAGTTCAGGCTGGAGTGTTCCCGATGTGATTAAATCTAGGGTATTGAGTAAGGCTTTTGGCCCAATATCGGCAAGTTTTTCGTATAAGCTAGCACTGGTATCTTCGTTTGTAATTGGGCAAATGGCTTTCAACAGCATATCACCAGTATCAAGTCCGGCATTCATCTGCATGATAGTTATGCCAGTTTCTTGGTCGCCGGCCCAAATTGAGCGTTGAATGGGGGCTGCACCACGCCAGCGAGGTAGCAAAGAACCGTGGACATTCAAGCATCCTAAACGTGGTATATCTAAAATGGCTTGGGGAAGGATTAAGCCATAGGCAACAACGATCATAATATCAGCTTGTTGCGCCATGACCCATTGTTGGCTTTCTTCTGTACGTAAGGTTTTTGGCTGGAAAACAGGAATAGCATGTTCTTCAGCCAATACCTTTACAGGACTTGGTGTCAGTTTCTTACCTCTTCCTGCCGGCTTGTCTGGTGGAGCAAGCACTCCGACAACTTGGTGTTGAGAGTTTAATAAAGCAGCCAAATGGCGAGCCGCGAAATCAGGCGTTCCGGCAAAAATAATACGTAAAGAATCAGACACTGTTATTTCCTGCGATAATAAAAGTTATTTGTTTTTGGCTCTCAGTCGGTCAATTTTTTCAACTTTCTGACGGATGCGTTGACGTTTCAATGGTGATAAATAATCAACAAAGAGTTTACCGACTAAATGATCCATTTCATGTTGAATACAGATTGCCAGTAATCCATCAGCTTCTAATTCAAATGGTTGGCCGCTATAGTCTAAGGCTTTAATTTTTACTTGCTCAGAACGAGGCACAAATCCACGCTGTTCAGGAACAGATAAACAACCTTCTTCTATTCCTGTTTCACCGGCTTTATTAATCAATTCCGGGTTAATCAGAACAAGACGTTGATCACGATCTTCAGAGACGTCAATGACAATAATTCTCTGATGTATATCGACTTGTGTTGCCGCTAAACCAATACCTTCCTCTGCATACATCGTTTCAAACATATCATCAACGATACGCTGAATTTCTGCATCGACTTTTTCTACTGGCTTGGCAACTGTGCGAAGTCGCTCGTCTGGATAATGTAATACTTGTAAAACTGACATATATGTTTAGAACTGCATCCAAAAAGTGAGTGATAATTGATGCCTATTCTAGACATTTCCCATTTAGATTGACAGTATTGAGCATAAATTAATCATGAGTGGGTGCTATCAACCTCAGGTCAGGATGACGATATGGAAGCGATGGAAATGTGGTTAAGAATGAAAATGGTCTCTCATCTTTCAGCAGCGAAGGCCATGCTTATTATGGATCGTCTGTTACAAACGAAAAATTGCAGTATATCCTCCCTTAAAGCATGTGGTCTGTCATCTGCACAATGCTTGCAATTTATGAAAGCTAACACTTCCGCGCTGATTTCGGCTCTCAATTGGTTAGAACAGCCAGATCATCATTTGTTGACTTTCTCTCATCCCGCATATCCGCCTTTATTAAAACAAATACACTCTCCACCTCTTGTTCTTTTTGTTGTTGGTGATGTATCGGTTTTATCTCAAAAGCAAATTTCAATAGTGGGTAGCAGGGCTGCGACTTTTTATGGCGAAAAATGGGGAAAGATATTTGCTAGTGGTTTGGCTAAAAATAATCTGGTAATAACGAGTGGATTGGCGATTGGTATTGACGGTATCTGCCATCAGGCAGCATTGGATTCGGGAGGCAGAACAATCGCCGTACTTGGTAGTGGACTTAAAAATATTTACCCCAGTAGACATAAGTCCTTAGCCGATCATATTAAAGAAAATGGCGCATTAGTTTCCGAATTTTTTCCGGATGTGCCACCTAAGGCCAAGCATTTTCCAAGGCGAAATCGGATTATTAGTGGGTTAAGTTTGGCTCTTCTTATTGTGGAAGCTCATAAGAATAGTGGTTCATTAATTACAGCGCGTTGTGCTCTTGAACAAGGGCGAGACATCTTTGCATTACCTGGTCCATTAGGCACTCCTACGAATGAAGGCAATCATTGGTTGATTAAACAAGGGGCTTATTTAGCAACAAATGTAATGGATATCATGGAACATATTAGTTCGTCTTTTCAATGGGTTAATATAGAAGAAAAAGGTCAGGAGGAAGAAAATAAACAATTTGAACAAACAGAGTTGCCATTTGTGGATGTGCTGGTTAACGTAAGTAGTGAAGTTACACCTATTGATGTGATTGCCCAGCGCTCTTCCCTGCCTGTTACCGAAGTTATGACCAAATTATTGGAGTTGGAACTCATGGGAAAAGTTGCTGTTGTTGCTGGTGGGTATGTCCGAACTAATTAAGCGATTTAATTTGTGCTTTTTCTAATGTTATGGCGGCTGCCGATATTCAGCGAGTGAGATATGTCTAAGAAAGTGCCTTTTACTATAAAAGAAAGAGAGCATTGCCCTGAGTGTAATGCTGAGTTAGTGATCCGCAATGGCGCTCATGGCCCATTTTATGCGTGTTCCAGTTATCCATCTTGCCATTATCTCCGTCCTTTGAAAGCACAAGTAGATGGACATATTGTTAAAGAATTGGATGGTCAACTCTGTCCCAAATGCGGTTTCACTTTAGCCTTGCGTCAAGGGCGTTATGGTATGTTCATTGGCTGTAGTCATTATCCTGAATGTGGATATACAGAATTAATTGATAAACCAGATGAAACGTCAATTAATTGTCCTCAATGTCAGCAAGGAAAATTACTCCAGCGTAAGTCTCGCTTTGGTAAGACATTTTATTCCTGTAGTCGCTATCCAGAGTGTCAGTTTGCACTTAATAATAAGCCAACTTCAGGTGAATGTATGTTTTGTCACTATCCATTGTTAATAGAAAAGCGCACTTCCCAAGGCGTAAAATTATTCTGTGCCAGCAAATTGTGTAGTAAGCAGCAAGTTAACGAAATTGAGAAATGAAATGAGTTACGTAATCTCACCAGTATTTGATGAAGTTATCACGGCCTTAAAAGAAGAAAAAGTTATTGCTTATCCAACTGAAGCCGTTTTTGGATTAGGGTGTGATCCTGATAGTGAAAATGCAGTGCAAGAGCTATTAGCGTTGAAAAATAGGCCATGGGAGAAAGGGCTAATTCTTATTGCTGATAAGTATGAGAGATTATGTCCTTATATTGATGATGAACAGCTAAATGATGCACAGAAAGAAACCATATTCTCATCTTGGCCTGGCCCTGTTACATGGGTAATCCCTGCGAAAGCAGCCACACCAAAATGGTTGACTGGCAAATTTTCAACGTTGGCCGTTCGAATTACGGATCACCCTTTGGTTCAGCAGCTGTGCGCTATATATGAAAAACCACTTGTTTCGACCAGTGCGAATCTAAGTGGGTTAGAACCATGTCGTAGTGTAGAAGAAGTAAGACAGCAGTTTGGCAATCGTGTCCCAATATTAGAAGGAGAAGTTGGTGGGCGTAAGAATCCATCAGAAATCAGGGATGCGTTAACGGGTAAATTATATCGGCAAGGATAGATAATTATGGATAAATTTGCTGTTTTTGGGAATCCAATCGCACATAGTAAATCTCCTTATATTCATCGATTGTTTGCTGAACAAACAGGTATCGAACATCAGTATGGGAGAATACTTGCTCCAGTAGAAAATTTTGAACAAACCCTAACTCATTTTTTCGAACAGGGGGGATTAGGAGCGAATATCACCGTTCCTTTTAAAGAGAGAGCCTATAAATGCTCTGATGAATTAACTGAACGGGCGAGTTTCTGCGGTGCAGTTAATACATTAAAACGAATTGAGGGAAACCGATTGCTCGGTGACAATACTGACGGGATGGGATTATTAGTAGACTTGCAGCGCCTCAAATTCCTCTCTCAAGGACAGAAGATCCTGATTATAGGTGCTGGTGGGGCAGCGAAAGGTGTATTGTCTCCTTTGTTGTCACTGGGCTGTTCAGTCACTATTACTAACCGAACATTTGAACGAGCTCAAATAATCGCAAATACATTTTCTCTATTAGGTGATATCGAGGCCATTGAAATGAGTGCTCTTGGCCTTATTACTCCAGATTTTGATATTATCATTAATGCAACAGCTTCTGGCCTTGATGGGCAAATTCCTGCCATCTCTCCGTTGATTTTTCAAAATAATAGTGTGTGTTACGACATGTATTACCAGCATGGATTAACGCCTTTCCTTACGTTTGCTCATCAAAATGGTGTTTCACGTTTGGCTGATGGCCTAGGAATGCTGGTAGGGCAGGCTGCGTATTCTTTTGAATTGTGGCATGGTGTATTCCCCGAAATAGAACCTGCTTTAACGGCCTTAAGACAGGAGTTACATGTATGAACCAATCAATTCAATTTCCTGATCGTGAAGAGTGGGATGAGGCAGAAAATAAGGTAATATTTCCAGCAATGGTGGATGGTTTGCTGGTGGAATGTATGATGAGTTCTGATGAAATAAGCAAGCGTTATGGCAAGGATCATCACCCACTCGATTTGTTTCGCCAACATCGCTGGGATTTGGAAGAAGAGTTTGAAACAGCCATCTTGAGTGGGCATGATGATCAATTTGGACGCTACTCTTTGCTTTCTGATTGTGTTGATAGGTAATCATTTTTCCAGCTAACGTAATTATTAGCGGAATAAAGCAGCCCTTCCAATTCTTCAGGTTTGAGTTTTCGTACTTGTTTGGCAGGGCTACCGACGTACAGATAACCGCTTTCTAATTTTTTACCTGGAGGAACTAGACTACCAGCTCCAATCACAACATCATCTTCAATAGTTACCCCATCAAGTAAAATGGATCCCATGCCAACTAAGACTCGATTTCCAATTTTACATCCATGCAGCATTGATTTATGACCTACGGTGACATCTTCGCCAATTATTAGTGGAAAGCCATTTGGATTATCAGGAGATTTATGCGTCACATGCAAAACAGAACCATCTTGAATATTTGTACGTGAACCAATTGAGACATAATTTACATCTCCCCTGATAACTACAAGGGGCCAAATGCTGACATTGTCTGCTAATCTGACATCTCCAATTACAACAGAAGAAGGATCTAAAAGAACTTTTTGACCGATTTGAGGATAGAAATTTAGATATTGACGTAAAACAGTAGGCATAAAAACCTCAATAGTTAGAGTGGATCGCAAACATATAGGCAATTATATAGGAATGTTATTGAGGAAAAAAACGCCATGCAATGGAGTGAGATGTATTAATATTAGCCTATTTGAGTGGTTTTTATATTTAAAAGAACAAAAAATGCTCGCTTGAAAATAAAATTGCAAAAAACTATTGCCAGCGCCGTAAAACCCCCTATAATGCGCCACCACTGACCGACGCTGCGCTGAAACACGCTGCGAAGGCCGGTGAGAGAAAAGGGAAAATAATCGCTTGACTCTCAAGGCGAAAAGCGTAAGATACGCAGCCTCGCAACCCGGAAGTGACTTCCGGTTGCCAACGCTCTTTAACAAGTTAATCAGACAATCTGTGTGGGCACTCGC
>NZ_JADEUF010000051.1 GCF_015163655.1 Xenorhabdus griffiniae | reverse complement strand
AGTGCGAACTTATACAGCCTGGTGATGACCTGCCGGGCCAATGACATCAATCCGTATTTTTACTTCCGGCATATTTTTAAGGAACTCCCCAAACGCCAATCCGGTGATCCCTTGCATGATCTACTGCCGTGGAATGTGAATATCAGCGATATAATGTGAACTGCACTGTTTAAATGAGCGCTTACGTTGCTCGTGTACTTGCTGGTATGATGGGGAGTCTATAATGAAAAATAAAATTTTTAGTAAACTTTGGTTTAAAGATCTTTTTTATTTTTTTATTAAAGAATTATTATGGTCTAACATTCCTGTTGTAACTATTTTGATATTTAGTGGAATATCATTCCATTTTTTTCCTGAAAAATGGTGGACTATATCATTAATAGGAAGTGCTGTAATTGTTGTTTTATTTTTTATTCTTACATATATAAGTGAAAAGAAAAAAGCTAAGCATAGATGAATAGGCAATTAAAAACCATCTCTCAAATCAAGCGTTCTCACCACCGAAGTATAAAAGGATTTCTGTTAACAGCTTTAGGCAGTCTTATTGCGGATTGCCTTAAAAAGAAGAAACCGTCACTAAACCTTTCCTATCCAGAATCGAGCATTTAGCGACGGTTTAAACAAAACTCAGGTTAACTATTCGTCTACCTTCTTCTGTAAAACACTATTTTGCTGATGCAGATAAACATCCATTTGCGGGAAAGGAATGCCGATATTGTGTTTATCTAAGGCACGCTTAAAGTTTTCCATCAAATCCCAATAGACATTCCAGGCATCACCATTGGAGGTCCACACACGTACAACAAAGTTCAATGACGAAGGCGCCATTTCATGCAGGCGGATGGTGACACCTTTTTCATGTTGAATGCGTTTATCTTCTTGAATCACATCACCCAATACTCTTTTGACTTCATCAATATCTGCATCATATGCAACCCCCACCATAATCTGGGTACGACGGTCAGGTTCACGGGTGGTATTAATAATATTGTCTGCAATAATTTTACCGTTGGGGATCACAACGATACGGCCATCTGCCGTGCGCAGTGTTGTCGAGAAAATCTGTACTTGCATGACAGTCCCCTCCACCGCACCAATGCTGACATATTCGCCAGTACGAATCGGGCGAAAAACCACCAACAAAACACCGGCAGCAAAATTAGACAGTGAACCTTGTAAAGCCAGACCTACTGCCAAACCTGCGGCACCGATAACTGCAATCACGGATGCAGTCTGAATACCTAATTTCCCAAGAACAGCAATAATCGTAAATGCTATGATGGCGTAACGAATAATCGCGGAGAGGAAATCAGAAATGGTGGTATCAATGCCACGCAGTGACATAACACGCTTAACTGCTTTATTAACCAACTTGGCAACAAATAAACCAACGATAAGAATCAAAATGGCAGATACAATGTTTACCGCATACTGGATCAGTAGATCCTGATTGTTGGTAAACCAGTTTGCCGCTTTATCAATCTCATGTGACAGATTGATCTTTTCCATACAAAGCCCACCGTTATTGTTGAAACCTATCGCCATTCAGTGGCGTTATACACAACGAACGCCACTAGCAGGTGTAGGCTCCTGTTCAAAAAAAGCTACTATCACAACACAAGAATGTAATGGAATATAGATTATGGCAGAAAGCCTTTATTGCTTGAACACGAATACTTACATTTTATTTTTTTGCAAAATGAATTCTCTGTAATCAGCTAGCATACCGATAAAATCGTCTGTCCCACAAAAAGCCAGACTCTCGTCATCGTAGTAACTCATTCCTTCTTCTATAACCTCTGTATCAAATTGAAGTTGATTAGCCCTGATCATGATCTCATCTTCACTCATCAATAGCGTATATTCATGACCAGCCAACTGCCACTGACGTTCACTCCCTTTAATCTCTTGCAAAGCCACAATGATTTTGTCCAATACCCGCAAATCGCCTTTCACTTCTTCATTCAACCAATGACCGATGACTTCATGATCCATTGAAAAGGACGTTGTTACCTGGCCGGTAATATCCTGCATAAATTCATATTCCATCATATACCCCCTCACCTACTATTTTTACAGATGCCAAATAATTTCATTGGGATTTTATACCAATCTAACTTCAAGATGTGTGTGATTTCTCTCCCCGCGAAGCTGGGAAAAATCAGGTTTCATAGCGTGTTGTAAATTGCAACTTGAAGCTTAATGCGTATAAAACGGTAGGCAGAAAAACAAAAAAAGGGGAAGCATTTGCCTCCCCATGCATTGCAATATACTTTTTTATACTGCGGTTTGGAAGATCACATCTTCCGCTTTTTCTGTGTATTGATTCAATTGATCAAAATTGAGGTAGCGATAAGTATCGGCTGCGGTTTCATCGACTTTATCTATGAACTGCAAATACTCTTCTGGCGTTGGCAAACGCCCCAACAGTGAAGCTACAGCCGCCAACTCCGCCGAAGCAAGGTAAACATTTGCACCGGAACCCAAGCGGTTAGGGAAGTTACGGGTAGAAGTGGATACCACTGTTGCCCCATCCGCCACCCGCGCCTGATTCCCCATACACAATGAACATCCGGGGATCTCAATACGCGCCCCGCTCTTGCCAAAAATGCTGTAATAACCTTCTTCCGTCAATTGGGCCGCGTCCATCTTAGTCGGAGGAGCAACCCATAAGCGAGTCGGTAATTGACCTTTATGCTGATCCAGCAATTTACCCGCCGCACGGAAATGACCAATATTAGTCATGCAAGAACCAATGAAAACTTCGTCAATTTTGCTGTTAGCCACTTCAGATAACAGACGTGCATCATCAGGATCATTAGGTGCACATAAAATAGGCTCTTTAATGTCTGCCAGATCGATCTCAATCACAGCTGCATATTCAGCATCTGCGTCCGCTTCCAACAATTGCGGATCTTTCAGCCAGTTTTCCATGCCAATAATACGGCGTTCCAATGTCCGGCGATCACCATAACCTTCCGCAATCATCCATTTCAGCAAGACGATGTTAGACTGCAAGTATTCAATGATTGGCACCTTATCCAGCTTGATGGTACATCCTGCCGCAGAACGTTCCGCAGAGGCATCAGCCAACTCAAATGCCTGCTCGACTTTGAGCTCAGGCAAACCTTCAATTTCAAGAATACGGCCAGAGAAGATGTTTTTCTTGCCTTTCTTCTCAACAGTCAGCAAACCTTGTTGAATTGCATAATAAGGAATGGCATGAACCAGATCACGCAAGGTTATTCCTGGTTGCATTTTTCCTTTAAAACGAACCAGTACGGATTCTGGCATATCCAACGGCATGACACCCGTAGCCGCAGCAAATGCCACCAGACCTGAACCAGCCGGGAAAGAAATGCCAATGGGGAAACGGGTATGGGAATCTCCGCCTGTACCTACCGTATCTGGCAATAACATGCGGTTCAACCATGAGTGAATAATGCCATCTCCCGGACGCAACGATACGCCACCACGGTTCATAATGAAATCAGGCAAAGTATGGTGCGTCGTCACATCAACCGGTTTTGGATAGGCGGCAGTATGGCAGAATGATTGCATGACCAGATCCGCAGAGAAACCCAGGCAGGCCAAATCTTTCAATTCATCCCGCGTCATTGGCCCTGTCGTATCCTGGGAACCGACAGAAGTCATCTTAGGTTCACAATATTCCCCTGGGCGAATGCCACTTTTACCGCAGGCACGGCCTACCATTTTCTGTGCCAATGAGAAGCCTCGATCACTTTTCGCAACCGCTTTTGCCTGACGGAATACATCACTGTGTAGTAAACCCAATGATTCACGCGCCTTACCAGTCAAACCACGACCGACAATCAATGGAATACGGCCACCGGCACGTACTTCATCAATCAATACATCGGTTTTCAGGGTAAAAGTAGCCAATAACTCATTGGTTTCGTGATGGCGGATTTCACCTTTATAGGGATAGATATCAATCAAATCCCCCATATTCAGCTTGGCAACATCCACTTCAATGGGCAACGCCCCCGCATCTTCCATGGTGTTAAAGAAAATGGGGGCAATTTTTCCACCCAAGACCACACCTGCACCACGTTTATTGGGGACAAACGGAATATCCTCTCCCATAAACCACAATACGGAGTTCGTTGCCGATTTACGGGAAGATCCCGTACCAACAACATCGCCAACGTAGGCCAATGGATAACCTTTCTTGCTCAGGGCTTCGATTTGCTTAATCGGGCCTACAACACCAGCTTGATCAGGCTCAATACCTTCACGGGCATTCTTGAGCATTGCCAATGCATGTAGAGGGATATCAGGACGTGACCACGCATCTGGGGCAGGAGAAAGATCATCGGTGTTGGTTTCACCGGTAACCTTAAAAACGGTAACAGTAATTTTTTCTGCTAATTCAGGGCGCCCAAGGAACCATTCTGCATCAGCCCACGACTGCATGATTTGTTTGGCATGGACATTACCTGCTTTGGCTTTCTCTTCCACATCATAAAAACTGTCGAACATCAGCAAAGTATGAGAAAGTGCTTTCGCCGCAATTGGAGCCAGCTTTTCATCATCCAGGGCATCAATTAAAGCGTGGATATTATACCCACCCTGCATGGTTCCCAATAATTCAATGGCTTTTTCCTGTGTCACCAAAGGAGAAGTCGTTTCTCCCTTAGCTACGGCGGCAAGAAAACCGGCTTTAACATAAGCAGCTTCATCTACACCAGGAGGGACACGATTGGTCAGTAGATCTAGTAGGAAATCTTCTTCACCTTTAGGTGGATTCTTCAGTAATTCAACCAGCGCTGCTGCTTGAGCTGCGTCTAACGGCTTAGGGACGATGCCTTGAGCTGCACGCTCGGCTACGTGCTTGCGGTATTCTTCTAGCACGACTTTCTCCTCGCTCTCATTGTCATTTTATATACCCGGCTGTCAGCACCCGTTAACGATCATTGAAAATGATCATCTAAAAACAATTACTAAGGGTGCAAGGTCAGAGGATTTTGCTCGCATAACTTCAGAATTATGCTCAGCTTCGGGCGTTTAGCATACCAAAGTTTGAATAGCATGTTAATTCATTCACATAAAATCAACATTGAACCATAATAAAATTCTGGATAAATGAGCCTGGAGGATGTATTCAATGGAACGTGGTACAAAAATCTTTCAATATCACTAAAAAGGATATCATCATGCCCAATAGCGAAGAACATAACGCGATATCAGCAGCAAGTCATTATCCTACAAGCCTTATAGCGGAAAAATTCTACCCTGAATATCAAGCTAAAATTAAGGAGGTCAATAAACATGATATGCTATCTGAACTTGACGCACTCCAGGAGAATGAATCCTGGTGGTTTTATAGACCTATAATGGGAATGTTTAGCAATAGGCATGTTACATTCATCAATACATGTGATTCCATAAGAAAAACTTTTAATTCTAGATATGTTACCGGTGGGACACAGAGCTATCGGCATTTTATCTGTTCAGTTACAGGTAAGGTTGTTGGGATCATCATATTTAACCCCGCCAGTCCAATATCTGCTAATCAAGTTGACCAAATCGCATACATAGTCACCTATCCTAACGGTTATGGGTATGGTGGCCTGCTGATTCAACATGTGGTTAATATATCCCTCGAATTAGGCCATAAAGGCATATTAGAAGTTAGGGCAGAGCCTGATGCCGAAATTTTTTACCAAAAATTAGGCTTTGAATATATGAATAACGGTAACTTTTTAGGTTTAAAACAGATGAAGTTAAATCCTGATGCTAGTGATAAGTGGTGTAAAATTAATGGAAAATATCAAATCAAAAGAACTCCTCATCCACATAATACAAATTGGCAATGCCATTTACTGTAGATCCAATTTATCATCTTCAAGTTCCCCCCCTGATAATCGCAGGACACTATTATCGTTTGAGGAAATACCTTTAATATGCCAGATCCATTACAAAAACGGCTTTCATATAGAAAGCCGTTTAAAATTTCTTTTTAACCTACTGCAAAATCTAAAGAATTATTTCTTTTTCTTTGCTTTAGGGTTTGGCAAGTCAGTGATGCTGCCTTCGTAAATTTCCGCAGCCATACCAATTGATTCGTACAGCGTTGGGTGAGCGTGGATAGTCAGCGCGATATCTTCTGCATCACAACCCATTTCGATAGCCAGACCGATTTCACCCAGCAGTTCACCGCCGTTAGTACCAACAATAGCACCACCGATAATACGGTTAGTTTCTTTATCGAAAATCAGCTTGGTCATACCATCTGAACAGTCAGATGCAATTGCACGACCAGATGCTGCCCATGGGAAAGTCGCGGTTTCGTAGCTGATGCCTTTTTCTTTTGCTTCTTTCTCTGTCAGGCCAACCCATGCCACTTCTGGCTCAGTGTAAGCAATGGATGGAATAACTTTTGGATCGAAGTAATGTTTCTTACCAGAAATAACTTCAGCAGCAACGTGGCCTTCGTGGACACCTTTGTGCGCCAGCATTGGCTGACCAACGATATCACCGATAGCAAAGATATGAGGCACGTTAGTACGCATTTGTTTATCCACACGGATAAAGCCACGATCATCAACTTCAACGCCCGCTTTGCCAGCATCGATCAATTTACCGTTTGGTACACGGCCGATGGCAACCAGAACCGCATCATAACGCTGTGGCTCTGCCGGTGCTTTCTTACCTTCCATTGTTACGTAGATGCCATCTTCTTTCGCTTCTACTGCGGTCACTTTCGTTTCCAGCATCAAGTTGAACTTCTTGCTGATGCGTTTAGTGAACACTTTAACAACGTCTTTATCCGCCGCAGGGATCACCTGGTCGAACATTTCTACCACATCGATCTGAGAACCCAGCGCGTGGTAAACAGTACCCATTTCCAGACCGATAATACCACCACCCATCACTAACAGGCGTCCTGGAACGGTTTTCAGCTCCAGTGCATCGGTAGAATCCCATACACGAGGATCATCATGTGGAATGAATGGTAGCTGAATTGGGCGTGAACCCGCTGCGATAATGGCATTCTCAAAATTAATTGTTGTTGCGCCGTTCTCGCCTTCTACCACCAGAGTGTTAGCGCCGGTGAATTTACCAACACCGTTAACAACGTTAACTTTACGGCCCTTAGCCATGCCGCCCAGACCACCTGTCAACTGAGAAATAACTTTTTCTTTCCAGAGACGGATCTTATCGATATCAGTTTGCGGTTCACCAAACACAATACCATGCTGTGCCAGTGCTTTTGCTTCTTCAATCACTTTGGCAACATGCAGCAGAGCTTTGGATGGGATACAACCAACATTCAGGCAAACACCACCCAAAGTAGAGTAACGTTCAACCAGAACAGTATCCAATCCTAAGTCCGCACAACGGAAAGCAGCAGAATACCCTGCCGGGCCTGCTCCAAGCACCACTACCTGGGCTTTAATTTCAGTACTCATCATGACCTCTTAATTGTTTGTCCGGCGGGTCAGACGAAAAAAAACCATATTCCACCGGGACGTACACACCGCGAGCAGTTTACAGAATTGTAAATAACCTGAAAAGCGCGTTAACGTGACAGAAATCCCAACCTGCCAGATGCAAGACGAAAAACTCTGTCACGGTAGTAATCATCAGGCCAGTATATTTACTGGCCTTTGCATTACATCACCAAACGGCGGATGTCGCTCATCAATTGATTAATATAAGTGATGAAACGTGCACCATCAGCCCCGTCGATCACACGGTGGTCGAAAGACAGAGACATAGGCAGAATCAGGCGTGGAACGAATTCTTTGCCATTCCAGACTGGTTTCATGGAAGAACGAGACAGCCCCATGATTGCCACTTCTGGCGCATTCACAATTGGTGCAAAACCGGTAGTACCGATACCACCCAAGCTGGAGATGGTGAAGCAACCACCCTGCATGTCGGAAGCGGTCAGTTTACCAGCACGTGCTTTCTTGGAAACTTCTGCCAGTTCTCTGGACAGTTCCATGATGCCTTTCTTGTTGACGTCCTTGAATACAGGAACAACCAGGCCGTTAGGTGTGTCAACCGCGATACCGATGTTGACATATTTTTTCAGGATCAGCTTCTGGCCATCTTCAGAAATGGAGCTGTTAAAGCGAGGCATTGCTTCCAGTGCTTTCGCAGCAGCTTTCATGACGAACACCAGCGGAGTGATTTTCACGCCCAGCTGTTTCTTCTCAGCTTCTTTGTTCTGTTGCTTACGGAACTCTTCAACTTCAGTGATATCCGCTTCATCGAACAGGTTAACGTGAGGGATCATAACCCAGTTACGGCTGAGGTTAGCACCAGAAATTTTCTGGATGCGGCTCATTTCAACTTCTTCGATTTCACCGAATTTGCTGAAATCAACTTTTGGCCAAGGCAACATACCTGGCAGACCGCCACCCGCAGCAGCTGGCGCTGCTTCTGCACGTTTAATCGCCTCTTTCACATAAGCCTGAACGTCTTCGCGCAGGATGCGACCCTTACGGCCAGTTCCTTTTACTTTAGCCAGATTTACGCCAAATTCACGAGCCAGACGACGAATCACTGGAGTTGCGTGAACGTAAGCGTCATTTTCGGCAAACTCATTTTTGCCTTCTGCTGGTTTGCTTGCTGCTGGCGCTGGGGCTGCTTTCGCAGGTTCAGCCGCAGGAGCCGGAGCCGCTGCTGGCGCAGGGGCTGCACCCGCAACTTCAAATACCATGATCAGAGAACCGGTTTTAACTTTATCGCCAGTAGCGATTTTGATCTCTTTCACTGTACCCGCGAATGGTGCAGGAACTTCCATTGACGCCTTGTCACCTTCAACTGTGATCAGTGACTGCTCTTCAGCAATGGTATCGCCCACTTTTACCATGATTTCGGTTACTTCAACTTCGTCACCACCGATATCAGGTACGTTCACTTCTTTTGCCGCAGAAGCCACAGGCGCTGCTGCTGGAGCCGCTACCGGTGCTGGCGCTGCGCCAGAACCTGCCACTTCAAATACCATGATCAGAGAACCGGTTTTAACTTTATCGCCAGTAGCGATTTTGATCTCTTTCACCGTACCTGCGAATGGTGCAGGAACTTCCATTGACGCCTTGTCACCTTCAACCGTGATCAGTGATTGCTCTTCAGTAACCGTATCACCTACTTTTACCATGATTTCGGTAACTTCAACTTCGTCACCACCGATATCAGGTACGTTCACTTCTTTGCTTTCTACTGCTGCTGGTGCGGCTGCGACTGGCTGTGCAGGTGCAGCTTCTGCTGCACCATTTGCGGATTCAAAAACCATAATCAGTTTGCCAGTTTCAACTTTATCGCCAACCGCAACTTTGATTTCTTTAACTACACCCGCCTGTGGAGAAGGGACTTCCATAGACGCTTTGTCACCTTCAACCGTGATCAGTGACTGTTCTGCTTCTACTGTGTCACCAACTTTCACCAGAATCTCGGTAACTTCAACTTCATCTGCACCAATATCAGGTACGTTAATTTCGATAGACATTAATCTTTACCTCTTATGCCAGACGTGGGTTAACTTTTTCTGGGTTGATGTTGTATTTCTTGATAGCTTCTTCAACAACTTTCACATCAACTTCGCCACGTTTAGCCAGTTCACCCAGCGCTGCAACAACCACATAAGAAGCATCAACTTCAAAGTGATGACGCAGGTTTTCACGGCTGTCAGAACGACCAAAACCGTCAGTACCCAATACACGATAGTCGCTTGCAGGAACGAAGTTACGTACTTGCTCTGCAAACAGTTTCATATAGTCAGTAGAAGCAACAGCCGGAGCATCGTTCATGATCTGAGCAATATAAGGAACACGAGGTTCTTCTGATGGGTGCAGCATGTTCCAACGCTCACAATCCTGACCATCACGAGCCAGTTCAGTGAAGGAGGTTACGCTGTATACATTGGAACCGATGCCGTATTCAGCAGACAGGATCTTCGCTGCTTCGCGAACGTGACGCAGGATAGAACCAGAGCCCAGCAACTGAACTTTACCTTTCGCACCGTCCATGCTTTCCAGCTTGTAGATACCTTTACGGATGCCTTCTTCAGCACCTTCCGGCATGGCTGGCATGTGATAGTTTTCGTTCAGAGTGGTGATGTAGTAGTAGATGTTCTCTTGTTTCTCACCATACATACGCTCCAAACCATCTTGCATGATAACAGCAACTTCAAAAGCGAATGCTGGATCGTAAGAGATACAGTTAGGAATAGTCAGGGACTGAATATGGCTGTGACCATCTTCATGCTGCAGACCTTCCCCGTTCAGCGTTGTACGGCCAGAAGTACCACCAACCAGGAAGCCACGAGCTTGCTGGTCACCTGCCGCCCAGCACAGATCACCGATACGCTGGAATCCGAACATGGAATAGTAGATGTAGAATGGGATCATTGGCAGGTTGTTGGTGCTGTAAGAAGTTGCAGCAGCCAGCCAAGATGAAGCAGCGCCCAGTTCGTTGATACCTTCTTGCAGGATCTGACCTTTTGCGTCTTCTTTATAGTATGCAACTTGCTCACGGTCTTGCGGAGTATACTGCTGACCATTAGGGCTGTAGATACCGATTTGACGGAACAGACCTTCCATACCGAAAGTACGTGCTTCGTCAGCAATAATTGGAACCAGACGATCTTTGATTGACTTGTTCTTCAGCATGACGTTCAGTGCACGAACGAAAGCGATAGTGGTAGAAATTTCTTTGGATTGTTCTTCCAGCAGCGAGCTGAATTCTTCCAGTGCTGGGATTTCCAATTTCTCGTCAAAGTTAACGCGACGGCTTGGTACATAACCATCCAGTGCGTTACGACGCTCATGCAGATATTTAGATTCTTCAGAATCTTTGTCGAAAGTTACGTATGGCAAGTTTTCGATCTGCTCATCAGCGACAGGCACATTGAAACGATCACGGAACTGACGAACGCCTTCCATGTTCATTTTCTTAACCTGGTGAGCAATGTTCTTACCTTCAGCGGTATCACCCATACCGTAACCTTTAATGGTCTGAGCCAAGATTACAGTTGGTTTGCCAGTGGTATCCTGTGCTTTTTTCAGTGCAGCGTAAACTTTCTTCGGATCGTGACCACCACGGTTCAGAGCCCAAATTTCGTCATCAGTCATATCTTTGACTAATGCAGCAGTTTCCGGGTAACGACCGAAGAAGTGTTCACGAACATAAGCGCCATCTTTAGACTTAAATGTCTGATAGTCACCGTCCAGCGTTTCGTTCATCAGTTGAACCAGTTTACCGCTGGTATCTTTACGCAGCAGTTCGTCCCAACGCTCACCCCACAGGACTTTCAGTACCTGCCAGCCAGCGCCGTCGAAGATACCTTCCAGTTCGTTAACAATTTTGCCGTTACCGGTTACTGGGCCATCCAGGCGCTGCAAGTTACAGTTGATGATAAATACCAGGTTATCCAGTTTTTCACGAGTTGCGATAGTGATCGCACCTTTAGATTCTGGCTCATCCATTTCACCGTCGCCCAGGAAAGCGTAAACGGTTTGTTTAGAGGTATCTTTCAGACCACGATTTTCCAGATATTTAAGGAACTTAGCCTGATAAATAGCAGAAATTGGCCCCAGCCCCATTGAAACAGTTGGGAACTGCCAGAAGTCAGGCATCAATTTTGGATGTGGGTAAGAAGACAAGCCATTACCGCCGATTTCTTGACGGAAATTATTCATCTGCTCTTCAGTCAGACGGCCTTCAAGGAATGCACGGGCGTAAACGCCTGGAGAAATGTGGCCCTGGAAGTATACCAAGTCACCACCATCGTTTTCGTTACGAGCACGGAAGAAGTGGTTAAAACAAACTTCATAAACAGTTGCGGAAGACTGGAATGAAGCCATGTGACCACCCAATTCCAGATCTTTTTTAGATGCACGCAGAACAGTCATCACCGCATTCCAGCGAATAGCAGAGCGGATTCGGCGCTCTAAATCCAGGTTGCCAGGGTAAGCAGGCTCATCCTCAACAGGAATAGTGTTGATGTAATCACGGCTTGCAGTACCTGCAGCAACGTTAACGCCACCTTTACGAGCTTCACTCAAAACCTGATCAATCAGGAATTGAGCGCGCTCAACACCTTCTTCACGGATGACCGATTCGATCGCCTGTAACCAATCGCGAGTTTCGATCGGATCCACGTCATTTTTCAAAATATCTGACATGGTGTATTCCTTATCTGTTATCTATTTCTAATGGTTATTGGAGCCTATCTTCTGGTCATACCTTTTGACGAAACTGCCTGTTATGACCGGAAGATAGGCCCTGCTATATATTGCCGCTAAAACTCTTGATAAAGAGTTGACAACTGTACAAACGCAGCAGTCAAGATCTGTACAGTTAAGTTAGAACCTACCCCATTCGGGAATGTGATTTGTCTACGACGCCCTAAGGGACAGGCTCTTATTCCTGATGTTGCTGGAGCCGCCTCAATGAACGCTCACGACGAGTGCGTTCACGAGTCAGATCCAATAAAACTTCTTCAATAAAAGCCAAATGGCGATGAGAAGCCTCACGGGCTTTTTCCGGTTCTCTCGCCATGATAGAACGAAAAATTTCAGCTCTATGGTCACTAACCGCTGCCAACATCTCTTTACGGGTATAAATGACTTCAAAATTGCGCCTGATATTTTGTTCTAACATTGGGATCATACAGCGCAATAAATGTAGCAATACCACATTATGGGCAGCTTCCGTGACAACAAGTTGGTATTGCAAGACAGCATCAGATTCCGCATTCACATCACCACTTTGTTGCGCTTCTTGAATGGCAAGATGGCTTTGCTCAATGCGTTGGAAATCCTCATCAGTTCCTCTAAGCGCTGCATAATAAGCAGCAATCCCCTCTAACGCATGGCGTGCTTCAAGGAGATCGAACTGGGATTCTTGATTCTCTGCAATAAGTTGGGCAAGTGGGTCGCTGAAACTTTGCCACAGATTGTTCTGTACAAAAGTTCCGCCCCCTTGACGACGGAAAAGAAAGCCTTTGGCTTCCAATTTTTGAATGGCTTCGCGCAATGAAGGACGTGATACTTCAAACTGCTTTGCCAGCTCACGCTCAGGCAGCAGTTTTTCTCCCGGGCGTAGCGAGCCTTCGAGAATGAGCTGTTCAAGACGTTGCTCAATCACATCTGATAACTTTGGTTGGCGAATCTTGCTATAGGCCATATCTGCGGTAAGCCATTCAATAAGTAAATGTTGCTTTGGACTATGCCTTATTCAACTAAGCCTTGCTGACTAAATCTTAGCCATTAAACCCTAGTTAGCAGGTCAAAGTCAATTGGTAATACCAATTTAGAATACAGGGTCTTAAAGTAACAAAGTATTCACTAGCTGTCTATAAAGACCTTGGGCTAAATCATAAAAATCTGCAAATTTTAACAAAAGATTTTAAATTTTATTAGAAAATTATAACCAAAGAGGATTGTGAGATGAGAATTATTAGGGAGATTTAACGTTTTTTAAACGTATATACCAAAAAGATAAAGGGCATACAATTACTCAAACAGCCCTCTATCTTTCTTGTTTATCAAACTAAGGCCCCATAAATCGTCAATAGTGCGACAATAATTACGATAGTAAAGGTCGCTTTTTTCGCTAACGTTACAGCAGCGACAGGCGTTTCTATCGGGTCAAGATGGGGTTCTTTACTTAATGCGAATTGTGCTAATTGACTAACGACCTTGTATTGTGATGATCGAAAATCAGTGAGTGAAGCAATCCAGGCTGGCAAAGCTTTCTCTCCATGTCCTAACAAAGCATAAGCAATACCAGCCAAACGTGCAGGAAGCCAATCCAGCCAATGCAGTATGCCGTCAACACCAGATTGTGCTCTCTGCACCGCCGTCGCGTGCTGGGCCAACCAACTTTGATAAGCTCTGAGGCAACCATATCCCATCAAAACCGCCGGACCGAATTTACCCAATACAGCCAGCCAAAAAATAGGGGCAAGATAATAACGGAAATTTATCCAAATCAATGAATTTTGTATCTCGCGTAATCGCTCTTCTTTTGTGGTGTCAGGTAATGTGCCCTGAATCATCGTCAGACGAGCAAGATACTTTTTCTGCTGTCCAAAATCATCCTGACGCACTGCCTGGAGATATCCACGGTAATCATGCCGCAATCTGCCTGCCCCAATACATAACAGACTAATTATGATACCCAGCACAATCGCGAGAATACCAAAAACAACAGAGCTAGAAATATCAATCAACTTCCATGTCAATAAAGCGACCAGAAAGGTCATGCCCAAGCTACCCCATAGTGAATGTGACTTGAGTCTGGCAAAAGCTGGGGCTAAATAGCGTTCCAGTTGCCAGTGATCCCTCATCTTAAAAACACGTTCCCATGCCAGTATTAGCAATAGAATAAAGAGAGTCATCCAACTCGCTCCTTCAATAATTGACGGTAATGTTCCCAATAAAAATAAGGCCCAGGATCAGTTTTCCTTCCCGGCGCGATATCGCTGTGTCCTGTAATATTGTCACGAATATCAGGATATTGGCTAATAAGTAGCTCAGTAACTTCCGCTAATTGAGTGTACTGAATTTCAGTAAATTCCTCATAATCTGTGCCTTCCAGTTCAATGCCTATCGAAAAATCATTACATTTTTCACGGTCACAGTAGCAGGAAACGCCAGCATGCCAAGCTCTTTTATTGAAAGGAACATATTGTACAATCTCACCATCACGCCGGATTAAGCAGTGGGCAGAAACACGTAAATGCTTAATTTCATCAAAAAAAGGATCAGCTTTAGGATCTAAAGTTCCCATAAATAATTGATCAATATAAGGGCCACCAAACTTGCCAGGAGGTAAGCTGATGTTATGAATAACCAATAATGCTGGTGTTTCTCCTTCTGGGCGCAGATCACAGTGCGGGGAAACAACCTTTCTCGCACCATCAATCCACCCTTCATGCAGCTTCATTCTTTTACCTCCCCCCTTAATATTTAATATCACTTTGCCAAAATCACCATTCCAATATGGCCAACATCAATCAGCTTCATTAAACGTAATACTCTGGCTTAAAGTGTAACCAGTTAGCATGTTAGCACCTTTAATCGGCCAATATATCAGGTGATTTCTTACTTTACGGACAGACTCGAAAAATTTGTGCAAAAAAATGTAACATAAAATTATTTTTTCGAGCCGGCTTCATGATTTTTATTAACCATATTTTATTTTTCTCTTTTTTCTCCATGATTATTGGCGCCGATACCCAACAGATTGCAACTTAAAGTTTAATGCGTATATAAGGAGAAAAAATGAAACAACAAGGATTTACATTAATTGAAGTGATGGTTGTTATGGCTATCGTGTCTATTCTTGGCGCAATTGCTATTCCCAGCTATCAGGGATATATCCAAAAAGCCGCATTAACCGACATGCTACAAGCTATTGTGCCTTATAAATCTGGTGTGGAGCTGTGTCGCTTCGAAGCTGAAAATTACAAAGATTGCCACTCTGGTCATCCCTCCATTCCATCTGGCCACAATAGCCGCTATATCAGCACCATATCAGTAAAAGAGGGGGAGATAACAATAGTAGGCCAGCAAAACCTGAATGGACTCCATGCCACGTTAAAACCTATTCAAGATACGAAGACTGGTTTCACTCAATGGAAAGCGATTTGTGAATCTGAAAATGAATCGTTAAAACTAAAATGCCAGGAAACCTTGAAATTTTAACTTCCCACTTTCATTCCTGACAAGATTTAAATTGAAGAGAAAACAATTAAGTCACGCCAATATTAAAGAAATAAAGATAATGACAAATAAGGATTGCTGCTTAATGGAAAAAGAAATAAAAGAACTGTGTCAACGATATCAGGCCATTATCATAAAAAAAGATATCCATACAATCACAATTGCCTGTAGTAAATCACCTAATGAGGATTTCATTTCCGCACTAAGATTTATTTCAGGCTTAATCGTTAATGTCGATATTTGGCCACAAGCAAAAATAGAATCTATGTTGACAGAAGAAAATTCATTAATATCAGCCAAAAATTACTGCTCAGAAAATGATGAAGAGGAACCATACCGTATAGATCGCCTTGATAACAGTTATGTTCATTATCATGATGCAATACAAACCAATAATTCCCATGATGATGAAATAGGCACACCAGTTATCCAATTAATTAACCAGACGATATTAACTTCAATACAAAAAAGAGCTTCAGATATTCACTTTGAGCCATCTCAGCGTGGCTATCAAATACGTATTCGAGTTGATGGTACATTGCATACCATGCAAGCGCCACCCTCTCAAATGAATGCGAGTATTCCTGCTCGTTTAAAAATCATGGCAAAGCTCAATATCGCTGAAAAACGCCAGCCACAAGATGGACAGTTTGACTGGAGTGACAACAAAAACAGTTATGCAATTCGTATCTCAACACTACCCACATTATATGGGGAAAAAATAGTCCTGCGTATTTTAAATACCATCCATCAGCTATCTCTGGAACAATTAGGATTGCCCGAACCACAATTACAACTTTTAAAACAGAAACTCCATTTACCACAAGGGATGATTTTAGTCACTGGACCGACCGGCAGCGGGAAGACTGTCACACTGTATAGCTGCCTGCAATATTTAAACCAGGCTCAAAAGAATATCTGTAGTGTCGAAGATCCTGTCGAAATTCCTTTAAATGGCATCAACCAAACGCCTGTTAATAACAAGATTGGTCTCGATTTTGCCAAAGTCCTCAGAGCATTATTACGACAAGATCCCGATATCATTATGGTTGGTGAGATCCGTGACAATGAAACCGCTGAAATATCAATGAAAGCAGCTCAAACAGGCCACTTGGTTTTATCAACTCTGCATACCAATTCCACTATTGATACGTTATCTCGCCTGCATAATCTGGGAATTTCTGGCTATACCACCGCCTCATGTGTGAAATTGATTATCGCACAGCGACTGGTTCGTAAGCTTTGTCCCCATTGCCGACAACAAGACAGTATACCTACAGTGATCCCTAATATTACTGGTTCAACATCTATAAAAAAATGGAATGCGGTCGGTTGTGATCACTGTTTTTCTGGCTATTACGGTAGAACAGCCATATATGAATTTCTCGAAATTAAACCTGAACTCCAGCAAGCCTTGTCTGAGTGTTCTAATGCCAACCTCTCACATTTACTTGCCTCACAACAAAATATAACACTTTTTTCAGCAGGACTGGCATTAGCAGAAACAGGAATAACCACGCTTGAAGAAATTTATCAGATTACAGGCCATGAGACAGTATGAAAATAGAATATATTTACCAATGGCAGGCAATAAACAAGCACGGAAAAGCCATGACAGGGGAGAGTATTGGGCACAGTAAAAAAAGTGTATTTCAATACCTCAGCCATCTTGATCTTCAACCCTATTCCATTGAGTGTAAAAAAATTATTTATTACAGCAAAAAAGAAATTGCCTATCGCCTGCATTTTATTCACCAGCTAAGCACATTACTGACTTCGGGCATCCCTTTACTCAAGGGACTGACTATTTTACGTCAAGAGTGCAAATATGCTCTCTGGCGATGTGTATTGGCAGATATAATTCAGAAAATTCGTCAAGGAGAGGCATTCTCCACAACTCTCGAACACTATCCGAAGTTATTTTCTCCCTTGTTTTGCCAACTTATCGCAGTCGGAGAACAAACCGGCCAGCTTGAAAACTGCTGCCAATTAATCATTGATCGATTGGAACAACAGAATAGGTTAAGGAAGAAAATTCAAAAAGCTTATCACTATCCCTTGATAGTCGCTTTTGTGAGCTTTTTGGTTATTATTCTGATGTTGATTTTTGTTCTGCCAGAATTTCGGCAAGTCTATTCTTCGCTAAATGCTACCCTACCCTTGTTAACCCAATGGGTTCTATCCGGTTCTGATTTATTGATCCACCATGGCGTATCAATACTGTTAGTAATATTTATATTATTAAGCAGCTATCTATGGCTACGTCACCGTTTTCCCATTCTTAAAGCAAAAGAAAAAATGTTCTTCCTGAGACTCCCTATTTTCAGGCAACTCATAATTTATCAACAGACTAATCAAATATTTCATATTCTGTTTATGACACAGAAAGCAGGGTTAACTCTAATGACAGGGCTTGAATGTGCCCTCAGTGCAACCCAGCATCCTGTTTTTATCGCTGGTGTGAAAAACTTGCACAGACAAATTCAACAAGGCACTCCCATGAGTAACGCATTAAAGCAAACAGCCTATTTCCCTGCGTTATGCCAACAATTTGTCATGATAGGCGAAGAATCTGGAGAATTAGAATTATTTCTATTCAATCTCGCAGAGTGGTATCAAGAAAAATCAATCAACCTTGCTGATAGTTTGGTTCAATCATTAGAACCTTTGTTAATGTTAATAATGGCCTTAATTGTCGGTTTATTATTACTGGCTATGTATCTGCCTATTTTTCAATTAGGTGCAATATTAACCTAACAAAGTTTTTACATGTTTCGTTATCTTTTTCCAAAGCTGCAAAAGCAGGAATTGTACGCGTTTGTTTATAGCCCATTAGCTTCCCTTGAGTTACAATTTGATTATGCTATCAGAGATATTTAAAGGGATAGAATGACTTATATTGTTGCACTTACGGGTGGAATTGGTAGCGGTAAAACGACTATCTCTAATGTATTTTCATCCCTTGGTGTCCCGCTTGTTGATGCAGATATTATCGCCAGAGAAGTTGTCGCTCCTGGCACTCCCGCACTACAAGCCATCATAGCGCGCTTTGGGGTCGATATATTATTGCCCAATGGCAGCCTTAATCGCGCAATGTTGCGCCAAAAAATTTTTGCTGCCCCAGAAGAGAAACAGTGGCTCAATGCACTTTTACATCCACTAATCCAAACAGAAACACAGCGGCAATTAAACCAAGTGACAGCCCCGTATGTCATCTGGGTCGTTCCTTTACTCATTGAAAACAATTTAATACATTTGGCAGATCGTGTTTTAGTTGTTGATATCCCAGTTGAAGTACAGATTACCCGAACCATGGCTCGTGATGGAATAAACCGTGAGCAAGTAGAAAATATTCTGGCTGCACAAGCCAGCCGTCAGGACAGACTGGAAAAAGCAGATGATGTCATCGTTAACCACAACAGTGAACAGGATATTACCTCTCGTGTGGCCGAACTACATCAGCAGTATTTAAAACAAGCAAAATCAGTCAGACAGGAAAACCGTAATGAGTGATGCACCATCCACTATTATTTTTGAACATCCACTCAATGAAAAAATGCGTTCATGGTTGAGGATTGAGTCTTCACTGCAACAGTTGGAAAAACAACGTCATCTGCATTCTCAGGCGAGTAGCCTTTCGTTTTTCCGTACAATTGCTGAATTAATTGAGATCATGGAACGCGGTGAAGTCCGCTCTGAGTTATTGAAAGAGTTGGATCGCCAACAGGCGAAATTAAAACAATGGCTCGGCGCCCCGAATGCCGATACGGCTATGATCCATAGTTTGACAGAGCAACTTAAAGAACGCAGTATTGCCTTGAACCAAGCGCCACGGCTTAATCAATTTATCAAAGAAGATCGTATTATCAGCATGGTACGTCAACGTCTCAACATCCCTGGAGGATGTTGTAGTTTTGACTTGCCAACATTGCACCTGTGGCTGCATTTACCACAATCTGTCAGGGATAAATCCGTCACAGCCTGGTTGGACAGCCTTCGTCCGTTACAGCAAGCCCTGGAAAGCATTCTGGAACTCATACGCCACTCCTCTGCTTTCACCCCCAAAATTAGCCATAACGGATTTTATCAGGGGAATGCCGATGAAGCCGATTTATTGAGATTAAAATTGGATGTGGTGCCAGATACATTGGTTTACCCACAAGTCTCCGGCTACAAGACACGTTTTGCCATCCGTTTTTTACCAATGGATAGTGAGCATGGTGTTGTACCTGCCCATTTGTCATTTGAATTGGCCTGCTGTTAACATGGGCCCAATAAATTTCGAGTTGCAGCACGACATTAAAGGGATAAATTCCCAATAGCATGACTCATTCTGTATTTATATCACTCTGAATTTATAAATACATAACTGAAACAATGAATTAAAAAAGCTGCAAGGTGAAAATGGAAGGTATGACCTTCAAATCAAGCGGGAGAAAGTATTATGTCTGAAGTATTGACTGTCGAATGCCCAACGTGTGGCAACACGGTAGTATGGGGCGAAATTAGCCCATATCGCCCATTTTGCAGTAAACGTTGCCAATTAATCGACTTGGGTGAATGGGCCAGTGAAGAAAAACGAATAGCAAGCCAAAGTGACAGTGCAGAAAATGATAGCTGGAGCGAACAGCCTGAACAATATACGCATTAAACTTCAAGTTGCAATTTACAACACGCTATGAAACCTGATTTCTCCCCCGCTTCGCGGGGAGAAATCACACGCATCTTGAAGGTACCCGTTTTATTTAGCGCCGCTTATATTGAATGATTTAACTTACCCTAATTAATTAAAAATCCTTTAGCATGAACCAGTTCGGGTTAAAAAACCAACAATACTGCGGTTTGCTGGAGGAAATTCATCAGCAATTAATTCTGATTGTAAAACCCAACGGGAAGGTTGCCCTTCTTTACCAAACGGCTCATCTTCCCATTTATCAACCAGGAAAAAATCAAGGGTGATATTTCTATCAGGAAACTCATGTTTGATGGTGTCAATTAATTCACAATGCGTTACTGTGATCCCAACTTCTTCCTTTAATTCTCTAATCAATGCTTGTTCAGATGTTTCCCCCTGTTCAAGTTTTCCTCCGGGAAACTCCCAAAAACCGCCCATATGTGAATCAGCCCTACGCTGAGTGATAAAAATTTCATCATTGCTATTTTTAATAATACCTGCTGCAATATGCAGATGTTTTTTTTCCATAATCGCTTTTCTTACCGTCTATTTTTCAACTTAAGTAACTATCCCTTGCAGGTTACATTAGAATGAGTTTAAGCCGCAAATTTGTATTTCATGCAAAGTGATATCGCTTTTTATTACCAATTACCTCTCTGGAAAAAACAAATCATGTGAAAACAAGCTGTAAACAGTGTCTGAAATTAACCTACAAATAGCTTGAAATGACTATTTTAAACATTAAGGAAGCACGGTTTATGCTAAATGATGTTCAATCATTGGTTGAAGCACGGCAAATCGCCTATCAATTTTCTGGTGAAACACCCCCCCTATTTTCTGGTATCGACATATTTTTAAACGCAGGACAACATGCATTAGTTGGGCGCAATGGTATTGGTAAATCCTGGCTGGCATCAATACTGGCACGGCAGATCCTTCCCACAGAAGGTAGTGTAAAACACTTTTGTGAGGTGGGTTATTTATCACAAGGTTTAACACCTTTTTCCGGTAATGTCGCGGATCTGCTGGGATTAACCAAAATCATGAATGCCAATGAACGTGTCCTGGCAGGAGTTGGTGATGAAACAGATTTTGATGTTATGGAAGGAAACTGGGACTGGCAATTTCAAACTGAGTCTTTATTGGCAGAAGGTGAACTCAAACCAAGCGTATTAAATCAACCTTTTAGCTCCTTGAGCGGAGGAGAACAAACACGGATCAAGTTACTGGCGCTGAAATGTCAAGGTGCAGGTTTTATGATTCTGGATGAACCAAGCAATCACCTTGACCGACAAGGCCGCCTTTGGCTGGCTCAGTGGTTAAGTGCTTTTGATGGCGGAGTTCTGTTGATTACCCATGATACCCAACTATTACAGCATGTATCGGTTGTTTACGAACTCAGCGGATTAGGGTTATCCCGCAGTATCGGAGGATGGGAAACCTGGCTGGAAAGTAAAGAGCAACTACGGCTGGGTATTCAACGTGAGGTGGATCAAACCAGAAAAAGCCTAAAACAAGCCTTACGTGATAAGCAAAAAGATCGTGAGAAAACCAGCAAAAGGCAAAGTCAGGGTAAGCAACGGCGGGAAAATGCCAATCAGGCTAAAATACTTCTTGATCACGCATTAGGACGCTCAGAAGCAACATTATCACGGATAGCAAAACAGAATGAAGAGCGATTACAACGCAGCTCTTCATTAGCCGCAGAAGCCAGAACAAAACTCGAAATTATCGATCCACTGTCAATCGCTGTTGCAACTCCACAAGCAGCAACTTCTCCGTTACTTTACCTTCAGGATGTCATTCTGCCCTTTGGCTCCGACACTCCCATCAGTTTAACCATTAATAATGGTGATCGCCTCGCTATCACAGGTAAAAATGGCAGCGGAAAATCCACCTTATTAAAGGTAATGGCAGGTTTACTAGTTCCGAAGCAGGGTATCTGTCGTATCACTCTTTCACACAATCTGATGGATCAACATTTTTCGTTCCTGGATAAAAACCAATCCGCGCTACATAACTTTCAATTACAGTCACCAAGCTGGACAGAAGATCGTTACCGTACTCGGTTAGCACAATTGCGTATTCGCGGTGAGGAGGCTTTGAAACCTGTCAGTTATCTCAGTGGAGGAGAACAACTTAAAGTCGCGCTGGCTTGCCTGTTTTGCGGGCCATATGCACCTGCCCTGCTGTTATTGGATGAACCAGATAATCATCTGGATATTGAATCACGTGAGCTGCTGCAAAAAGCACTACATGATTATACAGGAGCGATGGTACTTATTTCTCACGACGATGAGTTCATTGAAAATGTAGACAATATGCAGGAATTAGTCTTATGACAAGCCCCTCAAATCTATATTTAAGCAAATTTCATTGCAGAATAAGATCTAAGGATTTTCGATAAATTAATCCGTGCCAATTCACCATTGGCACGGGTTTCTTGCTGATAAACTGTATTACCGCAGACCACATTAAAAGAATATTAGTTGAATTTATTTCATATGCTTGCTGTCGCTGGTTCAAATCAGGTTCGTGCTAATTTTCATTCGGTATTTAACTTTGGTTTATTCGCTGATAATGTCCTGCCAAACTGAATGAAAAAGCTATTTTTTCAAAATAACCTTTTTGTGAATAAGTTCACAAAATAGAAATGATCATGGGTGTTCTAAAAATCAAAACTATTTTTTATTTGTAATTCATTCTGTTATAAAAATACCCTCGATTTTGGCACAAAATCACTCAGTATGATGCACTCACCAGAGTAAATCTGGCGAAAATTTATTTTCCAACGGCAATGTTTTTAACTTTTTACACTGTGATTGTACAACGCGCCTTTTTCCCTCCACTTGATTTTATTTGGTTTTTAATTGTCCACTCCTTATTATTTTCGGCAGATTTTTTATCACGAACAGGACAATTTATTCTGGCGTAACCGGACATTTTTGCCTTATTCAAAACAGGAAGCCCTCTATTTTCAGCTTATGGTCAAACGGGAAAAATAGGTGCGCTGAATAAGCGTACCTTGCCTGCTGAATATGACGAAGTCCCTGTTAAGCCCATTGCCATTTTATATTCCATCGGCATGACTTCAAGGAGACAGACAGTATCAGAAAAAGAGAAAAAACCCCTCACAATATTGCAGGAAGGAAAAACGCGGTTAGAACAGGGACAGGAAGCAATAACCAAACAGGCTAAAACGCTGTTAGCGGATGCGAGCGGTATTCCCTACCCGGTCGTAGCAAAACTGGCGGACAGCTCAGCCCCGGAGAAAACCGTGCGTACCAATGGCAAACCCGTGGTGGTGTTTGCCCACAGTTTTGTGCCCACCACCTTGGGTGACCAGCCTAGCGTAGCCAATGGCGTTAAAAGCGGCACGGTAGGCGGTAAATGCCATCCACAGGAGCATACTAAAACGGTACGGGCCGGTAACAAACTGGTGTTGCGCCACGGGGATAAATTTTGGATGAACGGGGAATAAAGAAGGAAACCATGGTAGAAAACAACGGAACCAGAGCAGACAGCAAAGCGGCTACTCAGGCAGAAGAGTCGACCAGCCCGAAAGCGCCTGATACCCCTAGTAAACCGCCCAAACCAAACTCCCCGTTACCACAAAAGGTACGGGATGACAGCCCGACCGGGGAAGGCAATACCATCGGTAAAATTGTCGGTCAGGCACCACGGGCAGCCAATCCGCCGCATGAAGCTAATGCAGTAATACTACCGGAAACCAAAGAAGAAAAAGGACTTTGGTCGCAGATAAGAGATTACTTTGACACGGGTATGATAAATTCTGTGAATGCCGATGCAGAAGAACGCGCCGCTATATTAGCTATGACCGGTCAGACAAAAGCCGCAGAAAACTTACAGGCTGTGACAGAGAACGCCCGGCAGAATGCTGATAAATTTCGTGCGACGGATATGGCTATTGGCGCAGCGAAACGTGTCAATAACATGGCTGTCGATGCTGCAGAAGCGGTAACAAAACTCCAGGGGAATCCGGCGCGGGGAGCTGCGCAATCTGCGGCTGAATGATATTGACTTCGGACGGGGTGCGGTGATGGTACGACAAGGCAAAGGCCACAAAGACAGGGTGATCCCCATCGGGGAGCGGGCGCTGGACTGGGTAGACCGTTACGTTGCAGATGCGCGGCCACGGTTAACACTGCGTGATGACAGTGGACACCTGTTCGTTACGAAATGGGGCAAACCCATCAGTCCGGGGATGTTAACGCAAATCGCTGCCGAAGCCATCCGGGAGCAGGCACAGCTTGACAAACCGGGTGCCTGCCACCTGTTCCGGCACTCCATGGCGACGCAGATGCTGGACAACGGCGCGGATATCCGTCATATCCAGGCGATGCTGGGGCATGAGAAAATCAACACGACCCAGGTCTATACGCGAGTCGCCATCAAACAGCTCAAGCAGATGCACAGCCAGACCCATCCGGCAGAGCGTGCCCCCCAAACCCAACCGGACGCCGACTGCCATACCGAACCGCCAGAGAACGGTTCAGGCAGAGCCAGTGGCGAGTCTGAGGCCAAACCGACGTCACAGGGCACGGGACAGTCCGATCCTCCCCGTTGAGTCCGTCGGGGTACGGTGCAGGGGCAGACCGTGGCCGGACTGCCCGTCGGCATCAGCGTCTGCGGGGGTAAATGGGCAATGGGCGGCGGCGGCCCCTGTGTCCCCAACCCGTGTGTACTGGCCGCCCAAAGCCCATTTAACATAATGCAGGGAGATTATGCGAAATTCGCCGGGCGGCCCTGCTGTCCCGCTCACCGCCCGAAGAGCG